>JBBDRY010000110.1:5243-17160 GCA_040905225.1 Chloroflexota bacterium | reverse complement strand
GAAGACCCAACGGACCCAGGCGCGGTAATAGATGCGGAAACGCAGGTTCTCCAGCGGGCCGCGGTCCATCGTGGCGATCTGGACGTAGATGTGCTCGTCCTCACCTGTCGGCACCCACCATTCGAAGTGCGTCCAGGTCTCGTATTTGACTCGCAGCGTGCCGGGCAGGCGGAGCGACACCTTGGCCTTGTTGCCCTGCCTGTTGCGATACCAGCGCTTGGGTGGCCAGACGCCGAGGCCGGGGAACTCCGCCTCGTAGAACATCGCGTCCTTGGCGCGCGTGATCCACGGCCCGTCACGCAGGACGCGCATCTTGCTCCAGACGGGCATCTTCACCCGCTTCGTCCAGAGCGCATTGCGATGCAGGTACTTGGCGTGACCGTCGTCGAAGCCGTTCTCGGCACCGAAGCGCCAGTTTCCCGGCCGGGTCGTGATGCGCCCGAGCACGACGGCCGTCGGCGACAGGAGCTCCTCGGGGATGTCCTCGTCGAGCGCCACCGGTTCTGCGTCGCCCAACCAGACGAAGACCAGCCCAAGCCGCTCTTGGACCGGGTACGTGCGCACCGCGACCTTGCCGCAGATGGGCGACTCGGGCCCGTCGGTGATCGCCGCGACCAGCGTTCCGGTCTCCAGATCGAAGGTCCAGCCGTGGTAGCAGCACGTCCAGGTGCCGGCGAACTCCTGGCTGGCCATCGGGTGGCTGAGCGGTACGCCGCGGTGCGGGCAGCGGTCGTGCAGCGCGCGGACGACGCCCTTCTCGCGGATGAGCATGATCTTCTCGCCGGCCAACGCCACAGCTAAAGGTTTCCGTTCCTTGACGCTCTTGCTCCACGTCACCGGGTACCAGTAGTTACGGAAGCCGAAGACGGCCGCCTCGTACTTGGGCCACGTCGCCCAGTCGCGGCGGCCAAGCGAGCGCACGCCGGTCTGTTGTTCGCCCGTCGCTGTCACGAAAGCCCAACTTCGGCGCGCGTCATGCTTGCCGTTGCAACGAGCGGGTGGACGAGAAGTGTGGCCAACCGGGCCATGCTGACCTCGTCCGCGACGCCCATCGAGAAGCCGGGGAACGGGTTGGGCGTGGCCGGCGGTGGCAGGCCGATGCGCGCCGTAGGGATGCCGCTGCTGCGCAGGATCGCCGCGTCGGAGGCGCCGCTGCCACGGCCGATCGGCTCGTGCGGCTTGGCCTCCAGCTCCTCCCACGCGCGCAGGAGCGCGCGCACGATCCAGCTCTCCGGGTCCGTCCTCGTGCCCGGCAGGGCGACCGTCCGAACCAGCTCGTAGTCAAGCTCTTGGTCCGTCTCGCGCAACCGATCCAGTGCCTTCTCGAGCTGGGCCTGGACGTCGTCCGGACTGGAGTCCGGCGCCACGCGGAGGTCGATATCCAGCTCCGCAGTCGATGGGACAAAGGCGACCCGGTCAGGTGAGCCGGCGCGGATCGCGTTGATCGAGCCCTGGGGCGCGACGAGACCAGAGCTGTTCGTCACTGTGAACTCGGGCAGCCACTTCTCGATGTGGTCGATCACGCGCGCCGCTGCCAGCACCGGATTTCGATATGGGCCCTTGTGCCTGATCCCGGTGTAATTGACCGCGCCACGCACGGTGATGCGGAACCACGCGTACCCAACCTCCTCGTGAGAGACCGCGTACCCCGGCTTGAGCACGATCGCGAAGTCCGGTCTTGGCTCTTCCGCCAGGAGCTGACTGACGCCCGTCCCGTGACCAATACCGGTGCCCAACCGCGGCCGCGAAGACACCGGCATGCTGCCGCCGCACAGCGTCAAGACGATCTCGCCGCGGAGGTCAAGTCCGGACGGAGCGAGGGCTTCGAAGGCGGCGACGGCCGCTGCGGCAAATCCCTTCGGGTTCTCCGCGCCCAGGCCGATCACCTTTCCACCCTCGCGACGTGGCGGCAGTGCGAAGTCGGCCCGCGGAGCATCGCCCAGCCATGGCCGGTCCTCGTCGGGAGTCCCGGAGAACGCCGTGTCCAACGGCGCGTACAGCCACAACCGCGGGCCCTCGGCCGCTGTGCCAATCCGCGCGACTAGGCTTGCGCCAGCCTCGCCGAACCGGCTGACGCGGACCTCCGCGCCGGCCGCAGCGAGGCGCTTGGCCAGGAATTCGGCCAGTGCCAGCTCCTCGCCGGTGGGGCTGGCGATCGCCGACATCTCGTAGCACAGGTCGCCCACCGAGGCGGGCGAGAAGGTCGCCCGGCAACGCTCGATCAACGCCTCGTGCTCGGCACCAAGGTCGGTCGGCGCAGCCATGGCCATCACGCTCAGCGTCAGCTCAGCCTTTCGCCGTGGACATGAATTCGCGCCCGCCCACGAGTTCGTGGCCCCACAACGACGTTGGGCCGGCCAGCTGGCGGACGATCCAGACCTCGTCGTCGACCTGCTGCCCGCTCCAGCCGTACTCGATCTCCCAGCCGCCGGGCGTCTCGATGTAGAACGAGACCGCCTTGTCGTTGGTGTGTCGGCCGAGCGTGCGTGTCAGCTCGCCCCGCTTCTGCGCGATATCCATGGCCGTGCCCACGTCATCGATCGTGTTCGTCTCGAGCATGATGTGGCGCAGGCCGGGCTCGTCCGTCTCGACCAGCGCGAGCGAGTGGTGGCGCGGGTTGCAGTGCAGGAACGCGATGAAGTTCTTGAACGTGTCGCTGACCCGGAAACCGAGCGTGTTGACGTAGAAGTCGAAGCATTCGCGGTAGTTGGTCACCCCGATCACCGCGTGGCCCATGCCCATCTCACCGGTCAGGTAGCCGCTCATCGGCCGAGTCATCACCAGCGGTCGGAAGTCGGCTTCTTGGCCGTAGAAGAGCTCCAGCCGATTGCTTGCGGGATCGTTGAAGTGGATGAAGTCGACGATTCCTCGATCCTTCGCCTCTTCGGCCGTGCCGCGGGTCACCTCGACGCCTGCCTTAGCGAGCTCCCGATTGGCCTCCTCGAGGGCGGCTGCGGAGGGCATCTCCCAGCCTATCCACGCCAGTCGGTCGGTATCGGACTTGCGCACATCGAAGCGATAGGTGCGCTCGTCCATGCGCATCAGGATTCGGTCGCCGTCGTCGGTTGGTCGGGTGACTGGCATGCCCAGTAGCTCGGTCGAGAACGACTCCCAGGCGGAGAGATCGGTCGCCTCGATCCCGACGTACGACAGGGCGCGGATATCCATCAATCCTCCTCGTAGTCCTCAGCCGTTCAGGAACCGGCTGACGACGCGGTCGTGCTCTTCAGGATGCTCCCACTGCGGCCAATGGGCGGCGTCATCCATACAGTAGAACTCGGAGTTCGGAATGAGCGAAGCGATCCGCCGGCCGACATCAGGGCCCGTGCCGGGATTCTTCTCGGTCCAGAACACGAGCGTCGGAGCCCGTACCTCGGCCAGGCGCTCCTCCGGGATCTGCCGGCTTGGCCCGCTGCCGAAGCCAAATGAGTTTTCGAAGACGGTGCGCAACGCAGGCTGAGCCTCCGGGTCGGTGTAGATCCTCAGCCGGACGTCGACCAACTCGTCGGTGACGCGATCGGGTGTGGCCATCAGCCACTCGAGCCGCTTGCGGATGGTCTCCGGGGTCGGATTGTTGATTGCCTCCAGGCTCCGCGTGCGCAGCAGCTCGCGTCCCTCGTGCGGGCGTTCCGCCGCGTGGTGGCCCTCGGCGAAGCGGATGCCCGCGGTGGTGTTGAGGACCAGCCGATCGACGCGGTCAGGATGCTCCAGCGCCATCCACAGCCCCACCCAGCCGCCCAGCGATTCGCCCTCGATGTGGGCGCGCTCGATGCCTTCGGAGTCCATCATGTCGATCACCTGCGCGGCATAGCTCGGAATGGCGTCGTTGAACGGAGGCTTGTCCGAGTAGCCGTGCCACAGCAGGTCGATGGCCATCGCCCTGAATTCCTGTCCCAGCCGGGTTACGTTTCGGCTATAGGCCTCTGCGTGGCCACCGACGCCGTGGATCAGGATCAGCGGCGGGCCGTCGCCGGCCTCTATGACACGCGTGCGATGGCGTGAGCCGAGGTAGCGCACCTGGCTGCCCATCAGATCGGCCCAGATCGTGGACACGCTAAGTTTTCCCTCCGCAGTCGGCCTTCGGCCGCTGCTGCGCGCGAAGCAGTCGGCTCCCGGCTCGCGCCAGGGTCCGACCGTCGCTTGCTGGGCTCGGCTGGCTGTCGGGCGGAGGGCCGTCAGGCATCGAAACCCCTCGACGCGATACGGGACAGTGCCAGCCGTCGGCATGGCCATGCTCCACTCTGTGGAACGGTGGTCCAAGTCTAGAAACGCTCGGCGACAGATGTCAACCGCATCTGACCGCAAGTGAGCGGTGTTACGATCGGCTAGCCGACACCTTTTGACGGTGCCCCGGGAGGACGTGTGAAAAGCCCGCCGCGCGTCGCGTCGCAAGACATCGAGGACTCCTCCGAGCCGCTCGACCTTGCCGAGCCCGCCGACCGCGCTCTGAACGGCGCCCAGGTCGTCGACCGCGTCATCGACATACTCGAGGCCTTCGAATGGCTTGGCCCGCAGCTCGGAGTGAGCGAGCTATCGCGTGCCCTCAACCTCAAGAAAGCGACCACCCACCGGCTGCTCGCATCCCTTCGCCGGCGCGACATCGTGGCCCAGGACCCAGCCACCCGGCGCTATCACCTCGGCATGCATCTCTGGCAGCTGGGCATGCTCGCGCTCAACCAGGTCGATTGGATCGACCGCGCCCGTCCCTACCTGCGCCAGCTGCGCGACGACACGGGCGAGACCACTCATCTGGCGATACTGGATGAGGGGCAGGTCCTGTACATCGACAAGGCCGAATCCGAGCACTCACTGCGCATGCCGTCGCAGGTTGGACGACGTCTGCCGGCCCACTGCACCGGCGTCGGCAAGGCGCTTCTCGCATATCTCTCACCCGCCGCCCTGGCCGACGTGATCGACCGACACGGGCTCCCTGCCTTCACGCCGGCGACCATCACCGAGCGTCACCTTCTGGTCACCGAGCTGGCCCGGATCCGCGAGCGCGGCTACGCTGTGGACGACGAAGAGATCGAACCTGGGTTGCGCTGCATAGCGGCCGCCGTGCGCGGCCACAGCGGCGACGTGACGGCGGCCATCAGCATCGCCGGCCCGTCGTCACGGATCCAGCACGACAACCTGGATCGCCACGCGGATAGCGTCGTCGTCGCCGCCCGGCAGATCTCGTCCGCCCTCGGAGCGCCGGCCGTCGGAGCCGGGCGAAGTCGCTCGTTGACAGCGTGACACGGGGCATGTCTACAATCGGATAACGGAACACCGTTTCACTCTCTGGAACGGGCGTCCACTCCACGAGGCGCGCGTGACGGTGCCCATCGAGCCCATCGCACCCCCCGGCGCGCTGCCCCACGAGACGCTCTCGAAGATCGCCGACGAGCTGGCTGCCGCCGAGCGCGATCGCATGCAGATCCAACCGATCTCCAGCCGTCATCCGGCCTTTGACGTCGCCGCCGCCTATATCGTGCAGACGACCAACATCGAACGTCGGATTGCGGCGGGGGCGGCCCTGGTCGGGCAAAAGGTGGGACTGACCAATCGCGCGATGCAGGCGCAGCTGGGAGTCAACGAGCCCGACTTCGGCCGGTTGCTCGACGACATGCAGGTGCCAGCCGGCGCCGAAGTCTCTCTTTCTGATTTCATCCAGCCGCGGATCGAGCCCGAGATCGCCTTCATCCTTCGCCGCGATGTCGTCGGTCCGCGGGCTATGCGCGCCGACGTGCTCTCTGCGACCGAGGCCGTCGCGCCGGCGCTGGAGATCATCGACAGCCGGATCGCCGACTGGCGCATCACGCTCGTGGACACGGTCGCGGACAACGCCTCGTCGGCCCGCGTCGTGATCGGCGCGCCGCGGTCCGTTCGCGACCTGGAGCTGATCGCCATGGAGGGCCGCCTCGAGCGCGATGGTGAGGTCGTCGGAGCCGGGCGCGGTGCGGATGTGCTGGGCGACCCAGCGGCGGCAGTCGCCTGGCTGGTCAACAAGCTTGCCGAGTTCGGCCAATCGCTGAAGGCCGGCGAAGTGGTCATCTCAGGTGCGCTTTGCGCGTCGGTGCCACTTGGGTCCGGCGCCGCGTTCAAGGCCGAGCTTGACGGCGTAGGCAGCGTGACCGTGCGGGTCATGCCGTGAGCGACAACGGCCGCCTGCCGGTCGCGATCCTGGGCTCGGGCAACATCGGCACCGATCTTCTGTTCAAGCTCTGCCGCAGCAACATCCTGGCGCCAGTGCTCGTTGCGGGGATAGACCCCTACTCCGAGGGCCTCGCCCTCGCGCGCGATGTGGGAGTGGCGACGGTCAGTGACGGAATCGATGGCCTGCTGCGCGAGGCCGCCGGAGTCCTGCTGGTCTTCGACGCTACGAGTGCCAAAGCCCACGTCCGCCACGCGCGCGCTCTGGCCGATGCCGGGATCATGGCGGTTGACCTGACTCCCGCCGCGCGGGGTCCGTACGTCGTGCCGATCGTCAACCTGGACGAGCATCTGCAAGCGGGAAACGTGAATCTCATCAGCTGCGGCGGACAGGCCACCGTTCCGATCGTGGCAGCGGCGTCACGAGTCGCCGAGGTCGAGTACGCGGAGATCGTCTCGACCATCGCCAGCAAGTCAGCCGGCCCGGGGACGCGCCAGAACATCGACGAGTTCACGGAGACGACGGCAGCCGGGCTGGTCCGCGTCGGCGGCGCGCGGCGCGGCAAGGCGATCATCATCCTCAACCCCGCCGAGCCGCCGATCATGATGGTCAACACGGTCCACATGCGCGTGCCTGCCGCGCAGGAGCGGCGCGACGCACTGCACCAGTCGATCGTCGAGATGGTCGCCGAGGTCGCGACCTATGTGCCCGGTTACCGGCTACGCGCGGACCCGGTTTTCGATGGCGAGCGGGTGAGCGTCTTCCTCGAGGTGGCCGGGGCCGGTGACTATCTGCCACGTTACGCGGGCAATCTCGACATCATGACCGCGGCCGCCGTCGCGACCGGCGAACGGCTGGCCCGCCATCTGGCACCGGTGCCGGCATGAACAACGGCGAGGCGGCGGCTCAGGGCCGCCACGTCACGCTGATCGATTCGTCGTTGCGCGACGGAATGCACGCCGTCGGCCACCAATTCACGCCGCAGGACGCAGCCGCAGTGGCCACTGCGCTGGACAAGGCGCACGTGCCGTACATCGAGGTCTCGCACGGCGACGGACTCGGCGGGTCCTCGTTCAACTACGGGTTCGCGGCCGCCGACGACGGCTCGTATCTCGATGCCGTCAGCAGAGTCCTGACCAACAGCAAGCTGACTGTCCTGCTCATCCCGGGGATCGGCACCAAGACCGACCTGCAGATGGCGCGCGACCGGGGAGCGCAGATGGTTCGGATTGCGACCCACTGCACGGAGGCGGACATCGCTGAGCAGCACATCGGCCTGGCCAAATCCCTGGGCATGGAGGTCGTGGGGTTCCTGATGACGGCGCACATGATCGGCCCGCAGGAGCTCCTCGCACAGGCGCGGCTGATGCAGGGCTACGGGGCCGACGTGATCTATTTCGCGGATTCGGCCGGCTCGATGGTCCCGAAAGACATCACGGCTCGGGTCGAGCTGCTGAAAAGCGAGCTCGAGGTGCCGATCGGGGTCCACACTCACCACAACCTCGGAATGGCGGTCGCCAACGCCCTCGCCGCGGCAGATGCCGGCGCGACCTACCTGGATGGCTGCCTGCTCGGCGCCGGGGCGGGCGCGGGCAATGCCCAGCTGGAGGTGTTGGTGGCGGTCCTGGATCGACTCGGCTACGAGACGGGAGTCGATCTCTACGGGGCGATCGACGCCGCCCAGCAAGCGCTCGCTCCGCTGCTGCGGCGACCGCAGGTCATCGACGGCGTGTCGTTGATCCTCGGCTACGCCGGCGTGTACTCGAGCTTCCTGCTCCACGCCGAGCGCGCGGCCAAACGCTACGACCTCGACGCACGGGACCTGCTCGTCGAGCTCGGCCGGCGCAAGGTTGTCGGCGGACAGGAGGACATGATCGAGGCGGTCGCGCTGGAGATGATCGCCGCGCGCGAGGCCGCGCCAGCCCGAGTCGGCTGACTCTTGGCCGAAGTTCCAGCCGAGACGGCTGTCGACGCACCCCCACCCGGGGTCGACGCCGACGGGGACGACAGCAAGGCCGATCTCTTCACGCGCGCCTTCCTCGCCCTGTGTGTCGTTGGGTTCCTGAGCTTCGCGTCGCAATTCATCATCCAGCCTGTCCTGCCGCTGTTGATCGTCGATCGCGGTGGTGACGAAGCCCTGGTGGGCTTGGTGGTGGCCGCGTTCAGCCTGCCCTCGGTCGTCATGCGGCCATGGATGGGGCGTCTCGTCGATGAGTGGAGCACGCGCGGCGTCCTGTCGGCGGGCGTCGTGACACTCGCTGTCAGCAGCGCGGCCTACCTGATCCCCGGCTATATCGCGCTCTTCGCCGTGCGTATCGTCCATGGCGCCGGATGGGCGGCGTTCAACACCGGCGGTCACTCGCTCGTCGGGAGGTTGGCGCCTCCGGCCAGACGAGGCGAGGCCTCGGGCATCTACAACCTGATGCCCGGCCTGGCCCAGCTGTCGATGCCGGCGATCGGGCTGGCGCTCTTGGCCGCGTTCGGTTTCGACGCACCCTTCCTGGTCGCCGCCGGCCTCGCCGCAGCCGCGCTCATCGCCGTCCCGCTCGTCTCTGGTCGGAAAGCCGCTCGACCGCTCGAGCGCACCCAGCCGACTTCGCGCTCCCTCCTCGAGCGCGGCGCGGTGCTGCCGATGGTGATCGAGATCATGTTCACCTCGGTCCAGTCGCTTTTCCTGATCTACCCACCGCTCTTCGTGATCGATCGCGGGCTGCCGCTCGAACACCTGACCTTCTACTACCCGGCGGTAGGCATCACGCTGGTGGTCTCGCGCGCGGTCCTCGCCCGACTCTCTGATCGCGTCGGCCGCGGCCCGGTACTCGTCGGCGGCGCTACTGTCGCGATCCTCGGGCTGGCAGTCGCCGCGCTTGCGAACGACGTCCTGACGCTGGCCATCGGTGGCTCGCTATGGGGGCTGGCCGCGTCCGTCACCTCGCCGACCGCCATGGCACTCGCGATCGACCGTGCGGAGAGGGGCCGAATGGGTGCTGCCATGGCGACCTATTCGCTTGGGTTCCAGCTCGGACTTGGTGGCGGCGCGGCGGTCTGGGGCGTGGTGATCGCAGCGGTGGGCTTCTCACAGACGTTCTGGATCGCGATCGGCACGGAAGTTGCGCTGATCGCCCTACTCGTGTTTGCCTGGCGCAGCCTTGGTGCCCGGGCCGGAGGCCGCATGCCGACACGCTGAGCGTGTCAAACGACAGCTGAGCTCTCCAGAACCACCCCCGTGGTCTGGACTGAGCCGAGAATCGGGCACCTGGACGCCATATGACTCGCATCGCGTGTCATTTCGCCGTTGGAAGCCTCGCGAGGAAGCCGTCTCGCCAGTTCGGCCGTCGTTTGACGCGCAACCCGTGTCAAAGCCCAATCGCCTGGGATCCACGGCGGCGTGCCACGATGGCGCAGATGGAAGCGCCGCGGGCCGACCCAGTTCTAGGTTTCTACGGGCCTGACTCGATGATGTGGCGCATCAACCGCGAGGCGGTCCTGCTCGGCGCCGGGCCCACTGCCCTTCTGCTACAGATTGCCCATCCCCTCGTCGCGGAGGGAGTCGCGCACCACAGCACCTTCGAGTCGGATCCCTTCAAGCGGCTCCACGGGACGATCACCACGACCATGGACCTGGTGTTCGGCGACGGCGTCGCTGCCGAAAGGGCCGTGCGGAAGCTGAACGGCGTTCATGCGTCGATCCGCGGAGAGGTCGTCGACGACGAGGCTCGCCCGATCGCTGAGTCGTACCGGGCACTCGATCCCGAACTGTTGCTGTGGGTTCAGACGACGTTGATCGTGACCAGTATTCGCGCATACCACCGCTGGGTCGCGCCGCTCTCGCGCGCCGACCTCGAGCAGTTCTGGCAGGAGGCACGGAGCGTGGGGGTCCGGCTCGGCATTCCGCTGTCGGTGAGCCCGGCCGATTGGGGCGGTCTGGCCGCCTACTGGCGCCGGATGCTCCGTGCGGACGGCCCGATCCACGTCACGCCAACTGCCCGCCGGATGGCACCGATGATCGTCCGACCACCGCTGCCGATGGTTCCCGGTGCGGCGGTCGAGCTGCTCGCGCTACCTGGCTTGGCGCTGTTGCCAAAAAGATTGCGCCAGGAGTTCGGCATCGGCTGGGACTCCCGCCGAGAACTCCTGGCGCGTGGGCTGGGGCTGGGGATCAGAGCGTGGACTGGGCTTGTTCCTAGCGGTCTGAGGTCGATGCCCCAGGCGCAGGCGGCATTTCGACGTGCCGAGACATCGACGGAAGAGATGCGAAAAAGAGCAGCACGGGAAAGCCGACCAGCCCAGCGATAGTCCAGTACTGGTGCCCGATGCCCAAGAGCTCCGGATAGAGCGGCTCTGGCATGCACGCGCATCCCGGAACCACAACGGCGGCGATAAGCGGGCCCGGAACCATCAGAACGAGACCGACAACGGCGACCACAAGCGCAAGGTATCGGCGGCCACGCGACCACGGCCCACCGGGCCACAGTGCCAATGCCAGCCCGACTAGTGCCTCGGCGCCCAGCAGGAGCACAGCCGTATCGAGGAAAGGAACGATCGGGCGGCGCGCGTTTGCTGAATAGGCCCCGATCACGGCCATGAGCACAGCAAAAAGGGCGACAGCGGAGCGCCCCAGGTCATATCGACCGCGCACGCTCGCACTATCGCCCTTGGTTTTCGCCGGGGCAATGCCCTCAGGAGCGCTTGGCCAGCTCCTGGATGACCTCGTCGAGGCGGTCGTAGGTCTCGCGAGCGCCGCCCTCCATGCCCGACTGAACCATTCCGTCGCGGTCTTCGATTGACTGGAAGACGGAGACCGCAGTGGCGTAAGTGCGTCCGTCGCGCTCCTCGAGAGTCATCGTGTCGAGCGAAACGTGTCCGGGCAGCGGTTCGAACTCGAAGGTCTGGATGATGCGCTCGGGTGCAGTCACTTCGTGAAACACGCCATTGAACGCGAATTCGTTCCCCTCCCCGTCCCGGTTGCGAAAGCGCCACCGGCCACCGGCCTGGGGCTCCATCACGTCCACGATCGTCTCGTATTTGCGCGGACCCCACCAATTGGGGACCAAGGCCGGATCGGTCATGGCCTTGAAGACCACGTCGCGCGGCGCGTCGAAACTGCGCTTGATCACTATGTCCTGGCGGCCAGGTTCCACGATGACTTCCATGTCACCCATCAGGTCTCTCCTTCTTGGCATTCGTGAGTCGCTTGATCTCCTGGTCGAGCCGGTCGAACCTGTCGCGCCAGATCTCCCGATATCGCTCGATCCAGTCGGTTGCTTCCTCCAGTGGTGCCACCTCTAGGCGACTGGGACGCCACTGTGCCTCGCGACCGCGGGTGATCAGCCCGGCCCGCTCGAGCACCTTGAGGTGCTTGCTGATGGCCTGGAGGCTGATCGAGAACGGTTCGGCCAGCTCGTTGACAGTCGCTTCGCCGCGGGCAAGCCGCGCCAGGATCTGGCGTCGCGTTGGATCCGCGAGCGCGGCGAAGGTCCTGCCTAGCTGGTCCTCTTCGATCTCGATCAACCTCCGGGTTTATCAACCGATTGGTTGAGTATGGGCAGCAGGTCCAGGGTTGTCAGGCCTATTTGAGATTGGCACGCGCCCGTCGTGACAGTGGGCATTCACGCTTCCCGCACTGGCTCCGAGTCCCTTCGCGTGATCACGGGGGTTGAGGGTTGATCACGCGAACGTACTCAGGACTGACGTGCGATCTCTCTCGCGAAGCGAATCAATACAATTTCGCGGACCCATCCGCTAGGAGCTCCGAGTGCCCCAAAAGGACCTGTCGCGCCG
>JBBDRY010000110.1:3819-5143 GCA_040905225.1 Chloroflexota bacterium | reverse complement strand
TTCGCGGACCCATCCGCTAGGAGCTCCGAGTGCCCCAAAAGGACCTGTCGCGCCGCGCCGTCGTCACCGGCCTGGGCGCCGTCACTCCCATCGGAAATGACCATCCGACGTTCTGGCGCAACCTCGTCGCAGGGGTCAGCGGTGCGGGCCCGATCACGCACTTCGACGCGACCGGGTTCGACGTGCGCATCGCCGCAGAGGTCAAGGACTTCGACCCGACAATAGCCATGGATCGCAAGATGGCACGGCGGATGAGCCGATTCATCCACTTCGGCATGGCCGCGGGCAAGGAGGCAGTCGCCGATTCCGGCCTGGACTTCAGCGACTGGTCGCCAGAGCGTCGCGATCGCACGGCCGTGGCGCTCAACACTGGCGGTGGCGGCGTCGAGCAAATAACGCTGGGCGACGACACGCTGCGCACCAAGGGCCCGGGCCAGGTCAGCCCCTTCGCCTTCCCGGCGCTCTCGGCTTCGATGGCCGCCTGTCAGCTGTCCATGGAATATGGGCTCACCGGACCGGTCATAACCCAGTCCGCAGCGTGCGCGACATCGATCATCTGTTTTATGGACGCGCTGCGGATGATCCAACGCGGAGAGGTCGATGTTGTCCTCGCAGGGGGTGCCGAGGCGCCACTGCTGCCGATCGGCTTCGCGGCGTTGGGCAACATGCACGCTCTGTCGAAGCGCAACGATGAGCCGCAGAAGGCCTCGCGCCCGTTCGACAAGAACCGCGACGGCTTCGTCTACGGCGAGGGTGCCGGGGTCGTGGTGATCGAGACGGCCGAGCACGCGTTGCGGCGAGGGGCGACGATCATTGCTGAAGTCATTGGCGCCGCCCTCACTGCCGACGCATTCCACATCTCTGCTCCCGATCCGACCGGTCGTGGCGCATACATGGCCATGACGGGGGCAATGAGGGACGCCGGCATTGCGCCCGATGAGATCGACTACATCGCCGCCCACGGAACGAGCACGGCGTTGAACGACCTGACCGAGACGCGGGCGATCAAGACCGCCCTCGGCGGCCACGCCCGGAAGGTCGCGATCAGTGCCACCAAGTCGATGGTCGGCCACACCATCGGCGCCGCCGGGGTGATCAACGCGTTCGCCGCGCTGGGTGCGATCCGCGACGGTGTCATCGCACCGACGATCAACCTCGAGGAGCCCGATCTGCCCGAGCTCGACCTGGACTACGTGCCGCTGGTCGCCCGGAAGGCGAAGGTCGACACAGCGATGATCAATGGGTTCGGTTTCGGCGGCCAGAACGCCGTGGCGGTCTTCCGGCGCTTCGAGGCCTAGTCAGCCGACTCTGCCGGACGCCGGCG
>JBBDRY010000110.1:0-3719 GCA_040905225.1 Chloroflexota bacterium | reverse complement strand
GCTGCCTCGAAATACGTGAGGTAAACCGCGTTGTTGACGTGCCCCAGCGCGTCGGTATCGGCGAACCGCACCTCGATGGTGTGTTCATACCGAAACTCGCCGTCGAACTGTCCGCGCCATGCAGCCATGCGCGGATGATGCCCCAGATCGACCGGCTAGGGTGCGCGCTCCAGGTAGAACATCGTGCTCTCGAGCCTTGCGCCCGATAGCCGATGGCTGTTGTAGATGGCCTTAAGGACCTGTCCGGACACATATGTCGTGCGCGCACTGCCGACCACGGTGACCCGATATATCCGACCCGACACGCCGCGCTGGAAACGCAGCTCGAGCAGCGTACCGACGTTGGTTCGGCTGTCCGCTGCGAGGAGCTCTTGGAGCTGGCTCCATGTAAATGGATCGCCCGACCACTCGTAGCTACCGGTGTTGGCGTCGTAGGCGACGCCGTTCTCGTTCAGATCCGGGACGCCGCGCAGGTAGGAGATCGGGCTTGAGACGACCTTGCCCGCGTTGTTGACCCACGCGTATTCGTTGTTCTCGGTGTACCCGCCGGCGACCGTAAAGAAGAACGTGTTCGCGACAGTGCCGCTGGCCGTCACGACCACGACCTGGCCGCTGGTGGCATCCACCGCGAGGTTCGAGCGGCGATGCTCGAGCCGGACGCCGCCGTACACCTGGTTGTCAGCCGTGGGCCGAACGTCGAAGACGCTGTTCGGCTTGAGGCGCATGTAGGCATAGCCGCGCGCGGCTACCGCCTGCGCCTTGACAGCCTCGAGCGGCCACAGCGGCGGCATCTCGGCCGGCACGACCCCCTTCAGGTAATCGTTCATGGGCACGAGGTTGATGGCCTGGATGCCGTCGCCGTTCACCAGCAGGCGCATTCGGCCGCGGTAGAGGTCGTACTTGCGAAGGCTGTCACGCCACTTCATCTCGAATTGCGTCGCGTCGCCCGCCCTTGCCATCGTGATGTCGCTCAGCGCGGCGCTGGCAAGCAATCCGCCATCTGCGCCGTGGACGCTGACCGTCCAGCCCGCACCACTCGGACTCATCTCTGCGTAGCTGTCCGCTGGAAAGACAGTCGGCGAGCCGGCGCTCGTGAACTGTGGGCTCGACCATGCGCCGCCGCGAGCCGTGACGCGGGCCGGCAGGCTCGCGGTCGGCCGATATGACACCGCGAGCTGGACCCGGATGAGCTGATCCGGATCGATCGTCCCGAGCGTGGTGCCCGAGTAGTAATGGGCCAGGATCTCGTCGTAGGTCTGGCCGGCATTGGCGCGCCCGCGTGCTCCGTATTGCGACAGCCCCACACCGTGGTCTGTGCCGAAGCCGTGGAACACCCACGTCTGCCCGGCGGGTACGGAGGGCGTGGGCGTGGGCGTGGCGGTCGCGCTGGCGGTCGGTGTCGGGGTGGGAGTTCGAGTAGCCGTGGCGGTAGGCGTCGGGCTCGGCGTCCGCGTCGGGCTGGCGCTCGGAGTAGCGGTTGGGCTCGAGCTTGGACCAGTCCAGGTGCCGGGCGTGATGATCAGTTGGGGCGGCACCGCGCCCTCGCGCGACGTCGCGACCAGTCCGTTCGCGCTCGTGGTCGCCAGGCGCAGTGAGAGGTACTGCCTGTCGATGACGTGCCCCGGAAACGCGGCGCCGACATCAAGCATCTTTGCGCCGGTCGGCAATCTCGTGACCGTGGTGGACAGCAAGGTTCCGCCCGTCGGCCTGTTTTCCCAGGTCACGCCTGTCTCGTCCCAATCGGCTCCGATCCGATACACCGAAACTCCCGGACCGGCCTCGTCCTTCACCCACAAACGGAGCTGGACTGCGGAGATCGATTGGCCGCTCCAGCCCGACAGGTCGAAGGAGATGTAGGTCTCGGTCGCTGGCCCGGCATCGACCACTAGCGACGTCGTGGTCGCGTAGTTGGCGCTGGGCGCGACGGCGCTGGCGTGGACGTCCTCGTAGGGCGTCAGCGCGACCGGCTCCGAGTTGACGCGGGCAGAAATGAACAGCTTTGGTGGGGCCGAACTCTCCCGCGCCCCAAAGCGCACGAGCGTCTCCGCCGAGTTGGCAACACGCAGCGAGATCGCGTTGGCATCGACCTTGCCGCTCGGGAAGAACTGCGCGAGCTCGAATGACACGGTCTGGCCGCTCACGACTGCTGGGGCGTTGCTGTCGCCGAGCACGGCGGGACGGTTCCGATAGTTCAGTGTGCGCTCGGCCCACGCCGAATTCGTGGTTGTTGCGGACAGCGTCGCGGCGTCGCCTGCGACTCCCGAGAGTCGCAATTGGAGCGAGCCGAACGCCTGGTCACGCCACGGCCTGAGATCAAAACGGAGGTAGGCCTCCCAGACAGTGCCATACGTCTTCAGAACCGCTTCGGTGCCGTGGTTCCTGCTGGGTCTCGCGGCATTGACCCAGCCATCGGCGACAGAGACGAGCCCGTTTGTCGGAGCGGCCGACGCGACGAGAGCCGGCGTCAGAATGGCCAGGGCACCAAGACACAGCGTCAGGGCAACTCGGGCGGCGGCCGATTTAGCTTGCAACGACATCTTCCCTCTCGGACCTGCCGACCCGCGCACGGGGGCTGTCTCCAGACGCACTCCGGCCCTTTCACGGCCGGGCCGGGCGTCTACCTAGAGGGGAAAGTAGGGACGGCGGTGCCTCGCGGCCACACCTCCATGGTCAGCGTCTGATCGGTACGAGAGTTCGGGTTCCCACCACCGCGAACGAACACGGAAACGAGAGGTGCTGCGCCCTACTCGCCGGCCGGCGTGAGGTAGTACATCGTGCTTTTGATGCTTGAGCCGGAGAGTCGCCAGTTGTTAAAGGTGTTCTTGAACCTTCCGCCCGATACCGTCTTCGTGCCCTCGCTGCCCTCGAGCAGCACGCGATAAACGCGCCCCGAAACCCCGCGCCAGTACGTGAGGTTGTAGATCTCGCCGACGTCGGTCGCGGTGCTGGAGCTCATGATGGCGGAGAGCTGCGACATCGTGAACTGGCCGCTCGACCAGGCGTACGAGCCCGCAGTGCTGTCGTACGGCACGCCATTCGCGTCCACGTCCGCCTTCCCGCGCAGGTACGCGACCCTGCTGCCCGGGTCGCCGCGGTCATTGACGAAGGCGTACTCGCTGTTCTCGGTGTGGCCCCCTGCTGCAGCGTGATAGAGCGCGCTGATCACCCTGCCCTCGTAGGTGAGGACGAGGTTCTGGGTAGCGGCAACCGCGACATCGCTCCCGTAACGCTCATGCTGATAGCCGCCGTAGACCTGGTGCGCCGCGGTGGGCAGGATGTGCCATGTGCGCCCGTCCCTGATCTTCGACCACGCGTACGTTCGGGCAGCAACCGCCTGGGCCTTGACCACCTCGGTTGGCCAGCTGGCCGGCACCTCGGCAGGGACGACGCCGCGCAGATACGACTCCAGCGGCAGGATGTTGATGGTCTGAAGACCGGTTGGTGTCACCAGTAGCCGCATCTTGCCGCGGTAGGTCTTGTACTTCGGCAACTCGTCGCGGTAGGCCATGCCGAGGACGCCGTTCGGGTCGACGGCTTCAACCAGCAGGTCTGGCGTCGTAGTGGTCGCCAGAACTGAGCCGAGCGAGTCGTAGACGGTCGCGATCCATAGCGCGGGGTCGGGCGTCGGCGTAGGGCTCGGATTGGTGGTCGGTGTCGGGCTGGGATCCGGCGTCTGGGTTGGGGTCGGGTCGGTGGTTGGTGTCGGGGTCGGGGTCGGG
>JBBDRY010000109.1:0-3770 GCA_040905225.1 Chloroflexota bacterium | reverse complement strand
CTTGCCGCCGCCGAGGACGACGGGGTGCACAATGAGCTGGAACTCGTCGACTAGGCCACGACTGATGAACGCCGAGGCAAGTGTTGGTCCGCCGATATCGAAATCGCCGTCGAATTCCGCCCTGAGGCGCATCAGCTCCTCACCGACATCACCGCGGACCAAGCGGCTGTTCCAGGCAACGCTGTCGAGCGTGGACGAGAACACGACCTTGGGCATGACGTTCCAGATGCGCGCGAAATCGATCATCGCCGGCGTGGCGTCCGGATCTGACTCGGCGGTCGGCCAGTAGCCGGCCATGAGCTCGTACATCCGCCGCCCATAGAGCGACGCGTCGAGCTCGCGGGCGCGATCGTTGAACCAGGAGTGCAGCTCTTCGTCGATGTTCGCCCAGTCGAGCGACCCCTCAGGGCTCTCGACATAACCGTCGAGCGACACGTTCAGGGTGTAGATCAGCTTGCCCACGATGGTCCAGCGTAAACGACACACGGTCGTGGATCGCCGGCAGCTGACCGACGTGGTCGGATACTAATCCCGGGTTGTCCACACCCGAACGCTCTCTCGCCGCAACCGGCCTCGCCCACAGCTTGCGACGATCGCGACGTCGCTCGAATGGCTGTTTCATCACCTGGCCAAACGTGGCCCGGCTTGAGTAGCGCTGAAGCCGCCCGAAGGCGCATCGGCAGTCGATAGCCTGTCGGCAACGATGGACACCATCGGTCGCTTCAGGGAATGGTTCTGGCGTCCGCCGCGTGCGCATGGGGACATCATTCGCAATCGGGTGGTGAGCCCGGTCGAGCTCCTGTACGACCTGGTCTACGTCGTGGTGATCGCCCAGGCCGCCCACACGCTGGCCGTCGACGTTTCTGCGGCCCGTTTCGCGCAGTTCGTCGTGGTCTTCGGAATGATCTGGGTCGGCTGGGTCAACGGATCCCTCTATCTCGACCTCCACGGGCGCGAGGACGGCCGAACCAGATCGTTCGTATTCGTCCAGATGGGCATCCTCGCCCTGCTCGCCGTGTTCACTGGGGGCGCGGTCACAGATGACGGACCCGCCTTCGCCTTCGTGTACGCGGCGTTTCTCGCGGTCCTCACGTGGCTCTGGATCACCGTTCGGCGATACGACGCGCCCGAATTCATGGCCGTGACAAAGGCGTACGCGATCGGGATGCTCGCGTCGGTCGCCGTCATTCT
Source organism: Chloroflexota bacterium (assembly GCA_040905225.1). Taxonomy (GTDB): domain Bacteria; phylum Chloroflexota; class Limnocylindria; order Limnocylindrales; family CSP1-4; genus JALYGJ01. The sequence continues at coordinate 2,579 of JBBDRY010000109.1, read as the reverse complement.
CGGCAGCGCCTTTGTTCCGCCCGAGGCGAGGCTGGTCCTCTGGGCCCTCTACTCGGCTGGGTGGATCGGGGGCATGCTCATTCTCGGGTGGTTCACGGGCGAACTTGAAAAAGGGGCGAGTCCGACCCACTCGACCGTCGAGCGCTTCGGCCTGTTCACGATCATCGTTCTGGGCGAGGTGGTCTTCGGCGTCGTTGAGGGGCTGTCAAGCGGCGCGCGCGACGCCCTGACGATCGCCACCGGCGTGATCGCGCTCATCATCGGCCTCGGTTTCTGGTGGATCTACTTCGACATCATCGGCGGGAGATTCCCCCGAAACCAGGGCCGATCGATCGCCAACTGGATGCTCAGCCACTTCCCGATCACGCTTTCGATTGTTGCCGCAGGCGCCGGCATGGTCAGCCTGATGGAGCATGCACACGACCCGGTGACACCCGAGGCGACCGCGTGGCTGGTCAGCGGCGCCGTGGCGCTCGGGCTTGTCGCAGCAATTGTTGCCGCCCGTGCATTGGACGATGGCCAGAGGATCCCGCAGGTCTATCGAAAGTTGTCCATGGCGATGGCCGCCGCGGCGCTCGGTGCTTTGGCCGTTGGCCTGGTGAGACCCGCGCCATGGATCCTGGTGGTGGCGCTCGGCGCGATCCAGACAGTGCTCTGGTTCCTGGCCGTCAAGTGGTTCATCCGAGCTCGCGCCTGGCCGCCAGGCTGAGTCCGTCGGCTCAAGCTCGTGTCGGAAGCCGGTGGCGCGGCCGGTATTCTGGCTTCGACAAGTCAAAGGAGCGTCATGTCGGTCCTCGACGAATTCCTAGCGCGAACCCCAGGTTCTCGTGAGCTGTTCGAGCGCGCGACGCATGTCATGCCCGGTGGCTCCACTCGGACGGCGACGTTCGCGCCGCCCTATCCGCTCCATCTGGTCGAGGGGCGCGGGCTGACGGTTCGCGACGTCGACGGCAACACCTACCGCGACTTTCTGGGCAACTACACCTCGCTGATCCTTGGCCACGCGCACCCCGCCGTGGTCGCCGCCGTGGAGGCGCAGGTCAGGCGGGGATCGGCCTTCGCGGCTTCGACCGAGAACCTGATCGAGCTCGCCGAAGAGATCTGCCGACGGGTGCCATCCATTGAGCGGGTCCGGTTCGCGAACTCGGGCACCGAGGCGACCATGTTTGCCGTCCGCGCGGCTCGTGCGGCCACCGGCCGCTCGCTAATCGCGATCTTTGACGGCGCCTATCACGGCACGCACGACGCGGTGCTGCCCGGCTCGCCCGGCGTTCCCGAGGCGGTCTCCGATCTGGTCCTGAGGCTTCCGTGGAACGATCCGGAAGGCGTCGAGCGCACGCTGAAGGGTCATGAGACGGATCTGGCCGCGATCATCATCGAGCCGGTCCAGGGAGCTGGCGGAGTCCGGGCGGCCGACCCCGGCTTCCTTCGCTTTCTGCGTGAGCTCGCCGACCGCACGGGCAGCCTGCTGATCTTCGACGAGATCATCTGTTTCCGACTTGGTTACGGAGGTGTCCAAGGACTCGTAGGTGTGCGGCCGGACCTCACGGCCCTCGGGAAGATCATCGGTGGCGGTTATCCGATCGGCGCCTTTGGCGGGCGCGCTGATGTGATGGATCGATTCGACGCCCGCCGACCCGGCGCGCTGAGTCACTCCGGGACCTTCAATGGCAACCCGGTCAGCGCGGCGGCCGGGCTTGCCACGCTGCGGGAGCTCACCCCGGCGGTATTCGATCGCCTAGACGCTCTGGGCTCGCGGCTGGGCGCCGCTGTCAGGCAGTCGATCGAGCGCATGAGCCTCGACGCACGCATCAACACCATGGGATCGCTGTTTCAGGTCTGGTCGGGCAACTCTGCCGAGTCGGCCAACGCCACGGGCGCGAGCACCCCGCAGGATCTCTTCCTGGGTCTGCTGCTCGAAGGATTCGCCATCGCGCCACGCGGCATGGGAGCCATTCCAACCGTCGCGAGCGAGACGGACATGGACGAGCTCGCCAGAGCGATCACATCAGTTCTGGCCTCGACCGGGAGGCCCATGGCGGTCGCAGCGGGGATCTAAGCCGAAGCCAGCGTCAGCGGCGGAGTCTGCCGCGGAAGGACACGTGCGCGCCGAGAACCTTGCCCGGGTCCGGGTCGGCCTCAAGCATCTCGTACAGCCACTGCCACCATTCGGCGACGTTTGGGCTGCGGCTATCGACCCGCTCCGCCTCTACCCACCGACGCAGCCGGCGCCAGGTCGTGCGCACCCAACCGCCCACCATGCGGTCGAGCATGTGCAGCTCGACGACGCCTTCGTACACCATGCAGCCCCACATCTCGCAGGCGCTGTCGATTGCCAGCGCCGCGTCCAGCAGGGTCGAGTCGCCACGAACGATCGCGGGGTCCACGTCGTCCGGCAGCGCCATGATCCTTGCTCCGGCGCGCCTGATCTCCTGCGTCTGGACGGTTCGCACGATGTCGACCGCGGCGTGGTCCCGTCGCGCGCGTAGAGCCTGGCGGAGCTCGAAGATGCCAAACCCGACGCCTACGACCACCGCCACAGTTGTAACGATGCTCAGAAGGGTCGGGATATCCACGGG
>JBBDRY010000108.1:0-3867 GCA_040905225.1 Chloroflexota bacterium | reverse complement strand
GCAGCGGCGGTGGTGCGACTTGCGTCGCGTGCGCTCGTGACCCGCGCCCACATGGTCATCGCGATAGCCGCCTTCGTCGCGATCTTCTTCTTCGACCTGCCCTTCCCGCTGATCATCCTCGGTGCGGCCGTGGCCGGACTGGTCATAGGGCGGCGCACGAAGGCCGCCGCTGAGGATCCGACTGCCGATTTAGGGGGCGCCAAACTCCCGAGCGCGCGCAGGTCAGGCGCAGCCTTACTCCTCGGCGCGGCGGCCTGGCTGGCCCCGACGGTCGTTCTCCTCGTCCTGCTCGGCCCGTCGAGCATCTTCACGCAGCTTGCGCTGCTCTTCTCGTTCGCGGCAGTAATCACGTTCGGGGGCGCCTACGCGATTCTCGCCTTCGTCGCCCAACAGGCGGTCGACGTCTACGGCTGGGTAACCGCGCGCCAGATGGTGGATGGCCTGGGACTGGCGGAGAGCACGCCCGGACCGCTGATCATGGTGGTCCAGTTCGTCGCATTCCTTGCGGCCTTTGCAGCACCGACGGGACTCGATCCATTCCTGGCCGGTGCCGTGGCGGGGCTGGTGGTGACGTGGGTGACGTTCGTCCCCTCGTTCACCTTCATCTTTGCCGGCGCGCCATACGCCGAGTACATCCGCAGCAGGCCGGCGCCCGCGGCAGCCCTGAGCGGCATCAGCGCCGCCGTCACAGGCGTGATCGCCAACCTTGCCCTCTGGTTTTCCCTGCAGACGCTCTTTGCAGTGACGGGCGAACAGCACTTCGGGCCGTTGCGGCTGCATACGGTTGACCTCGCCACGATCGACCTGTTCGCGCTGGGTCTCGCCAGCGCGAGCTACATCGCTTTGGCTCGGCTCAAGTGGCCGCTTCTGCGTACTCTCGCGGTCAGCGCCGGTGTGGGGCTGGTGTACTTCCTGGTGACGGGGCCGCGACCCTAGGACGCTCCGACCCGCGCGGCGACGGCCTCGTCCAGCAGCCAGACGGCGTTGGGGAGGATCGCGGCCTGGGCGGGCCATCGCGCAGGGTCGCGCTCCGCGCCCAGGATCCGGCCGAGCACCTCCTGTTTTCCACTGCCGCTGGCCATGACGATCACGGCGCCGGCTGCGGCAAGAACGCGGGCGGAGAGCGTCACTCGAGGGAGGTGTGGCTCGACGTGCTCGGGCGCGGGAGTGGCCACCACTATGGGAGCCGTGGGCCCGAGTGCAGGGCTGCCCGGGAACACGGACAGCGTGTGGCCGTCAGGTCCGATGCCGAGCAGGATCGCGTCAAACGCGGGAACTCCCGCGGCGTTTTTCGGCACGAGGCGCTCGATCTCGTCCGCGTAGGCCTGGGCCGCCCAGTGTGTGTCAAGCCCGTCGGCGATGGCCTCCTCGGCAGGGATCGGGTGCACCTTGTCAGCATCGACCGGCAGACCAGGAACGTCGCCCGCGAGCACGTCTACGCCCTCGGCGCCGGTGCCTGACTCGCCCGAGTGGGCGCCGATCGCCAGCAGGATGCGGTAGGCGAGGCCCGAGTTCGACTCGGGGTGATCGCGCGGCACGAAGCGTTCGTCGCCCCACCACAGGTGCACTTCGTGCCATGGGATCGCGTGGCGCCACGGGTCGGCGGCGAGGACGCGGTACAGGGGAATGGCTGACGATCCTCCAGTCAGAGCCAGGTGCGCCGAGCCACGCGCCTCGAGTGCCGCGCGTAACGCCGCCACGGTTCGCGCGGCGGCCTCGCGGGCAACCGAATCCTCGTCGGCCAGGACGACGATTTCTGCGCCGTCGACGATGAGCTGCCTGACGACCGACTCATTCACGTCGCTTTTACGACGCGGTCAGCCGGAGGCGAAACGGACGGCACGGATGAGCGCGCCCTCGAAGATCTTGTCCATCCCCGGCCGCTCGAGCGCCTCGGCGATGAATGGCGTCTCGTCGAATGGCTCGAGCTGGCCCGCTCGACGCGTCACTTGCGCGCCGTTCCAGTCCGCTGTTGCGAGCAGGTGGTCGGCCTGGCGCGTGATGCGCGCACGCACGATTGAGCGCGGCCGCTCAGCCTCGACATCGACGCGCACGAGCGAGCCGGCCGCCCGATGGGAGCCGTCGAGCGTCGCCCGAACCGGCCGCAGCTCGACCTTGATCTCGCGCCGCCCGCTCCGGAAAGATCCTGTCATCAGGTCGTCGTCGTCGTCGTGATAACGGGTGAGTGGCTGCTTGACCTCCCAGCCGAGACGAGAAGCGAGCCAGCCGCAGTAGAACGCGGCCTTCGAGATGCGCAGCGTCGATGTTGGTCGCGAGATGTCTATGCGCACGTGGCGGATGTGGTCGATTTCGCGCGTGAGCAGCGGGTGGTCGAACAGCCCGGCCAGCAGCTCGCGCCACAGCGTCAGTCGCAGCCAGCCGATGTCGGAGACCGTGATGCCATCGGATACCACCGTCGCCAGGCCGGCGAGCCGGGCGCCGTTGTCTTCATTGAAGGACCCTGAATCGACCAGCAGTCGGTCCGAGATACCGACGACTTCGGTGAACTGCTTCGAACCGAATGGCGGATCGTCGGGCCACCAGAGCACGACGGGCAGGTCATGGATCAGCAGTGGGGTCACTACACGCGACAGGTGCTGCGACAGCTCACCGCCGGTCTTGACCAGGATCTGCTCGGTGCACATCTCCGCGTCCGATCGCTGCGAGAGCTTGCACTCGGCGTAGATGTGCGCGTCCATCGTCGAGGGGCCATCGAAGTCGGTCGGCGACACCACGATCGCGCGCGACGGATGGCGCTGGTGCAGGGCGTTTACCGCGGCGATGGCCCGTTCGGCCGTCTCGGGATGGGGAGCGATCACGACGAGCGTCAACACGCTGGTGCGCATCCTGACCCGCACCGAGCCCGACGCGTCGAGCTGACCGGAGAGACGGGGATCGCCGAGCGCGCTGCTCAGCTCCTCGGCTGTCAGTTGGGTGCGCGTGGCCTGCTCCGCGGCCATCGTCCAGACCTGGCCGAGCTGTTCGACACATTCGCCGATCGTGTGCGCGCGGACGTGCCAGTGCGTCGAGTCCGTCGTGATCGGCGCCTCGCTCGGCGGCGGCGTTTCGGTCGTCACGCTAGAGCCTTCGCCAGCGGCGGCCGTCGTGTTCGATCAGCTGATCCGCGTTGTCAGGGCCCCAGCTCCCGGCCTCGTAGAAACAGATGTCGCTGTCCGGGGTCCCGTCGCGGTCCCACTCATCCCACTGCTGGATGATCGGGGCCACGATCGCCCATGCTGCCTCGACTTCGTCGGCGCGCGTGAACAGCGACGCGTCGCCGAGCATGGCGTCGAGGAGCAGCGTCTCGTAGGCCTCCGGCGCGTCGCGCGTGAAGGACAGGCCGTAGGTGAAGTCCATGTTGACGCTGCGCACGTCCAAGCCGAGCTCCGGCACCTTTGCTGCGAAGCGCAGCATGATCCCCTCGTCCGGCTGGATCCGTAGCGCAAGCAGGTTCGGCTCGGGCGGAGTGGACGTGCCACCGAAGAGCATCAGCGGCGGTAGCTTGAACTGGATTGCGATCTCCGTCGCTCTGCGCGCCATGCGCTTGCCAGTGCGCAGGTAGAACGGGACATCGGCCCAGCGCCAGTTCTGGACCTCCAGCTTCAGGGCGACGAAGGTGTCCACCTTGGAATCGGGCGCAACCTCATCCTCCTCGCGGTAGCCGGCCACGTGCTTGTCGCCCACCCAGCCAGCCGTGTACTGGCCACGAACCACGCTCGCGCGGACGCGGGCCTCGGTCCATTCCGGATCGATCGCACGCAGGACGCGGCCTTTCTCATCGCGCAACGCGTCGGCCTCGAACGCGATGGGCGGCTCCATCGCGACCAGGGTCAGCAGTTGGAGCAGGTGGTTCTGGAGGATGTCGCG
>JBBDRY010000107.1:0-3893 GCA_040905225.1 Chloroflexota bacterium | reverse complement strand
TGGATCGGGGTCAGTGTTTCGAAATGCGGGCGCCGCTTGGCCGTTTCCGGGTCGACGCCGTTGACCGATTCGACTCGGACCAGGCCCCAGTATTTCTCCCCATCCTTGGGGGCGCGCACGACGCCGCCGACCCGGTCGCCCGCACGAAGGCCGGAGCGCCGGACCTGCGACGAAGACACGTAGACGTCGTCCGGACCGGGCATCAGCCCGTGTCGCCGGAGGAAGCCGTAGCCATCGTCGACGATGTCGAGGATGCCGGTCACATAGACCTGGCCGCTGCGCTCAACCTGGCGCTGGAGGATCTGCTCGACGAGGTCGTCCTTGCGCATCTGGGTGGCGTCGGCGACATCGAGCTCGCCGCCGATCTGGACGAGCTGATTGAAGTTCTTGCTCATGAGTTCGTTGATATTCATTCAGGTGTTACCTGGGTTCTCCTGGGGGTTCTCCGGATTCGACGGCTAGGCCAAAGCGGAAGCTAAACGGGTAGCGTCGGGAAACGTCCGCGGGCACGCGGGGAGGCGTCGTCCGACGCTGGAAAATGCCCCGGATCGACGGCCATGGGCCAATCGACTTAGGAAATCGGGGATGCATGAATCATACCACTGGAGAGCGGGCGGTCAATACGTGCCGCTCGAGGGGAGTTCGTGTGTGCCGCGACCCCGATCTCCGCCACGTTTCGCCGGGGCGTTGCTGTGGCAATCTCGACGCCATTTTCGCGAGACACCAACATTCCACGTGACGTGGACACATCGCGCTGGAAGATGCCCGTTCGGCACCGACTCGAGACCTATGGGGCCTCGTCCAGTGTGGACTTTCCACGTCAACTGGAAAGTCACTGGGTTCGCCGACCCAGAGCACTGGTGAAACACACGCGGACGCTGCTGGGTGTCCACGTGACGTAGAAAAATCGACGCGGCGAGGGAATTGACGCGACGACACGCAGGCGGGCGCGTCCCGCCGCTGAAGAGCCGAGGCTAGTTGTGGCGACCTGCGCTGCCAACCGCCGCTGGGTCGCTCTCGGCAGCGGCCTTGCGCGCCTTGTCCCAGTCCTCGCGGAAGGTCTTGATGCCCTTGTCCGTCAACGGATGGCGAACCATCTGCTGAAGCACCTTGAAGGGCAGCGTGCAGATGTGGGCTCCCAACAGTGCCGCTTCGGTTACGTGTCGCGGGTGCCGAATCGAGGCTGCCAGCACCTCTGATTCGAGCTCGAACATCTCGATGATCGATACCAGCTCGCGGATGACGTCCATCCCGTCCTGGTTGATGTCGTCCAGGCGGCCGACAAACGGCGACAGCAGTGAAGCGCCCGCCTTGGCCGCCAGCAGGCCCTGGTTGGCGGTGAAGATGAGCGTGCAGTTGGTCTTGATGCCTTCTTCGGCGAAACGGTAGATGGCTTCGAGGCCCTCCTCGCTCATCGGCACCTTGACCACGATGTTCGGCGCGAGCGTGGCGAAGTGGCGCCCCTCGCGCAGCATGCCATCGACGTCCTCGGCCACTACCTCGGCCGAGACGGGCCCGGACGTCAGAGTGCAGATCTCCTTTAGGACGTCGTCGTACGAGCCACCAACCTTGGCGAACAGCGTGGGGTTGGTGGTCACCCCGTCGAGCACGCCCCAGCGGGCGGCGATGCGAATCTCTTCGATATCGGCGGTGTCCAGAAAGATCTTCATTGGGTCGCTCCTAAGCGTCAGTCGGGCCAGTTTACGCCGCACAGTCGCCCCGGCCGTTTATGCGTCAGGATGACGCAGAAATGGCCCGCTATGAAATCCGCGAATTCACGACCGAGTCGGTCCTGGAGGCCGCGCGCCTGCTGTCCGAGCGCCATCGCCACCAGCGGCGCGCCACATTCGCCCTGGACAGGAAATACGAGGAGCCGGCGGCGACACGAGAGCAGGTAGCCGCTCTATTTGAGCGTGAGGCGGCATCCGGCGCGATCGTGCTCGTGCATGGCCGTGCGACGGCATACGTGCTGGGGACGCGTCGAGCAGATGCGACGTGGGGCCCGAACGTGTGGATCGAAGACGCCGGCATGGCCGGCACCGACATTGAGGGCATCCGCGAGGCATACGCCGCCGCGGCCGGGCGCTGGTTCGACGAGGGCCGGACGAGCCACTTCGTCGTCGTTCCGGCGTCCGATGCGAGGGAGATCGAGGCGTGGTTCAGCCTGGGCTTCGGCAGGCAGCAGGTCCACGCTTTGCGCGAACCTGTCTGGCGCGAGTTCGTGCCCTCGCTGGCCGAGGGCCTCAGCGTTCGGCGCGCGACCCGAGCCGACTTTCCCGTGCTCGCGGAGCTCGACGTGGCCCTACCCACGCATCAGACGGGCTCTGCCGTGTTCTCGCGCCTGCCCATCCCGACGATCGAGGAATCGCTGGCCGACCTCGAGGCCGATTTCGACAACCCGAGCTATGCGACGTTCGTGGCAGAGCACAGCGGCCGCGTGATAGGCGCCGCGATCGGTTGTTCGCTGGAGCTATCCCCCGGCCACACTCCGATCATGCGACCGCGCAGCGCCGGATTCCTCGGATTCGCCGCCGTATTGCCGGGTGGGCGTGGACTCGGAGCCGGCAGAGCGCTTGGAGAGACTGTGATGTGCTGGTCGCGCGACGAGGGCTACGAGTGGGTTGCGACCGATTGGCGCTCTACGAACCTACTGGCGAGCCGGACGTGGACGGCACTCGGCTTCAAGCCGACGTTCTTTCGATTGCACCGCGCGATCGTCTAGGCGCTGGCTGCCTCGGCCACCGACCGCGTGCCGGTCAACACCTCCATGGCCGCCGATTCAGCCAGGGCCAAGGCCTCTGACGTGCGCGGCGATGCCGAAACCTGGAACAGTTCTTCCTCCAGACGGCCGTACGCGGCACAGATGAGCCGCAACAGCCGGTCGACCTCGGTCGTTGGCCGACCAATGAAGGCGAGCGTTTTTTCCACCTGGATGGTGTGCTCGCGAATGTGAGAGCTCCAGCGGAGGAGCCGAAAGCGAACGTCCACGGCCACCCCGGACCACCGCGCTCGCGCCGCCAGCTCCTCTTCTCCCAGGGGCCCGAAAACGCCTGCGGACAGATCGAGGATGTCGTCCAGGCGGCGCCGGATATCGGCCAACGTGCCGCTGGCCTCTGTGTCTTCTTCCGGCAATGCAGCCGAGACATCGTCGGGCCATCGTTCAGGGTAGTCATCTAAGGGAGCATCCCGGCGAGCTAGCCACCAGGCAGTGGACCAGCCGTACGCGCGCTGCCCATTGACGATGTGGGCGAGCGTCTGCCGCAGCGTCCACTCTTCGTTGCCGGGATCGCGATCCAGATCGGCGTCAGCCAGGCCGGCAAGGAGGCCGTGAAGATCCCAGCGCGCTGCCGAGGCGGCTGCCACGAGAGGTCGGGCCGGGCCTTCCTGCGCTTGGGCGCCAGCAACCAGAGGCCGGACCCGCGCCCGCGCGTCCTCGAGCCCCTCGTACTGTCGATAGAAGCCGTAACGCACGTCGAGCTCGCCACCACGCCAATGCCAAACCAGTTCGAGGGCCGAGTCGGGAACCTCGCGCAGCGCATTGAGGCTCGCCCGGATCGAATCGCGAGCCCGGAGGAGTTCCGGGGCCACGGCGACTGGCGGCGCCGGCGCGAGGCGCAGCAGGAAATCGTCCAGGACTGGTGCCGTCATTGACAGCTAACTCAGGCGTCGGTGGTGGCTGAAACCCGTCTCGGCTCCGGCTCTGAAACCACTGACTGCTGGTCGATCGCGGCCTTCAGGAAGCCCTCGAAGAGCGGATGCGGCCGATCCGGCCGGCTCTTGAACTCGGGATGGAACTGGCTGGCCACGAACCACGGGTGGTCCTTGAGCTCGACGATCTCGACCAGCCGGCCGTCGGGTGACTGGCCGGACAGCACCATGCCGTTGCTCTCGAG
>JBBDRY010000106.1:0-3902 GCA_040905225.1 Chloroflexota bacterium | reverse complement strand
TCCGGCTCGGTCGTCGAGTTGATCGCAGGCGGAGGCACGCAGGCGCCGGCGAACGGCATCGCGGCGACAGATGCGCTCCTTCAGAGGACGAGCGGCGCCGCGGTCGCCCCCGATGGCAGCATCTGGATCGTCGACGTGAACCTCAGCCTCCTCATGCGCATCGCGCCAGACGGCACGTTGGCCGACCTCACAGACGGCATGTATGGCCCAGAGGGCGTCGCCGTCGCGTCCGACGGCACCGTCTACGTGGCCGACCGAGGCGGCTACTGGGTCGTCAGCGCCGACGGCTCGGGCGGCGTCGACAGGGTCGCCGGCGCTCCCTTGAACGCCGGTTATCGCGGGGACGGCGGGCCGGCCAGGAAGTCCTTGCTGTGGCTGCCCTACGACGTAGCCGCCGTCGCCGACGGAGACCTGTTCATCGCCGATTCCAGCAACCAGCGCATCAGGGTCATCGCCGCGGATACGGGCGAGATCCGGACCATAGTGGGCACGGGCGACGCCGGTTTCAGCGGCGATGGAGGCCAGGCTACCGACGCCGAGATCTACACCCCGCAGGCGATTGCCGTGGACCAGGAGGCGACCGAGCTGCTCATTGCCGATACCAGCAACTTTCGCCTGCGACGCGTGGACCTGGCCACGGGGATCATCTCGACGATCGCGGGCACCGGCACGGGTGCGGTTGCATATGACCCGGCCCTGAGGGGTACACAGACTCCTGTCACGAGAATTGCCGCGCTCGCCATGGACGCGCAGGGAAATGCGTACTTCACGGTCTTCTGGGGAGATCGCGGGCACATGATCATGCGGCTCGACCCGGCCGGGGCGCTGACGCCGGTCGCGGGCGGAGGGCCAACGTCGGCGCCAGGAGTCGACGCCTTCGACTTCGCGTTGCCGGATGTGCTCGGGCTCGCAATCGACGCGGCCAGTGGTGCACTCCTGATTTGCGGCTCAGACGGCAAGGTGTGGCGCGTGCCTGGAGTGGCGGCGCCCGCAATCTAGCCCGGAATCCTGTTCACGCGCCGCCGTGCCTGTGGTTCGCAGGGCCCTCACAGCCGCTTGCGCTAGGCTCGCCCGACCGATCCAGAAGGAGTGTCTGCATGAAGTCCTACGCCAGCCCGCCCCCGCTGACCGTCGACCCAACACACAAGTACGTGGCCACGATCCACACGAGCGCGGGCGACATGACCGCCGAGCTCCTTATGACCGACGCGCCGCGGACCGTCAACAACTTCGTCTTCCTCGCCCGCGAGGGGTTCTACGACGGAGTCATCTTCCACCGGGTCATCCCCGGTTTCATGATCCAGGGTGGCGACCCCACCGGGACGGGACGCGGCGGCCCGGGCTACAAGTTCGAGGATGAGCCAGTCAATCGGCGCTACGACCGCGGCATCCTGGCGATGGCGAACGCCGGCCCGAATACCAACGGCAGCCAGTTTTTCGTCATGCACGCCGACTACGGGTTGCCGCCCAACTACACGATCTTCGGTCGGCTGACTGACGGCCACGATGTGCTCGACAAGATCGGGTCGGCACGGACGGGCGCGAACGACAGGCCCGCCGAGCCGGTCACCATCACCTCGGTCGAGGTCGCCGAGGAGTAGCGCTCCACCGGCGATTGGGTGTGCCAGCGCTTTCCGCCGCCCAACGGGAGTTGCTCGAGCGGACTAGACGTGCCGTGCTGGCCACGATCGCGCCCGACGGAGGTCCGCGGCTGGTTCCCATCGCCTTCGCCGTGGCCGGCGGCGGCGATGACCCGCTCGTCCTCTACTCCGCGCTCGACGAGAAGCCCAAGTCCGTGTCCGATCCGCGCGCCCTTGCACGTGTCAGGGACATCCTCGCGCGCCCGCGCGTGAGCGTTCTCGTCGACGAATGGAGCGAGGACTGGTCGCGCCTGGCCTGGCTGAGGCTCGATGGCCAGGCATCGCTGCTCGAGCCCGATAACGACCGTGCCGCGGAGCACGGCATGGCGGTTCGGCTCCTTCGAGAGCGATATCCGCAGTACGCAACCCATCGACTAGAGATGCGGCCAGTGATGCGCATCGAGGTGGATCGCGCCGTCGGCTGGGTGTCCCGCGGGTGAACCTCGTCGATGTCGCCGCGATCGCGATCGTGGCGCTGGCCATGTATCTCGGTTGGCGATCGGGCTTCATCGTGCAGGCGCTCGCGCTGGCGGGGTTCCTTGGCGGGATCGCGCTGATGGTGCTCGTCGCGCCTCATGTGGCCGAGCTCGTCGCCGACATGGACCCGTGGCTGCGCACCCTGCTCGTGATCAGCGTCGTGGGCGGAGTCATCCTTCTGGCCCAAGGCCTGGGCAGCTCCGCGGGGGCAGCGCTGAGGCGCTGGCTCGGACAGGGAGTCCTGGGCGGCATCGACCAGGGCCTGGGCACCGTGTTCGGCATGGCCCGTGGCGTGTTCATGGTCTGGCTGATCGGCGGCCTCGTCGGTCTGCTGCCAGTGCCGACCCTTGCCGCCGAGGCGCGGCAGAGCTTCGTGCTGCGTGCCCTCGACTCGCGCCTGCCGTCGCCGATCGTGCTGGCCGCCGAGCTCGGTCGGCTGATCCAGGCCGCGGGGCTGCCCGAAGTGTTCGTCGGCGCGCCGCCGCCGATCGAGGTGCCAGAGGACGCCCCGACGGCCGAGGTGGCCGAGCGGATCGCCGGAGCTGCTCGCAACAGCACCGTCCGGGTAGAGGCGACCGCTTGTGGCAAGTTCCTGAGCGGCACCGGGTTCGCAGTGAACACCGACCACATCGTGACCAATGCGCACGTCGTCGCCGGTTCGGATCACGTCTGGATCTCATTCGATGGGTCGCTCGACCGGTTCTCGGCCACGGTCGTCGACTTCGATCCTGCGCTGGACGCGGCGCTCCTGCATGTGGTCGGGCTGGAGGCCACTCCGTTGTCCCTGGCCGACACCCTGCCCCAGCGGGGCGAGCCGGCGGCGGCCCTCGGGTTCACTGGCGGTGGCCGCCAGCGGCTGATTCCAGGAGTGATCAGCCGGACCCTGAGCGCCCTCGGGCGTGACATCTATGGCACCTCGGTGGTGGCTCGCGAGGTGATCGAGATGCGCCTGGACGTCTCCCCCGGCGACAGCGGCGGCCCCGTGCTGGTGGCCAGCGGAGAGGTCGGCGGCGTGACCTTCTCGGAGGCGCAGGACAGTCCGGAGATCGGCTATGCGCTGTCTGTTTCGGCAGTTGCCGGCTCGATCAGCGACGCCCTGGACTCCAGCACCGCAGTAGCCACCGGCGCGTGCATCAGCGGGCCTTGATCAATCGACCTCGTCGCGTGATGGCATGGCTCGAGAGCGCCGCGACACCCATCGCGACAAGAGCGCGCTCGCTCGGTGGCAGCGGCCGGACGATGGACAGGAACTCTTCGGCGCGCGCGCCATCGATTCGTGCCAGAAGCGCCCGGCCGTCTGGGGTCACCTCCAGGGTTCGCTGACGACGGTCGGCGACCTCCTCGTGACGGCGAACCAGGCCGCGACGCGCGAGGGACGTGACGAGCCGCGACGTCGCTGACGGAGAGCGTCCTATCTGCTCCGCCAGGTCCGCGACGGTCATCGTCTCCGTGCCGTCCATGGCGTACAGCGCGGCCAGCTGGGAGAAGCCGAGGCCGAGCTCGGCCAGCTGGGCCGAGAAGCCGACAACGAGATCGCGCCACAGCGCGCGCCCCATCGCGATGCGATCGGAAAGGAGCCGCGGGTTCTGGATCTGGTCGCGCGCCGCAATTACGGCTGGGCTGAGGTCGGCGTCGTCGAAGTCTCTGGCCATGCGAAGCATGCATGATTGCACGTAATCGACCGGCTCCGGGCGTCGGCGCTGGTACGGTGACCCGCGCTGTGCAGTTCGCTTTCGTCTTTCCCGGTCAGGGTTCTCAATACGTGGGCATGGGCCGCGCCCTGGC
>JBBDRY010000105.1:11575-23445 GCA_040905225.1 Chloroflexota bacterium | reverse complement strand
TGAAACCATCAGAGGTGTTCGCCGAGGTTGTTGCATCGACCGGTTGAATCCGCCGCGTCTATTGACCCTTAAGCGCGATCGAACCAGTCAAAGTCGCGCTGCGTCGCCCTGACTCGTGGACGCAGGAGGTCGGGTGGGACCCAAGTAGGGCCCGATTAGCCCCGAAATGCCGATATGGCCGGCATCCCATTGCTGAAGCCGTCCCTGGCGCGCCATCGCCACGGCAGGCACGCTTCGCTGCCCCCGTCGCCAGAACAGGCCGGCGCGCGGGCGCTCGTCCCTAGGCGCCGGCGGGCACCCCTCCGGTTGCGGGCACGAACTGCTCCTCGTACAGCTGGCGGTACAGCCCGCCGTGCGCCAGGAGCTCGTCGTGACGGCCGCGCTCGATGATCTTGCCGCGATCGAAGACGAGGATCTGGTCGGCGCGCAGGATTGTCGAGAGCCGGTGCGCAATCGCGATCGTCGTTCGGCCCTTCATCGCCCGCTCGATGGCGGCCTGGATGAGCCGCTCGGAAACGGTGTCGAGCGCGGAGGTCGCCTCGTCGAGAACGAGGATGCGCGGGTCTTTGAGCAGGACGCGGGCGAGCGCGACGCGCTGTTTCTCGCCGCCAGACAGCTTGAAGCCGCGCTCGCCAACGATCGTGTCGTAACCCTCGGGCAACTCGCGAATTCGATCGTGGATGGCGGCCATCCGGGCGGCCACCTGTAGCTCACGATCGGTTGCATCAGGTTTCGCGTAACGCAGGTTCTCGCGCACGCTCGCGTGGTACAGGAACGTCTCCTGCGTCACGAAACCGATCACCTGGCCGAGGCTGGCCAGCTTGATCTTGCGCACGTCGACGCCGTCGATCTCGACCGCTCCGTCATTCACGTCGTACAGGCGCGGCAGAAGGTAGGTCGTCGTGGTCTTGCCCGATCCCGACGGACCGACGAGCGCCACCAGCTGGCCCGGCTCCGCCTCGAAGTCGATGTCCTCCAGGCCGAAAGGCAAGCGCTCCTCGTCGATGGGCCGTACGTCGTCGAAGCCATCTGGGTCCAGGGCCGGCGCGGGGGGTTCGGCGGAGTCCGGTTCGACGCCATTGGTCGGCTCATTGGCCTTGGCAACCGTGGGAGGCGGAGCGCTTAGATACCGGAAGAAGACATGGCGGAAGCGGATCTTGCCGGACATCTTCTCCGGTTCGAGCGTCACGGCGTCCGGCGCGTCCTCGATGTCCACCGGTAGCTCGAGGTACTCGAAGATTCGATCGAAGAGCGCCAGCGCGCCCTGCATCTCGACCTGCACGTTGAGCAACTGCCCGAGCGGGAAGAAGAGCCGCGATTGGAGTGTCGTGAAGGCGACGATGTCTCCGATGGTCGGCGCGGTCGGGTCGCCCTGGATGGCCAGCCAGCCGGCGAGCCAGTAAACAAACGCCGGCGTGATCGAGAAGATCGTGCCGACGATCATGAAGAACCAGCGGCCGACCATGCTCTGGCGGATCTGGAGTCGCGCCAGCTTGGCATTGGCAGTGCTGAAGCGGTCGATCGCACCCTGTTGCCGGCCGAACGTCTTGGTCAGCAGCATCCCGCTGACGCTGACGGTCTCCTCGGTGATCGAGCTGATATCGGCCAGGCTCTCCTGGGTCATGCCGGCGATGCGCCTGCGGATCTTGCCCACGCGATAGGTCAGGTACATGAAGAAGGGCAGAAGGCCGAGCGACAGCGTTGTCAGGCGCCAGTCGAGCAGGAGCATCGCCCCGATGGTCGACAGGACGATGACGAAGTTGGCGAAGACGCTGCTGGCGGTGTCCGTGACGACCGACTGGACGCCGCCGACATCGTTCGCCAGCCGGCTCTGGATCTCGCCGGTGCGTGTCTCGGTGAAGAAGCGCAGAGGCAGCCGTTGGAGGTGGCCGTACAGCGCGTTGCGCAGGTCCTGCATGACGCGCTGGCCGATGACGTTGTTGAGGTAGGACTGGCCAACCCCGATCAGCCCGCTGACGATGGGCACGACGATCATCAGCCCGACGAAGAGGTTGAGCAGGCCGAAGTCGCGCTGCGGCAGGGCCTCGTCGATCAGCAGCTTGAGCAGGTACGGGTTGACCAGCCCGAGCAGGCTGGTGATCACGATCGTGAGCAGTACGGCCGACACGGACAGCCGGTACGGCCTGAAGAACGCGGCAATGCGACGGATGGTGTGGGCGCGACGCTCCCGCGGCACCGGCGGGCCCTCGGTTTCGTCGAAGCCGCCCATGCCGCGGAATCGGCCCGAACCTCCGTGAAATCCCATCAAATGGAGAGTAGGCGGATCGTCGCTGGGGCGCGTCCGGCGGTGGCGGAGCGGTCAGGCGCCCTCAGAGCGAGCCCGGTTTTGCTGTAACGATCGGCGATTTCCTGCTAGACACCAAACGTGACTACGAGGTCGCCAAATACACGGAAAACGCGGACAAGGATTCGACCGGGACAGGCTTGGCTACAGTCGCCGACACGGGATCGACCGCCGTGATCCACGCGACCGGCACAACGGCCGCCGGGGTTGGGATCGACGCGACGGTCAACTGCCCGTCAGTGGTCCGTCAGTAAGGCATCAGCCTGGGTCGAAAGCGCCTGAGCGGGGAGGACCGGCGGACCAACGTCGGCCTCTGGCTCGTCGCCCTCGGCCAGTTCGCGGTCTGCGCCGATGCGCACTCGCGTGGCGAACAGCCACGCCAGCCCGTACAGCACCGCCACGACGATCAGCAGAGCCTGGTAGCCGGTGATAAGCGCCAGGTATTCCAGCGTGCCGCCGACCATTGCCCCGAGCAGGTTGCTGGCGAAGGCCATGTCAGCCGTGTTCGTGTCGCGGAACGAGTACGAGAACACCAGGTTCGCGAAGAAGACCGGGGCAAAGGCGACCACCGCGGCAACGATGTAGCGCAGCCACGCCGGCTCGAACAAGAGCGACTCGGGCGGCAGCAGGAACGCCACCGCGATCGAGGCGAACAGAAGCACATAGAACGGCGTCGGGTTGGTCATCTTCAGGCGTGAGTTCACGAAGATCGCCACGAGCACACTTGCCAATATGCCGAAGAACGCGAGCGAGTTGACCAGCCATGTGGTCCCGAACAACAGGCTGAAACTGGTCAGGCTGCGCGTGGTCAGCAGCAGGAAGGCGACGCCGAGGACGAAGAAGTGCGGGCTGAAGCGACGGATGGTCGTGCCTGTCGCGAACGCCGCCGCGGCCACGGCCACCACCGCACCGACGAGCACGATAGCGATGGCCGCGATGTAGTGCGAGGCAATGAACGGCGTACGCAGATAAAGGAATGGCCAATCGTCTGTGGCCGGTTTGGGTTGAGGATCGGCGACCACTGGTGCACCCGTGACGCCCTCACCCGGCGGCACCCCATCTGGGAGTGAGGCAACGAGCGGACCGGCGGCGAGCGCCGCTTTGTGGGCGCCGTAGACGTTCACCAGCGGCTGGTGGCCGAACGCGTCATCCAGCATTGAGGCCAGCTTTGCGACCAGCCACTCGTCGCGGTAGTAGTTGTATAGAACGAAGATGCCGTCGTCCGTCAGGTGGTCGCGGACGCTGGCGAAGGCTTCCTCGGTGAAGAGGAACGACTCGAGCCGGATGTTCGACTGCTGGCTGACCAGTGTGAGCGAGTCGGGCAGCGCGAAGATCACCAGGTCGTACTTCTTGTCGGTCGCGCGCAGGAAGGCGCGGCCGTCATTGACGATCGGTGTGACGCGCGGGTCGGAATAGGGCCGGTTCGGGTGGCGCTCGATGCCGATCTGCTGGAGTCGCGGGTCGATCTCGACGGCGTCGATGTGTCCCGCCCCGTGGTCGAGCGCGATAGCAGCATCGGAGCCGCTCCCGGCGCCCACGATCAGAACCTCGGGATAGGTCCGGTCGGGGAACCAGCGGTAGACCTGCTCATAGAACTCCTCGATGCCCTGCTCGCCCAGCGGATGAAGCGCCTGGTGGGGGATCCCGTCGACGGTCAGATGTACCAGCCCGCTCGAGACCGTGAACGAGTTGATCCGGTAGTACGGCGACCAGATGTCGTTCTTGCCCTGGCTCCCGACGACGACGAACGCGAGCACTGCCGCCAGGGCCGCACCGTTGACGAACGTCCAGAACGAGATGCGACGCCCGAGCTCCAGCGCCACCACCAGCGCTACGGCCACGCCGAACCAAATGATGGGGTCGGTCCCGACCGCCGACAGGATCGTGAAAGCGGCGATGCCCGTCATCGAGCCGGCGATGTCGATTGCGTAGGCCTTCAGCGGCGGCATGCTCTTCAGCAGCGGCCCAAGCGGAAGCGCCAGCGTCGCCAGCAACGCGACGACGAGGCCGACGACCAATGGCAACACCAGGAAGTTGAGGTCCGCTGCCTGGTTCTCGGCAAGACCGAAGAACAGCTCATTCTGAGAGTCGATCTGAACGTTGAGCTGATTGCGGTAGACGAACGCCACTACTGCGGCGAGCAGGAAGGCGAAGGGCGAGAGGCTCGGGTTGAACCCCTTGCGGCCGAGCAGGATGCCCAGCCCGATGCCCAGGAAGCTCGCGATCAACAGGAAGTTGCTGAAGAACCCGATGAACTTGACGTTGGCCGGAATCCAACGGATGAGCAGCAGCTCTACGAACAGGATCGCGAGGCTGGTCAGGAACAGGCGAATTTCGTTACGCGCCAGCAGGCCCAGTCGAGGGTCCTCCGCATAGTCCAATGGCGCAACGCCGCAATCAGTCAAAGATGGTGGCCGCCGACCGTGGCAGCGCGAGGGGCATGGTAGCGGCGGGTCCGCTTGCCCGCGCCAGAACTACCAGGCCGTGGCAGTGGCCGCCTCCGCGATGCCCTGTGCCTCGAGCCAGCGCTCGGCATCGATGGCCGCCTTGCAACCGTCGGCGGCCGCGGTCACCGCCTGGCGATAGCGATGGTCGTGGACGTCGCCGGCCACGAACACGCCGTCGATCCTGGTCTGCGTCTCGTCCGTGACGACCAGGTACCCCTTGTCGTCGACCTCGAGCCAGTCGCGGAAGACGTCGGTGTTCGGCTTGTACCCGATCGCCAGGAACAGGCCTTCCATCGCCTCGTCCTGCTCGGCGCCCGTAACGGTGTTGCGCAGGCGGAGGCCCTCGACTCGCTCGTCGCCCAGGACGTCGGCCACCTCGGTGTTCCAGCGCACGTCGATCTTGGGATTGTCGAAAGCGCGCTGCTGCATGATCTTGCTGCCGCGGAACTTCTCCCGACGGTGGAGCATCACGACCTCGGTCGCGAAGCGGGTCAGGAAGCTCGCCTCTTCCAGCGCCGTGTCGCCGCCGCCGACCACGGCCACCTTCTTGCCCCGGAAGAAGAACCCGTCGCACGTCGCGCACGCGCTGACGCCACGGCCGCGGAGACGGGTCTCGTTCTCCAGCCCAAGCCACAGCGCCGACGCGCCGGTGGCGACGATGACCGAGTCAGCCGTGTATTCCCTGCCCTGTGACCAGAGGCGGAACGGGCGACCGGAGAAGTCGACCCGGTCCACGTCCGAATCCACGAGCCGGGTGCCGAACCGCTCGGCCTGCTCGCGGAACTTCTGCATCAGCTCAGGGCCCTGGATTCCCTCCGGAAAGCCGGGGTAGTTCTCGACGTCGCTCGTGATCATCAGCTGGCCGCCGGGCGCGTATCCGCCTATGACGATCGGCTCGAGGTTGGCCCGTGCGGCGTAGATCGCAGCGGTCAGCCCGGCCGGCCCCGAGCCCACGATGACGACATGGCTGTGGTTGCTCGGCCCATCTCGCTGGGTGCCGTTCCCGCCCGATTTCTGGGGAACGGCGACCTGTGGCGCCGTGCCCTCGGCAACGGCCGTTGTCGACCCGCTTTCGTCGACGATCGAGATGCTCGGAAAGAGTGGTTTCGGCTCGTCCATCTACGGCAATCCTAGCATCGGTGCATACTCCCCGGGAGTATCGACGCCCTACCTCGCGAGCGGGCTAGGCTCGCCCAGCGCGCGGATCTGCGGAATGACGTCGCGGCCGATCAGCTCGAGCTTCGACACGTCCGAGACGCCGCGGACCGAGAAGATCGTGTGGTGTGATCCCGCCTCTGCCCAGTTGCCCAGCCGTTCGACCAGGCCTGCGGGAGTAAGTGAGCCGCGCGCGCCGTCCGGGGTGATGGAGATCGTCGCCAGGTTCGTGCGCTCGATCTCACCGTAGTCGCGCCCGACATCCTCGCAGTGCCCGCGTAGCACGTCGTATTTGTGGAGCAGCATGTCTGGGCCGCCGAAGACGTTGCACGCGTCCGCGTACCGGGCGGCGAGTCGCAACGTGGTTCGCTCGCCGCCGCCGCCGACCATGATCGGGACACGCGGCTTCGAAAGGGCCTGCGGACTGTTGAGCAGCCGACCAGGACGTACGCGACGGCCGGAGAACGATGATTCGGAGCCGCGTTCGCCCGTGAACGCGAGATGCGCCATCTGGAGCGTGTCGGCGAGAAGGGCGAAGCGGTCGGGCAGGTCGGGAAAAGGGATTCCCAATGAGCGCGACTCCTCGACGTTCCACGCCGCGCCGATCCCGAACCAGGCGCGGCCGCCGGAGAGAACGTCGAGCGTGGTGACGCTCTTGATCCACATGCCCGGCCAGCGGTATGGAACGGCACCGACCATCAGCCCCAGCCGAGCCCGACTGGTGTGCGCGGCCATGAACCCGAGCGCTGTGGTTCCCTCGAGCATGGGCTCCTCGACCTCGCCCACGCTCCGGATCTGGAACAGGTGGTCCATCACCCAGATCGAGTCGAAACCGGCGTCGTCGGCGGTGCGGCAGATCCGGGCCAGTGTCGCGCCGATGGCCGCGTCGCCACCGGGCCATGTGAACGAGGAGATCTGGAGCCCGACTTTCAAGGGAGCCGACTCTAGCGAAAGAGGTCCATCTCCGCCGGCATGACCACGTCCGCGCGAACCGTGCCGTCGCCGCCGACACCAGGGGCGCCGCGGACGAGGACCACCGGCTGGCGGCTCGTCTTCCCCGAAGCAAGCTCTGCGGCGGAAGCGATCTCGTCGGCGAGGGCGACGATCGTGGAGCGCATCGTGCGCCCGTCCGCGTCCGGCTGCCCGCGCATGTCGTCGAGCGGCGCAAGTCCGGAGACCCCTAGCGCGACGTCGACGATGCCGAATCTCCACGGCCGGCCGAACGAATCGCTGATGACTATCGCCGGCGCGTCGTCGTCTGCAATTCCGAGCAATGCAGGCAGCCGCGCTCTGAGTCGGGCGGCGGAGCCATCGGGATCCTCGGGGAGCAGCGTGACGATGTTCTTGGTACCGGTGTTGGACGCGTCGACGCCCGCGTTGGCGCACACGAATCCGTGGCGAGTTCGGCTGACGATGATGCCGCGCTCCATGCGCAGCACTTCCACCGATTCGCGCAGCACGACCTCGACCTGACGAGCGTCGCGATCCCATTTCGCGGCGAAGTCGACCGCCTCCGGGCGCGGCGTGATGGTGGTCAGGTCGACCACACAGCCCTCGGCCTTGGACACGATCTTCTGGGTCACCACCAGCACGTCCCCAGGCTGCGGCGCCAGGCCCGGGTCGTCGGTCTGGGCCGCGCGCCACGAGGCGGCGATCAAGGTCGCGAGATCGTCACCCGCCCGAACCTCGGGAAGTGCCGGGAGCGCGACGGCCAGCAAGGTGCCCAAGCCGTCAGGCGACCTCGGCGGTCGCGACTCGATCGTGCAACGCGTCGAGCGCCTTCTGTCCGGCAGCCTGGAGCTCGAGCAGTCGGGCGGTCTCCAGTCGTTCGAGGTCGTCGGGCGTGTCGAGATCGAAAGCGAGTGCCGGATCGTGCACCAGCTGGAGGCTTGCGTCCGCGTGGGCCGCGGCGCGTATATGCGCTTCGAGGCTGACCTCGCCGAAATGTGGATCGATCGTGTCTGGCGGTGCGACCAGCAATGCGTTCGTGCCGACGCGCGCATCCGCCGGCGCGATCACCACGAGGGGCAGGCCAGACCCGGCCGCGAGCGCGGCGTCGGCCGCTTCGAGCATGCGGTCGAGGGCCACGGTCGTCAGGTACGGAAGATCGGCTGGCAGGTAGAGGATGGCCGTGGCGCCAGATCGGACCGCTTTCTCCCGACCGTCGCGCAGCGCCGAGTTCAATCCGCTGGGTTGTGATTCGGTCATAACCGCGGCGGCCGTCGTTGAGGACCGGACCAGGCGGCGCAGCTGCGCATCTGCCGTCACGACGTGGATAGACCGGCAGGCCGGCCAGGCCGCCAAGACCTCGAGGGTTTGAAGCAGCATGCCTACGACGAGGGTCAGCCTCTCCTCGGCATCCAGGGCCTCGCCCAGCCGCGACTTGCCCACTCCCGAGCCGCGCGCGGGGACGATCGCGTGAAGGGTGGAGAGGTCCGCGATGGCCGGAGAGGGCACGGCCGCATGGTACGCGCGGGCCCGCCCCGACCCTGTGTTTACTGGTGTTCGGTGTGATGCCAGCCCGACGTTTGGGCTTGTGCTACAACTCGGCCCGCGAGCCAGGTCACAGTAGTTGCACTGATGGCCCGGACGCCTGTGGCCGTGACAACCAAACAGATGACTTCCCTAGAGGTGGCGTAGATGCGCGCTTCGATCTCGATGCTCCTCACCGGCCTGGTGCTGACCGGCTGCTCGATCGTCGGCGGTCCGGGCGACACCGTCCCGTCGTTCAACATTCCACCGATTCCACCGATCGATCCCTCGTCGATCGCCGATGGCATTCCCACGCTTCCTCCCGGCGGCAGCACAACCGGCGCGTGTGCCCTCGTCACCGAAGCGGAGATGAGCACGCTCATCGGCCAGGCCATGACTGTCTACACCAACTCGGGCACACAATGCTCGTGGATCTCGGCCGCCATCACGCCGAGCGTGATCATCCGTTACGACAGCGGTGAGTCGATCGAAGAAGGGAAGAGGGTCACCCCGAATGGCCGCGACCTCGTGATAGGTGGTTACCCGGCGTACTACGCTGAATTCGCAGGCTCGCTGCTGTACATCGAAAAGGGTGGCCGGCTGCTTGTCGTCCAGACCGTCTGGAGTCTTACGGGGGACGAGGGAGTACAGAAGGTCAGCCAGATCGGCGAGCTCGCGCTGTCGCGCTTCTAAAAGACCGACGTGGCGTGGGTGAGGTGAATTCGGCCGAGTCCTAGGTCGGGCCCAGCCCAGCGATTCGGAGCAGCTCGCGCGCGAGACGGCGCTGCTGCTCGTCCGTCGCGATGACGATCCCGGCCGTTGCCGGCTCCATTCCGAGCGCGGTGATGGCGTCTGCCTGGGCCGCGTCGGCCTCGTCGATCACGAGCGTACCGACCATGTTCGGCCAGCGGCCTGCGTAGTGGGCCGCAATCCCGAGCGCGCTTGGCTCCGTGCCCAGCGAGCTCATCATCTGCGCGGCCGGGCCGCGCAGGGCTGCGCCACCGACGATCGGGCTGATCGCGATCGTTGGAGCGCTCGCGGATAGGACCGCGTCGAGGATCCCGCCGAGAGACAGGATCGGCGCCACGCTCACGTATGGGTTGGAGGGCGCGACGACGATGAGGTTGGCCGACTCGACCGCCGCGAGCACCTCCTGCGATGGGCGTGCAGTCTCGATGCCGTCGAATCGGACCTCCTCCACATCGTCCTGATGGTGGCGGCGGACGAAGTAGTCCTGAAAATCGAGCCAGCCATCCTTCGTTCGGACCTTGGTGCGAACCGGGTCGTCGGTCATCGGCAGAAGCGCCGTATCGACATCGAGCGCGCGACAGAGGTCGCGCGTGACGTCCGTCAGCCGGTCTCCTGCCGCCAGTTGCGCGCTGCGGACGATGTGGGTGGCCAGATCCCTGTCGCCGAGCCTGAACCAGGTAGGTTCGCCGTAGCTCTCGAGCATCGCGGCCGCGGACCACGTCTCGTCTCGTACGCCCCAGCCCGTTTCGGCATTGGCCATGCCAGCGAGCGTGTACATCACGGTGTCGAGATCGGGCGAGATGTACAGCCCGTGGAGCTCGAGGTCGTCTCCGGTGTTGCCGATGACCGTCAGCTCAACCTCGTCGCCGAGGAGCGCGAAGCCATGCGCCATGCGCGCGCCGCCATAGCCGCCGGCGAGCACGACAACCGAGGTGGAGGACTTCATTGCGGCGCCGTTATCGACTTTGGAGGTAGATCAGGCCGAGGACGACTGATAGGAGGATTCCCGGCAGCGCGAAGACGACGCCGAGGAGGACGCCAAGCGGCCGGCGCATGCGTGTCCCAGCGCCCTCGGTAAGGTCGGGCCACGTCAACGGCCGCGTTCGCCGAACCTCACGGATATCGCGGATGAACGGCAACGTCACGCGGTACCCGATCCACGCCGGGATCAACGAAATCGCCGCGGTCAGAAGCACAAGATCTGTGGACCAGCCGTAGATGAGGGCGGATGCCCCGACAACAACGGGAGCGGTGCTAACGGCTACGAGGCCGAGCGTTTCGTCAGACAGCTTGTCGGTCCGCCAGAGGTGGCCGGCCAGGAACAGCGAAGTAACGTGAGCCAGGATCACCAAAACCAGGACGATTTCGACCATCGTCATTGATTATCAGCGGGTGGCCACTGATTCCCGCCTCGCGCGCGTCACAATCGTTCCGATGCCACGGGACCTCGTGACCGGCGCTTTCGGGTATACGGGCAGCCGCATCGCGGAGCGCCTTCTCGATGCTGGCCGGGATGTCGTGACACTCACCCGGCGAGCACCTGGATCTCACCCGCTGGCTGAGCGCGTGGCGATCCTGCCTTATGAGTTCGACGAGTCGGCGATGGCGCGTGCGCTTGCCGGAATCGACACGGTCTACGTGACCCTCTGGATGCGGTTTCCGCGCGGCGACGCGACGTGGGAGCAGATGGTGTCGAATGTCGCGCGGCTGGCACGGTCGGCGGCGGCGGCTGGTGTGCGGCGGCTCGTCTACATCTCGGTGAGCAACGCGGCCCACGATTCTTCGACGGCCTACTTCCGCGCCAAAGCCGCCGCCGAGGACGCCGTCAGGGAGGCGGCCCTAGGCGGCGCGATGACTTACGCGATCGTCCGTCCGACGTTGCTTTACGGCGACGCCGACATCCTCATCAACAACATGGCCTGGACCCTGCGTCGACTGCCAGTCTTCGGCATCCCGGGCGATGGCACCTACCGCGTACAGCCTGTCCTCGTCGATGACGTTGCCGACCTATGTGTCTCGCTCGGCGCGGGTGACGGCCCCGTAGAAATGGACGCGGCTGGACCGGAGACGCTCACGTTCAACGAGGTCGTGGGCATCGTCCGCGGCGCGGTCCGTAGCCGCTCGCTCGTCGTGCACATGCCGCCAACGGTCGTGCTTGTATCAACGCGAGTGATCGGGCTCGCCGTGCGTGACATCGTGTTGACGCGCGACGAGATCCGCGAGCTGATGGAAAGCCTGCTCGTGTCCGCGGGCCCGCCCACGACGCCCGCGAGATTCTCGGAATGGGTTGCCGCGCACGCCTCGACGATCGGCCGCACCTATTCGTCCGAGCTCGGCCGGAACTTCCGCTTCGACCGGCGCTAGGCGATCGACGGGAGTCCTTCGTCGCCTCTGAGTACGTTCGCGTGATCACGGGTCAGGGCCCGCCAACCCCGCTCGATCACGCGAAGGGACTCAGGACTGACGCGCGCCTTCCGTGCGCTGAGGCTAGAGCGCGCTCAGCCGGTGATGCCGGGGAGCACCTCGCGGGCGAACGCGTCGATCCATTCCTTCTGGTTGCGACCCACGTTGTGCAGGTAGATCCGATCAAAGCCCAGGTTTGCGAACTTTTGGATCTCGCGCCGGTGCGCCTCTAGGTCCGAGGAAATCAGCATCCGGCCCTCAAAGTCCTCGGGCCGCACAAGCTTGGCCATCTGCTCGAAGTCGAGCGGTGAGCGAATGTCCTGCTTGGGGAACTTCAT
>JBBDRY010000105.1:9587-11475 GCA_040905225.1 Chloroflexota bacterium | reverse complement strand
GGCGGCGGCTCCGAGGGCATCGTCCACAGCCGCATCGTCTCCATCTTGTAGAACTCGCCGCTGTGCTTGACATCCTTGCCGGTGAACAGCTTGCGCATGATCTCGATCGCTTCGAACATCCGCGCGATCCGCTCAGGTGCCTCGGGCCAGTAGCCGGCGACGATGTGCTCGTTCAGCGCCTCGCCCGACCCCAGGCCCAGCCAGAACCGACCCGGGTACATCGCCTGCATCGTCGCCGCGGCCTGGGCGATGATCGCCGGATGCTGACGGAATGACGGGCACGTGACGCCGGGACCGACGTCGCCGCGCGTGCGCTCTGCCGCGGCGGTCATGAACGACCACACGAACGCTGCCTGGCCCTGCGCGGGCACCCACGGCTGGACGTGATCGGCGGCCATCACTCCTGAGAAGCCCGCCGCCTCGGCCGCCTCGCAGTACGCGATCAGCTCGATTGGATGGAACTGCTCGAGCATCGCGGCGTAGCCGATCTGCGGTTTGGCCATCAGCGCAGGCCTCCCATCAGCTTGGGTCTCCGTGCACGTGGACGCGAGTGGGGCGGAGCACGAAGCTCAGCCTACGCTCGGTGCGGTAACGGGCGATCTCCCGTTGCGCCACTTCGGGCGTGTCGTAGCGGCGGGCCATCTCGGAAATATCGGCCTGGGCCTCCTCGCCTTCATAGGCGCGCGCGACCTCGCACTCGATCGTTACCGCGTCCTCGCCCTCGTAGACGGCCAGGTTCGCGCGCGGGTCGCGGCGGATGTTGGACGGCCAGCGGCGTCCGTGGCGTGAGTTGACGATGATCTCGTCACCACGCAGCAGGTACCAGATAACGATCTGATGCGGGCTGCCGTCAGGGTTGATCGTGGCGATCGTCGCGTAGCGTGGGTTCGACGTCAGGAACGACGTGACGTGCGCTGGAAGGGTTGTTACCGCCAGGTCCGTCGCCACCGACCGATGTTAGGGCAACAGGTTATTGGCTCCGCAGCGCCCCTTCGGGCCCTGCTGCGCGCCGCCGGCGAGCCCTGCGAGGCAGGCGCTCCTCTCGAGCGTGCGATGCCGACTCACCGGGACGTTAGGCTGGCGTGGTGCCTCCGGACAACCGAACTAGCGTTAGGGCCACGGTGGTACGCCTCGCCTCATACCGCGAGGCGCTCGCCGGCCCGGATCGGGACTCCCAGGCGGCTTTCTAGGGGCGCGAGCGGGCAATTCCAGCGTGGGTCGTACACGCACGACGGGTGGTAGGCGAGGTTGAAGTCGAGCAGCAGCTCGCGTTGCTGTGGGTCGCCACCATGGTCGGCGCCCTTGACAGAGTCGAGCAGGTACCGTCCGGCGCCGTACGTCTCAGCGCCCGCGGTCGCGTCGCGGAAGGGCACGAACAACCCGCCCGCATAGCCTTCCATCCAGAACACGGGCAGAACGGAGCCCGCAAGAGGCCCGGACAGAGCGACCTGCCCGATCCTCCTGAACGAAAACGGCTTGTCGCCGCTGGTGGGCAGCTGGAGCAGGGCGGCCGGCTTTCCATCGGGCGGATCGGCAAGATCGGCCGGATCGGCTGGATCGGCAAAGGACTCCACTGTCGCCGTCATTCGATAGGCCGGGTCGTATGGGTAGTAAGAGAGCCCGCCGAAGCGGGCCCTCTCGTCTATCGGTAGTGGCGACTGCGCATGGCTGCGAAACAGCTCGTCGCGCGCCAGGCGCCAGCGTGCTGTCGCAGCTTCCGGATCTAACCCCGACTCATTCCTCCAGCGCTCGTATAGAGCCGCTACGGTGCGCCGCCACTCGGCGAGCTGAAGGTATTCGTCGATGTCCACCGAGAAACCTACGGCGCGAAGCCGTTCGCCTTCAGCCAGGCTCCGGCAACGTCCTTGGGGTCCTTGTGGTCGACACT
>JBBDRY010000105.1:1521-9487 GCA_040905225.1 Chloroflexota bacterium | reverse complement strand
AGGTCGATCTGGGCGCTCTCGATCGCCGGCGCCAGGATGGCGCGGTCGCCCAGGCCGATGCCGACACGGTCCACGGAGTAGCCCTTGGCCTCGAGCGCCTGGGCATAGACCTCGGCCATGACCCTGGCCTCGTCGAACTTGACCGATCCGACCTTGATCGTCGGTTTGCTGCCCCCACCCGGTCCACACGCGCTGATCAGCGCGACGAGGACCGCCCCGAGGGCAAGCCTGCGGGATAGCCGCATGGGTAACCTCCATATATCCCTGAACCGGTTAGTCCGGCTTTGTTTGCCGACTATACAGGTACTACGCAGAAATCGCGGCCGCGGATGGGTCGCCACGGATTCCGCGCGGAGTGAGCACCCGCTGGATGCCCGCGAACAACAGCTCCGTGACGATGGCCAGACCTGCGACGAGCACGGCGCCGCCGACGATCTGGCCGGTGTCGAACTGCGATACGCCGTCGACCAGGTAGCGACCGAGAGCCCCGAACCCGAATATCGCGCCCAGCGTCGCAGTCGCGATTATCTGCACGGCGCCCGACCGGATCCCGGCGATGATCACCGGGATCGCCAGCGGTATCTCGATCTTGGTCAGGACCTGGAGGGCGGTCATGCCCTGGCCGCGACCGGCCTCGACGAGATCCGGGTCGACTCCGCGGATGCCGGCGAACGTGTTGACGAGGATCGGCGGCACCGCCAGTACGACCATTGCGACCACGGTTGGGTAGAACCGGAACCCTGCCTGCGGATCGATTGCCGCGGTGATGGGCAGGACTATCGCGATGACCGCGAGAGAGGGCAGCGAGCGCCAGAGGTTGGCCGAATTGACAGCCACGGCCGCGCCGCGATTGGTATGGCCGATGTACAGGCCGATCGGCAACGCAATCGCCATGGCGATCAACAGCGACACCGCCGAAAGGGCCACGTGCTCGCCAAGCCGGTTCGGGATGCCGTTCGGGCCTGACCAATGCGCCGGATCGCTCAGCCACGCGATGGTCTCGGTGATCAGCATCGGTGCGTTACGCCACTTCCGCCTGTGTCCGCGCCCACGGCGTGATGGCCCGCTGGACCCTCACGAGGGCCGCGTCGACCGCAAACGCGAGAAGGATCGACGGGATGGCGCCGAAGTAAAGCTCGAGCGGGAAGCTCCGCCGATAGCCCTCGAGGATGAAGAAGCCCAACCCACCGAAGCCGTCGCCGAGGATCGAGGTGATCGTTACGAGCCCGATCGTCGATACGGCCGCGAGTCGCAGTCCGGCCATGATCAGCGGCACTGCGAGCGGAACCTCGACTCGCCACAGCCGCTGTGCGCTGGTATAGCCGAGACCATTGGCGGCCTCCAGGACGTCACCAGGCACCGAGTCGAATCCAGCCGCGATGTTGCGCACGAAGATCACCAGCGTGTACATCACGAGCGGGATCTCCACGGTCAGCAGCGATATCCCCGTGACGGAAACGAGCGCGGCGAAGACCGCGAGGCTCGGGATCGTGTAGAGCAGGTCCGAAACTGCCAGGATCGGCGCGTAGGTCGCCCGCCTGCGGACGGCAACGATCGCCAGGGGAAACGAGAGCGCGAGGCCAACTGCAACCGCGATCGTCGCCAGGAGAAGGTGCTGGAACGTGCGATAAGCGAGCTCGTCCAGGTGATCCACGAGCCAGGCCGCGTCACCGGTCAGTTCCACTAGCTCGCCTCGCGCAACGCGGCGACGATCTGCTCGAGCGTCACCAGGCCGACGGCGCGTTCGTTCTCGTCGATGACGATGCCTGCCATCACGTCCGCCCCGAGCATCTGCGACAGGGCGTCCTTGAGGGTCGTGCGCCTGGTCAGCAATGGCGACTGGGACACAACCAGCTCCTCCGTCAGCGTCCCGTTCTGGGGCAGGCGCTGGCGATCAAGCCAGCCGATCGGTCGGTCGTTCTCATCTACAAGCAGGAGGTACGGAAACGGGTCGGAACCGATGCGTGCCCAGGCTGTCGCGGCGTCGTCACCCGGCTTCGCCGTGGCTACGGGCAGCCACTCGATGTCGCCGACCCTGCGCAGGGAGAGGCGCTTCAGTCCGCGGTCGGCGCCCACGAAGCGGGCAACGAAGTCCGATGCGGGGTTGGCCAATATCTCGGCCGGCGGCCCGAACTGGGCCAGCACACCGCCCGCCTTCAGCACCGCGACGAGGTCGCCCATCTTGATCGCCTCGTCGATGTCGTGGGTTACGAACACGATGGTCTTGGCCAGCCTCTCCTGTAGGCGCAGCAGCTCGTTCTGGAGGCGCTCGCGGACGATCGGATCGACCGCGCCGAACGGTTCGTCCATCAGCAGCAACGGGGGATCTGCCGCGAGGGCCCGGGCCACTCCGATGCGTTGGCGCTCGCCGCCGGAGAGCTGCGCCGGATATCGATCGCGGTATCGGGCCACGTCGAGGCCGACCAGCGCCAGCAGCTCGTCGGCCCGCTGGCGCACTCGTGCGGCGTCCCAACCCAGCAGCCGAGGCACGACCGCGATGTTGTCCGCGACCGTCAGGTGCGGCAGCAGGCCGACCTGCTGGATGACATAACCGATGCCGCGGCGGAGCTCGATCGGGTCCTGGCTCTTGACGTCACGGTCACCGATGAGGATCTCGCCCGACGTGGGCTCGATCAGCCGGTTGACCATCTTCAGGCTGGTCGTTTTGCCGCAGCCAGATGGGCCGACGAGAACGCAGATCTTGCCCGCGGGCACCTTGAGGCTGAGCGCGTCTACGACGGTCGTCTGGCCGTACCGCTTGGTGACGCTGCGGAACTCGAGATCGACCGCGTTCACCTGCCCAGGCTGCGCTTCTGAAGTCACTTTGCGACCGTATACGCTTCGCCGATGGCCGCCAACTCACCCGGCGAAGGTGCCGCGAAGGAAGCCGCCGCGACGGTCGGAGAGAGCGCGATCATCGTCCCCGTCCAAGTGCCCGTGGCGGTCAATCGCCTGCGCGATCGCATGGACCCCTCGGCCGTTCAGGGCGTGCCCGCGCACGTGACGTTGATCTACCCATTCATGTCCGTTGACCAGCTCACGGACGACGTGCGCCGCCGCCTGGAACAGATCGTCGCGACGGAGGCTGCCTTCCCGTTCACGCTCACGTCGGTGCGCCGCTGGCCCAACGTCGTCTACATCGCGCCGGAGCCCGCCGATCCCTTTCGCCGCCTCACCGTCGCCCTGGCCGAGGCCTTCCCCGACTACCCGCCGTACGAGGGCGTCCATGAGGACGTCGTGCCCCACCTGACGATTGCCCAAGATGTGCCCGAGGACTACTACGCCGCCGCCCAACACGCTCTGCCGGGCATGCTGCCGATCCGCGACGTGGCACGCGAGGCGTGGCTGATAGGCCACACGCCCGATCAGCCCTGGCACACGCTGTGGCGCCTCCCGCTGGGGAAGAATCGTTCCGCAGACTCAGGTCGCTAGCGGGGCTTAGACTCCGTCCCGATGCCCCAGATCCACCTCCGCGCCGAACCGGGCGACTACGCGCCGCTGGTCCTCCTGCCCGGCGACCCGAACCGCGCAACGCTGGTTGCGGGCATGTTCGACGGCGGACTCGACGGCGCGCGCCTCGTCAACGACCACCGCTTGCTGTTGGGCTACACCGGCACCTACAAGGGCAGGCCGGTCAGCGTCCAGACGAGCGGAATCGGCACCCCGTCGCTGTCGATCGTGGTCGAGGAGCTGCTGCGACTTGGCGCCAAACGTCTGATCCGCATCGGCACGTGTGGCGGCATCGGGCGCGGGCTGCGTACAGGCGACCTGGTCATCGCCACGGCCGCCGCACCTATTGATGGATCGACGCGAACCTACCTGCACGGCGACCCATTCGCTCCGGCCGCCGACTTCCAGCTGACCCGCGCCCTGGTTGACGCGGCACAGGCGAGGGGCGCAAAGGCCGCCGTCGGCACCGTCGCGTCGGTCGATGTGTTCTACAACCCCGATGACGACTACGTGACCAAATGGAAGTCGCGCGGCGTGCTCGCCTTCGAGATGGAGGCCGCGGCGCTCTTCTACCTCGCGGCGCGCGCGCAGGGCAGTGGCGAGGACGTGCGCGCCGCGTGCATCCTCACGGTCAGCGACACGCTCGGCGAGACCGAGGCCGGCGACGTCGAGACGAGCGAGGAGACCTACATGGACCTCGGCGATCTCGAGGCCGCGACGGTGCGCATGATCGAGATCGCGCTCGAGGCTGGCGCGACCGTCTAGTGATCGCGACGGCCATCGGGTGATCCCCATCGGCGTCAACCTGACCACGATCGGGGTCTCCTCCGCGTGGTGGCGTGAGTCCGCCCAGGAGGTCGAGAAGGCAGGCTTCACCGGCGTCTGGTCGTGGGACCACTTCGTCAGTCGCGGCAAGAAGACCGACCCGGTGCTGGAGTGCTGGACAACTCTGACCATGGCCGCGGCGGCCACGTCTCGGCTCAAGGTCGGCTCGTTCATCACCAACGTCATGAACCGCCATCCCGCGGTCCTCGCGCGAATGCTGGCGACGATCTGGGATCAGTCGGGCGGTCGGGTCGAGCTCGGCATCGGCGTTGGTGGTTACGCGCCGGAGATGGAGTCGTATGGCATCTCGTTCCCCGAGCCTCCGGAGCGCGTGGCGGTCCTAGAGGAGGCAGTGGCCGTCTTGCGGCTGCTGTGGGCCGGGGGCCCGGCCAATTACGACGGCAAGTACCTGCACCTGAAGGAGGCCTGGGCACACCCGGCGCCCGAGCCGCCACCGCGCATCATCGTCGGTGGTGAGAAGCCCGGCGGCGCGCGCCTGGCCGCGCGGGTAGGGGATGGCTGGACGACCAATGCGCCCGACTACGAGCGCCTGCTGCCGATCCATCTCGCCGAGCTTTCTGCGCACGGCCGATCGCGCGCGCAGGTGGTCCACCTGATAGCAGTCACCCTTTCGCGCGATGAACCGCTGGATCGGCAGCCGCTGATCGCGGACATGGCCGGCTTTGCGGCCGAGTGGAAAGAGAAGGGCGCCGACGAGCTCATCGTCAACTGGGTGCGGCCGGCCGAGTTGCCGGCACTGCTCGAGGCCGCCGAGCGCGCCGGCCTGGCCGCCAGCGTCACGCGGGGCTGACCGACCGATGTTTCGCCGCTCAGAGCCCATTCCCGCCACAGAGCCGGACACGACTGGCGGAGTCGTCCGGCTCGACCAGCCGCACGACACCTGCTTCCGCTGCGGTCGCCCGACGCCCCTCGGCGTGTCCCTGTGCGACCGCGACAATCCGGCGCGGATCAAGGCCCCGAGCTCGACCCAGGTCCACGGGACCGTGCTGGTCGGCGTGCTGGGCGGGTTCATCGCGCTCGCGATCATCCTGCGCCTGATCACCGCGGGAGTCGGACCGTTCAACGCCGCGGTATCTGGGGTTGCGACGCGCGCCGACGGCGGGCTTGACATCGTCGTTTCGGTTGCCAACGCCGGTAGCCGCACCTCGGGAGCGAGCTGCCGAGTGTCGCCCGGCGGCGCGCCCGACTACCGCGATTACGTGTTCTTCACCGAGCCCATTCCGCCCGGCGAGACGCGCCAGTTCACCCGCTCGCTCGAGCCCGCGGCCGACGGCCAGCCACTGTCAGACTCGACGGTGGTCGTCCGCTGTAACTAGTCGGCCGCGCGCGGTACCTCTGGCTGCGCCCCGGGTGACGCGCCAGCCTGTGCCGCATTCGCACCGGAGAGCGCCTGGCGGTTGCTGATCCCGATGGCGTTCGTCGCGGCGCCGACCATCAGCAGAACGAAGTTGCCGAGCATCGCCAGATGGAACGCTTCCGTGGACGCCTCGCGCGCAGCGACGACCTGTTCCGGTGGGACCGTGGCGGCGGGCGCGTTCAGCGGCGGAAGTGCCTCGCGAACCTGTGGGGAATTGACATCGAGGCTCGGCACGCGCGCGGCGAGTGCTGCATAAAACGAGGCCGTCACGATCACGAATATGAGCGCTCCGGCCAGCTGTGGCCCGACGCGCGAGATCGCGTTGTTGATCGCCGACGCCACGCCCGCCTGCCGCCCCGGGACCGACCGCATCAGTGCCGTGGTGAGCGGCGCGACCATCATCGCGAGGCCCAGGCCGGTGGCCAGCGACACCGGCAGAAAGTCCACCAGGTAGCTCGTGGGAGGAAGGTAGCTAGCGGGATCGCCCAGTCGAAGCTGCCATGGCTGGCTGTCGGACGGGATCCGTGCCAACCACAGTTGGCCCGCGGCCATGATGGCCGGCCCAACGGTCATGAACACCTTGGGGCCGTAACGACCGGCCATGCTCCCGAACTTGGTTGACAGAAAGATCAAGAACAACGGCCCGGGGATCGATCCGAGGCCCACCGCGGGAGCTGTGTACCCGAGCGCTCCCTGCATGAATATCGGCTGGAACAGTAGGCCGACGTACAGCGCGCCGTAGATCAGCAGGGTCGACACATTGGTCACCGTGAAGTTGCGCGAGCGGAACATGCCCAGCGGGATCAGTGGATTCCGAGCGCGGGCGAAGTAGAACGGCATCACCAATGTGGTGAGCGCCCCCAGGCCGATGGAGATGAAAGCGACGGGGTCCTGCCACTGGCGCTGTTGGCCGTAGATCGCGCCGAACGCGAGGCCACCTACGGCCACGGCCACCAGGAGCGCGCCGATCCAGTCGAACGTGCCGCTGGCGCGCTCGTCGCGCGTCTCCTTGACGTATCGCAGAGATGCCCAGGTCGCGACCAGGATGAACGGGATGTTGAGCAGGAAGATCGCGCGCCAGCTCACCTCGTCGACCAGCAGCCCGCCGACGAACGGGCCGAGGATGGGTGCGACACCGGACGCCCCGGCCCAAACGCCAAACGCGCGGCCCTGCTCCTCGCCCTCGAAGTTGGCCGTCAGGATGGCCAATGACCCGGGCACAAGGATCGCCCCCGCGGCGCCCTGGAGGAGACGCGCGACGATCAGGATCTCGATGTTGGGCGCGAGGCCGCACAGCAAGGACGTCACGCCGAAGCCGACGAGACCGATGACGAACAACCGCCGCCGACCGAAGTAGTCCGACAGCGCACCCGCCAGCACAAGGAACGCGCTGAGGGTCAGCAGATAGCCGTACTGGATGTAGTTCTGCCCCTCGAGGACATCGACGAAGAGCCGCGGCTCCCTGCCGATCGCCGGCAGAGCAACCGATACGACCGCGGAGTCCAGAAAGACGATGCTCGAGCCCAGGACCGCCACAATCAGCGTCCATCGCTTACCGGTGCTCACTCCCTGACGAGCACCTCTACGCAACGCGCAGGGCTGTGGCGAAGGCTGGCCGTCACGCGGGTCATCCTACAATCCGCGAGTGGCACGACCCCTGACCGAGACAGCCACGAGCGGGCGACCCGAGATGTCACGGTCGAAACGCCACGACTCCGAGCTGTCGATCGCGGTCGACGCGGCCCGACGTGCCGGGCGGCTCCAGATGGAGCGCTACGAGCGCCTCGAACGAATCGTGCACAAGGCCGAGCATGACGTCGTCACCGAGGTCGACGAGATGTCCGAGCAGCTGATCATCTCGACGATTCGCGAGGCCTTCCCGCACGACGCTTTCCTCGCGGAGGAGTCAGGCCAGATCGAAGCGGTCCCGCCGGTGGGTGAGTCGGCTGGTGAGCCATCCGATCAGCGCGTGTGGATCATCGACCCGCTGGACGGCACGGTTAACTACGCCAACGGCATCCCGATCTTCTGCGTGAGCATCGGGCTCGCGATCGCCGGACGGCCGGCGCTCGGCGTCATCTACGACCCGGTCCGTGACGAGCTGTTCACCGCGCAGGCTGGGCTGGGCGCTCGCCTCGACGGCGAGCCGATCCGCCACCCGGCAAAGGCCAACCTGTCCGACTGCGTGGTGTCGCTGTCCCTGCCGCGCGGTGGCTGGGCGGAGCGCGAGCGGCGGGTCCGTCGAAAGATTCGCGTCTCACGTGTAATGGGCAGCGCGGCGTTGGCCCTGGCCTACGTCGGCAACGGGCGATT
>JBBDRY010000105.1:0-1421 GCA_040905225.1 Chloroflexota bacterium | reverse complement strand
CGACCTCGATCGATCAGTCGAGTTCTATCGCAGTGTGTTCGGGTTCGAGGAGATTTCGCGCATCCGCAATTTCGCTGCCTTCATGCGCGCCGCCGGGACGGACAACCACCACGACCTGGGGCTCTTCGCCGTGGGACCGGACGCTCCGCGGCCGCCGCGGGGCTCCACTGGGCTTTACCACCTTGCCTGGGAGGTGCCGCGGATCGAGGACCTCGCCACCGCCGCTCGCGTGCTGGCCGAGGCCGGCGCCATGGGTGGCGCCAGCGACCACGGCGTCAGCAAGTCCCTGTACGGCGCGGATCCGGACGGAAACGAGTTCGAGATCAGGTGGCGCGTGCCGCGCGAACAATGGGGAGAGATGGAGTCAGAGGCCGTGGTGGCGCCGCTCGACATCGAGGAAGAGGTCCGCCGCCACGGAAAAAGCGCCATTGTCGAGTCGCGCGGCGCGTGACTCTCCCGCGAATCCCGGGCTGGCTGCCCTACGACCAAGTCCACGGCAAGCACAGCACCGTCACCGGCACGGTCTTCGTCTGGCCCTCGCTCAACAGCCCGGAGCTGAGTCGGTCACGCGAGATAACCGTTTATGTTCCGCCCTCGCTGGCGTCCGGTGAGGACAAAGGCCGCCGCTACTCGGTCATCTACTTCCATGACGGCCAGAACGTGTTCGACAGCAAGACCTCCTACGTCGGGGAGTGGCACGTCGACGAGACGCTGGAGAAGCTCGCCCGCGGTGGAATCGAGGCAATCGCCGTGGGCATCCCCAATGCCGCGGACGACCGCATGGACGAGTACAGCCCATGGCGCGGACGAAGTGGCTTCGGTCGGAGACTGGTTGGCGGCAGCGGCGGGGCATATCTCGAGTGGCTGGTGGAGTCGGTCAAGCCCATGGTCGATCGGTCGTTCCCAACGCGCACCGACCGCGAGGGGACGGGGACCATGGGCTCGTCCCTGGGCGGGCTGATCAGCCTTTACGCGGTCGCCAAATACCCGCACGTCTTTGGGTTCGTGGGCGCGATGAGCCCGTCGCTTCGCTGGCACGATTACAAGATCGAGGACCTGTTCGTGGACTGGGCGCCGCCGCGGCCGCGGATCCACCTCGACATGGGCGGACGGGAGTTCAAGGGACTGACCACCGACGCGCGCCGCATGCGCGACGTCCTGCTCGCCAGTGCCTGGGTGATGGGCCGCGATCTCCAGTACGTGGAAGATCGCTACGGTCGCCATCACGAGGAGTCGTGGTCGCGTCGGCTGCCCGACGCGCTGCGCTTCCTGCTCGCGGAGGCGGCTGTGGTCGAGGCCGCCGAGCCCGGATCAGCCGCTTAGTTCGTCTGCTTGAGGCCGCCGATATCAGCCACGGTCATATATCGGGGGCGGATTCAACCGGTCGATGCAACAACCTCGGCGAACACCTCTGATGGTTT
>JBBDRY010000104.1:0-3942 GCA_040905225.1 Chloroflexota bacterium | reverse complement strand
GTGCTGTTGGTCGGCCCGGGCAACGTATATATCCAGAACGCGTTCGCGTTCCTGCCCAACGTGGAGCTGTACGGCGCCACGGCCGAGCAGTACGCGGCCACCACGGGCAAGGAGCTGTTCGACCTCATCGTCTTCGACGGCTTCCTGCCACAGGAGCTGCCGCGCAAGCCGATCCTGGCCTTTGCGCCGCCACAGACGAGCGCCCTCGGGGTAGTCAACGGCACGCTCAACTCCTTCGGTATGGGCCAACCGGCGGCCGACGATCCGTTGCTGCGCGGCGTCGACCTGACGCGCCTTCACATCGCCAAGACCCAGTCGATCGACCTGCCGGAATGGGCCCGGCCGGTGATCCCCGGATCAGACGGTCCCCTCCTCTACGCCGGTCTCCTTGAGGCGCAGCCAACGGTCGTATTTGCGTTCGACATTCGCCAGAGCGACCTGCCGCTCCAGGTGGCGTGGCCGATCATGATCTCGAACATCGCCGGTGAGCTGCTCGGAGTCGGGCCCCAGCAGGTCCTCGATCCGCTGTCGCCGTCATCGCCGCTCGAGATCCCCATCCCGCCCGATTCGCTTGGCGTACGCGTGACGCTCCCAGATGGCACGGTCGAGCAGTTGACGCCCGGTGCCACCGGCGCTTCCAGCGTGACGTTCGTCACGACGCGGCAGCTCGGCATCTATCGCGCCGAGGTCATTGCGGCACCGGCGCCAAGCCTGGCTCCCGGCGCCACCCCGACACCCACGCCGTCTCCGACAGCGAGCCCGAACCCGAGCGCAAGTCCCGGCGCAAGCCCGAGCCCCGGCGCCATACCTGGTACCCAGGATGCGCC
Source organism: Chloroflexota bacterium (assembly GCA_040905225.1). Classification (GTDB taxonomy): domain Bacteria; phylum Chloroflexota; class Limnocylindria; order Limnocylindrales; family CSP1-4; genus JALYGJ01. The sequence continues at coordinate 3,115 of JBBDRY010000104.1, read as the reverse complement.
GCTGCTCTTTGCCGTCGACCTGTTCTCCGCGGAGGAATCGAACATCCGGCCCGGCGACGGAGCGCGCATCACGTCGCTCGGCGCCGACGTGCCTGACGAGGGCGTCGAGGCGGGCACCGCGCGCGACGAGTTCTGGCCGCTGCTCGTGGCATTGGCCCTGCTCTTCCTGCTCATCGAGTGGCTCGTCTACGAGCGTGACGGCGCGCGGCGCATCCTCAACGGCATCCGGCGTGGCAACCTGTTCGCCGCGCGCCGCGCTGCGGGGCGGCGAGGCTCTTCGGGTTGACGCTGCCTTTCGTCGTGACCCGGCCAGAGCTGCTCATCGTCGGCGTGCTGCTACTTGTCGCCACGCTTGGACTCAGCCTTGCCGCTCGACACCACCTGGCCAAGGGCCGGCGACGCGTGTCGCTCGTCCTGCGGACGACCATCCTCGCCTCGCTCGTGCTGGCGTTGGCCGGCTTCCAGCTCGTCTGGCCTGTTGATCGACTGACCACCGTGTTCGTCGTCGACCTGTCCGACAGCGTCGGCGAGGCTGGCCGCGAATCGGCCCTGGCGTTCCTGCGTGAGTCGCTCGAGGAGCGACCCGAAGGTGACAAGGCCGCGATCGTCGCGTTCGGCGGCGAGGCGCTGGTCGAGCGGCTCCCGGCCGAGCTCACGGACCTCGATCGCATCGCGTCTGTGCCGGCAACCACTGCCACGGACATCGGCGGGGCACTGCGTCTCGCGTCGGCACTGTTCCCCGACGACACGCAGAAGCGCATCGTCCTCGTGACCGACGGCAACGACACGACCGGCCGCGGGCAGTCAGAGGCCTCACTGGCGGCAGCTCGGGGCGTCCAGATCGAGACATTCGTGGTCGGGCTTGGTGCGGCCGACGAGACCATCGTGCAGCGCGTCCACTCGCCAACCACGGCTCGAGTGGGCGAGGACATCCAGATCGAAGTGTCCATCTCGTCGACCGTCGCGCAGCCGGCCAGTGTTCGCCTGTTCGGGGACGGCCGGCAGATCGGGGTCCAGAACGTCAACCTCACCCCAGGTCTCAACAGCGTCGTCTTCACCACTCGCGCGACAGAGGCCGGCTTCCACACCTTCCGCGCCAGGGTCGAGGCGGAGCACGACACCTTCGCCCAGAACAACTTCGGCGACTCGCACACGATCGTGCAGGGCGATCCGCGGATCCTGTTGATCTCGGGCAGCACCGAAGCAGGCGGCAATGTTCGTAATGCGCTCGAGGCCGAAAATCAGGACGTCACCGAGGTCACGCCCGAACAGGCCCCAACCGAGCTGACGGGGTACGCCTCGTTCGACGCCGTGGTCCTGGCCGATGTCTCGGCGACCCGCCTCGGAATGAAGCGCATGCTTGCTTTGCAGGTCTACACGCGCGATCTGGGACGCGGCCTGGTAATGATCGGCGGCCCCAACTCCTACGGCGCGGGCGGCTACAAGCGGACTCCGCTCGAGGAGGCCCTGCCGGTCGATATGGACGTGCGCGACCGCGATCGCCAGCCGGACATCGCCCTCGTCGTCGTGATCGACCAGTCGGGCTCGATGGATGCGTGCCACTGCAACACGGCGAACCGGGATGGTGGCGTCGCGATCTCGGGCGTGCCGAAAGTCGACATCGGCAAGGAGGCCATCCTGCGCGCCGTGTCCGCGCTCACAGAGCGTGACGAGTTCGGCGTGGTGAGCTTCAATGAGAACGCCCATTGGGTCATCCGCACCGCGCCGCTGGGCAGCGTCGGGGACGTCGAGGCCAAGATCGCAAGCATCCGGCCCGACGGCCAGACCAATATCTTCGCGGGCCTCTCTGAGGCAGTGGCCTCGCTCGAGGAGACCTCCGCCACACGCCGCCACATCGTCCTGTTCACGGACGGCTGGTCCAGCAGCGGCGCCTATGACGACCTGCTCCGACGGATGGAGGCTGCGGGCATCACGCTCTCGACGGTCGGCGCCGGCGGCGGCGGCGCAGGCGATTTCCTGGGTGAGCTCGCGCGGCGCGGCGGCGGACGCTATTACGCGGCGACCGACCCGGCCACGATCCCCGACATCTTCCTGAAGGAGACCCAGCAGGTCAGCGGGCAGCAGATCGTCGAAGAGACGTTCTTCCCGATCCTGACCTCTTCGTCGCCCATCCTGCGCGGTCTCGAGGACGGCCTGCCGCAGTTGCGCGGCTACAACGGCACAACGGCCAAGGCGGCGGCGCAGACCGTGCTCGTCTCTACGCGCGACGACCCGGTCCTGGCGCAATGGCAGTACGGACTCGGCAGGTCCGTTGCCTGGACGAGTGACGGGCACGGGCGCTGGGCCGCCAACTGGGTCGGCTGGGACGGCTTCAACAAGTTCTTCTCGCAGCTCGTCTCGTGGACCTTCCCGGGCGAGGAGTCGGGCGGCATAGAGGCCGAGTTCATCACGCAGGGCGATCAGACGCGGCTCCAGTTGCGCTCGGTCGAATCGGACGGCACGCCGCGCAACTTCTTCGACACGATCGCGGGCATAACGGACCCGGATTTCGACGTGAGCGAGGTCCGCCTCGATCAGATCGCGCCCGGCGTCTACGAAACCGACCTCGGAGCCCTGACCCCCGGCGCCTACGCGCTGAGGTTCGTCCAGACGAAGCCCGGCGAAACGCCACTCGCGCGGACCGTCATGCTGATCGCGCCGACGCCGGCCGAGTACCGCCTGCTGGGCACGAACGAGCGACTGCTCTCGGCCCTGCGCGGCGCGACCGGTGGAGAGGCGCTGGAGGACGGCGCCCAGGCATGGGAGCACGACCTGGGCTTGACGAGCGCTTCCACTGATCTTCTGCCCTGGCTCCTCCTCCTGGCACTGATGCTGTGGCCGCTGGACGTGGCCGTGCGGCGCGTCTCCGTAGCGCGTTCCGACCTCGCGCTGGCACGCTCGTGGAGCGCAGCTCGCTGGCGCCAGTGGCGTGGTCCGGCGGGCCGGACCGAGCAGGTCGGCGAGATGCTCGCGGCTACCCGACGCGCCGGCGGAGCGCAATCGCGGGCCGCTCTTCTTCGCCCGGCGGACGAGACGGCGACCGAGGCCGCCCCGCCCGATCGACCGACGCCGACGCCGCAGCCGAGTGCCGTCACTGAGCAACCCCCCACGACTA
>JBBDRY010000103.1:17664-23898 GCA_040905225.1 Chloroflexota bacterium | reverse complement strand
CGCGCTTTGAAATGAATTCAGCGGTGCGTCGCTGCTCCGTTGCCGGAACGCACGTCAATTTCGTTTGGCCTACCCCCGTACCGTCGCGCGGTGGCGAGCCAATTTCCAAAGCGCGTACTTTCTCGTCGCCAAACGGCCGGGTCGGCCATCCAGCCGAATGGCGTCCGGGGCGTCGATGACCGGGCCGGCGACGAACGCGGTCCTCGCAACCTGCCGAGGCGGTGGTAACACCGATAAATGAGGACCGCCGCCGTTCGGCAACGACTCGAGTAACAGGAATGCCGGCCCCGGATCGCACTCATAGAGCCTTTTATCCGGCGGCGGCCCGATCATCGAAATCGGACGCCGCCGGCCTGTTTCTCCGGGCAACTCCCCTTCGATCGAGGTCTTCCTGGATCACGCGCGCCTTCGTGACCAGGTCTCGATCGCGCGTGATCGTGCGCGCCACCCAGTCCAGATACGTCGGCTCGAGGATCTCCACCTCGCCCAGCGTGTAGCCGTGGTAGCGGCCGAATTCGAGCGTTGTCTCGCGTGCCTCGCGCAACGTCGGCAGCGGCTCGGGCCGCGCTCCGCGCTCGGTATGGACCGGGCCGGTGGGTGTGCTGGCGCGCAGGTCGTTCTCGCGGGCGAATGCTCGACGGCTGAGTGGCCGGTGGCCACGCATCCGCGGCCTCGCGCTGTCCAGCGTTGCGTTACGCACACGGAACGACGCCGTCGTGTCGAAGCGCGCCGTGACCGGCGGCGTGCGTGGCGGAGGCGGCGGGCCAAAAGGCTGCCCGCCCTGGAACTGATCGTCCATGTCGGCGTTCGCGCCATCGCCCATGCCTGTGGTGCGTGCTCGTCGCCCCTCGGCAGAGCTGTCGAACTGCGCCCGTCGGACCGGGTCACGCAGCAGGTCGTAGGCAGCGTTTATGCGCGCCATCCGCGCGGTGAGTCGGGCGGCCTCCTCTGTATCTCCGGCGGCCCGGTCAGGGTGATGCTCGCGCGCGAGCTGGCGCCAGCGGCCCTTGATGGCTGCGTTCGAGGCGGTCGAACGCACGTCGAGGACCTGGTAGGGATTGCCGCGAAATCGAAGGACTGGCATCAACAGCCGAGCCTACCACCCGCTCCGATGGGGGACCCTATAGTCAGCCGCGATGCGCCTGCCCTTCCAACCGCCGCTCGAGCCCATGCTCGCCAAACTGTCGACCGACCTGCCCACCGGAGACGGTTGGCTGTTCGAGCCGAAGTGGGACGGATTCAGGGCGATCGTCTTTCGGGACGGCGACGAGACGTTCATCCAGAGCCGCGACCTGAAGCCACTGGATCGCTACTTCCCCGAACTGCCTCCCGCGCTGAGGCAGAACCTGCCCGAGCGATGCGTCGTCGACGGCGAGATCGTCATCCCGGGTCCAAACGGGCTCGACTTCGAGTCGCTCCTGCTGCGCATCCACCCGGCCGCCTCCCGTGTGAAGATGCTGGCCGAGCAGACCCCCGCCTCGTTCGTCGCCTGGGATCTGCTGGCGCTCGGGGACGACGACCTGCGCGACCGGCCCCAGGGCGAGCGCCGTCAACTGATCGAGGTCGAGCTGCGTGGCGCGCAACCACCGATCCACCTGACGCCCGCCACCCGCGACGTCAACACGGCGCGCGACTGGTTCGAGCGGTTCGAGGGCGCCGGACTGGACGGCGTCGTTGCCAAGCCCCTTGCCGCTGTGTACCAGCCCGGTAAGCGGGCGATGGCCAAGATCAAGCACGCCCGCACGGCCGATTGCGTCGTCGCCGGCTTCCGCTGGCACAAGAACGGGCCTGGGACCCATATCGGGTCTCTGCTGCTCGGCCTGTACGACGACTCGGGCAGCCTGCACCACGTCGGCGTCACCTCGTCCTTCTCGTGGGAGCGGCGCGCGGCTCTCGTCGCCGAGCTCGAACCGCTGCGCAAGGGCGCGCTGGGGAAGCACCCCTGGTCCGAATGGGCCGAGTGGGCCAGTACCGGCCAGGCCGATGCGAGCGGGACGCGCATGCCGGGGGCGACCAGTCGCTGGAACAGGGGCAAGGACCTGTCGTGGGAGCCGCTGCGCATCGAGCGCGTGTGCGAGGTCGCGTACGACCATCTCCAGGGCGACCGGTTTCGCCACGCGACGACCTTCGCGCGCTGGCGGCCCGACAAACAGCCTGCCGATTGCCGCTACGACCAACTCGAGACCAACGCGCCTTACGAGCTCGAGCGAATCTTCGGCCAGAGCGGGTGAAATGGGGCGCGAAACGCCCCTACGTGCGGGTACACTCCGAGCGTCCAATTCGCCGACCCCTTTGACGTTGCTGAACGTGTGCGAGGAGGGGTCGCGAGGGAGTTAATTGAGGGAGTAGCAGGAGGACCCACTACATGGATCAACAGCAGCCGCAGTGGAGCCCGCCACCGCAGCAACCAGCCGGCTGGGGCGGACCCGGCTACGGCGGCCCGCCGCCGCGCCCGACGGGCGTCACGCTGGCGTCGATCTACCTGATCGTGATGGGCGTCCTCACGTCGCTTGTCGGGGGCTGCGCGACCATAGGCGGTGCCGCTTTCGGTCAGATCGGCAGCGGGACAACCAATAGCGGCCCGTTCGGGGCGTTCGGCGCAATCCTGGCTGGGATCGGGATCTTCATCTTGATCCTGGGTATCCTGGGCATCGTCGCCGGCGCTGGAGCGTTGGGTGGCAAGGGCTGGGGCCGCTGGATCGGGATCATCATCAGCGTGATTTTTGCGATCCTGCTGATCCTCGGAGGCATCACATCGTTCACTGCTCCAGATGGCGCGACCAGCGGGATCACGACCTTGGTCATCGGCGTGCTGTACGCCCTGACGGCCTGGGCGCTCATCCAGGCCAGCGCGTACTTCGCTGCCCGCCGTTGACCTGTTGACGGTGATCTAGTGAAACGCCGGCCCGCCGTCAAGGTCGGCCGGCGTTTCCATTTGGAAGCTGGAGTGACGGATGTCACAGCCTGACGACGAAGAGACCAACGAGCACGGGGCTCAGCCACCCGCGGCGCCCGCCGATTCCGGCGATGACGCCGACCTGAGCGGAACACCTCCGCCGCTGCCCCCTGTGTTGGCCGCGCCACCCGGCCAGGCCATGCCACTTGCGGCGCCGGTCTCGATGGTGCCGCCCCCCGAGCAAGTCGAGCCCGCGCCGCTCGAACCAGCCGCGCCAGTTGCACCTGCGCCGCCGGCGGCGCCCGCGACCCGCGTCGACGACTCACCAACGACCGAGCATGCCATCGCCCCAATTGCGCCCGCCCAGGCCGCGCAGCCAGGCCAGGGTTGGCAGCAGCCGGGACAATGGCAACAACCGGGAGCGCAACCCCCGACGGGCCAGTGGCAGCAGCCTGGTTCAGCTCAGCCAGGCGGTCAATGGCAGCAACCGGGAGCGCAACCCCCGCCGGGCCAGTGGCAGGGCTCCGCCCAATATCCGCCGCAGCAGGGCTACGTTCAGCAACCGGGCTACCCGCAACCCGGCTATGGGCAGCCCGGCTATCCGCCGCAGGGTTATCCGCAGCAGCAGTACTGGCCGCAGCAAGGGCAGATGTATTCGACATCGGCGCTGGTCGCCGTCGCCGGCCTGTTGCTGGCCGTGTACGGCCTGATCGACATCGTCTCCGGCGTGTTCCTTCTGGGCCAGGGAAACGAGATCCGATCCTTCATCCAGCGCACGACCATCAACCTCTTCGGGACAATCATCGACCGCGAAACGATGCGCGCGCTGGCGAGTCCGCTCCCAGGTGTCCTGCTGGTATTCGGAGCCCTCGAGCTAATACTCGGCGCTGGCATCTTCGCCCATAAGGGCTGGGCTCGAGCTCTGGGGATCCTCTTGTCATTGGTCGGGTTGCTGCTCGGCGTCGCGGCAGTCAGCTTCGCCCTGGCCCTCGCGCCCGGGTTCTCCCCCACGCTTATCGGCGCGATCGTCGTCATGCTCGGCTACGCGTTCATCCTACTGGCCCTGTTCGCAGGAGGCGGGCACTTCCGCCGCCGTTACCCGCAGCGCTAGCCCGTGTCAGGCGAGCGCCGCGACCCGGACGACGAGACGATCGAACAACCGTCTGCCCCCGGCTGGCCCGGACAGTCGACGCCCGCCGAGTCTCAACCGCAGCAACCGGCTGACGGACCGCGGAAGACCTGGCAACCGCCGCCACCGCGCGGCTGGACGCCGCCACCCCAGCAGGGCTGGACACCGCAGCAGCAGGCAGGCCCGCCGCCCCAGCAGCCGTGGTCAGGTCCGAACCAGGGTTGGTCACCACCACAGGGACCAACCCAGCCGCCGTATCCGCAGTCTCAGCCGTGGGGTCCCGCCGGCTACACCGCCCCGCCCGCGTACTGGACTCCGCCGGCGCCCTACGGATCGTCGCCACTTGCCATCGTTGCCGCGGTCGTGCTGCTGATCGTCGGCGTCCTCGTCGGCTTGATCGGGCTCTTGCTGCTGGTGGTGGGTGCCGGTGGCGCGGAGCTCTTGGAATACGTTGATCCTTCGTTGGGCAGCGAGGCCGGTGCCGTCGCAGCCGTGATCCTCGTGTTCGCATTGGTGTTCATCGCGCTCGGTGTTGCCGAGATAGTCAGTGCAATCGGCGTATTCGTGCACAAGTCCTGGGCGCGCTGGCTGGGCGTCGCTCTGGCCTCGATCGGCGTGGTGCTCGGCCTGCTCCTGCTGGTCGGAACCTTTGCTGGCGGAGGCGGCGCCGGGGGTGACGTGGTGTTCGCGATCGTGTGGCTCGCTGCGCACGGATTTGCGGTCGCAGCGCTAGCGGTTGCCGGCGACCACTTCCAGCCGAGCTTTCCCCGCCGCTAAACGCGGTCCGTTTCGCCTAAGGGCTTCCCTTGCGGGGGGCGCGTTCCAGCTGGCCTGACCGATCGGGCCACTCGTGGCCTGCCCAGGGGTCGTAATCGACCTCCAGAGGCTCCTGGTCGGGACGCATCTCGGCGGGCACGTTCGACAGGTTGACGCGGATGCGCGTCCAGGTCGTCGAGCGGCCGCGCATGGAGTCGACCAGCACATCCGCCGGCTGGAGGTGCGCGGCCACGTCCGGGTGTCGTGCCTTCCACTGCTCGAGGCCGGCCAGCGCTTCGTCCTTCTTGGCTGCCCTGGCGATCTCGACGACCGGGATTGATGAGCGGCGGCGCCCGGTCGGCGTGGGGCGTGACCCGGTCAGAGTCGCCTTCTCCTCGGCGGCGCGGGCAAACCTGCGCTCCATCGCGACGCGTGCCTTCTCGCGTTCTGCTTCAGCCTCTGGCGTGTTGTACTCCTCGTCCGGCCGGCGTTGGCGCGAGGGCTGGACGCGCGGCGGCTCACCCTCCTGCTTGCGGTAGTTCGGAGGCCACGGGGCGTCCCCCAGGCCCGTTGCCTCGTCGCGAGCGGATAGCTCGAGCAAGGCGTCGAGCGATCCGACGGCTTCGTCGATGCCTGCGTGGCGGTCCCCCTTCTCCGCGGCGTAGATGGCGGGCACGGTGGCGAGCGTGTAGTCCTCGGCCACGACCTCGGCTACCTGGTCCCAGCGCAGAGGCATGGATGCACGGGCGTCGGGCAACGGGCGAATTGAGTACGCGGACGCAACAGTGCGGTCCTTGGCGTTCTGGTTGTAGTCGAGGAACACGCCGTGGCGCTCTTCCTTCCACCACTTGCTGGTCGCGATCGACGGGGCTCGACGCTCAACTTCCCGTGCCAGGGCGAGAGCCGCCCTGCGCACCTCCGGGTACGTCCAGTGACGCTCGATCCGGACGTTGACGTGGATGCCGCGCGATCCAGAGGTCTTGGGCCAGCCGACCAGGCCGTGGTCGCCCAGCACCTCGTCGGTGACAAGGGCCACGCGACGGATGTCGTCCCAGGCCACGCCCGGGACCGGGTCGAGGTCCACGCGCAGTTCATCAGGATGGTCGAGGTCGTCAGCGCGGACAGGATGTGGGTTGAGGTCGATGCAGCCCAGGTTGATGATCCATGCCAGCTGGGCGGCGTCGCGCAGCACTATCTCGTGGGCGGTCCGGCCGGAGGGAAACGAGAGCTCTACTGTTTCGATCCAATCCGGGCGCGATTCGGGTGCGCGCTTCTGGAAGAAGAACTCGCCGTCGGCGCCGTTGACGAAGCGCTTCAGGGCCATCGGCCGGCCACCGGCGCCACGCAGCGCGCCGTCCGCGACCGCGATGTAGTAGTTGATCAGATCGAGCTTGGTGTAGCCGGCCTTGGGGAAGAAAACCTTCTCAGGGTTGCTGATCGAGACCTCTCGACC
>JBBDRY010000103.1:0-17564 GCA_040905225.1 Chloroflexota bacterium | reverse complement strand
AGCCGGCCTTGGGGAAGAAAACCTTCTCAGGGTTGCTGATCGAGACCTCTCGACCGGCGATTTCCATGATCAGCGGCTTACGGGCCATGGCAAGCACCCGCCACTTGTCGTTTGCCCCGATATTCAACGATACGCGGGCGCGGGCCACGTTCGTCGAAGCCCGAGGCGACTGCTCGTGCGTGACGATGTCCGTCTGCTTTGCCGCTTCGGCTGGATGGCCCGCATACCGTTGACATGCTGAACATCTGTCAGATCGGGCGAGGCTCTTGTTCCGCCAGCCAGCGCTCGCGGTCCGCGCGCAGCAGGTCGAGCGCCGCACCCACATCCGCCCAGCCGTGGATCTCGACCTGCTTGTCCTCGAGCAGCTTGTAGGTCGCGAAGAAGTGCTCGATCTCGCGCAGGCGGTGCGGTGAAACCTGGTCCAAACGTTCGACGTGGTCCCAGAGGGAGTCGCCGAGCGCTACGCAGAGGACCTTGAAGTCCTCGCCTTTCTCGTCGGCCATTCGTAGGCCGCCGACCGGCCGCGCCCAGACTCGGCAGCCGGGGAAGGTCGGCTCTGCGAGCAGGATCATCGCGTCGGTGTGATCGCCGTCTTCCGCTCGGGTGTCCTCGACGAAGCCGTACTCGAAGTTGTAGAAGACGGCCGAGGACAGGACACGATCAAGCCGCAACACGCCGGCCTTCTCGTCGTACTCGTACTTGTTCCGGCTGCCGGACGGGATCTCGACCTGCTTGTCCTCGAGCACGTCGGGGAACGGCCGGCGCGGGCTGTTGGTCACGAGCGCGAGTCTAGACTCACGAGCGTGGAGGTAGAGGAGGCGGTCGGGCGCCTGCATGTGGTCCGGAAGTTCAGCGATAAGCCGATCACCGATGGCGACCTGCTGGCGATCCTGAATGCCGGACGCCATGCCGGCTCGTCCAAGAATCTTCAGCGCTGGCATTTCATCGTCGTCCGCGACCGGGAGCGGCTTCAGGCGCTCGCCGACGTCGGTCCGTTCGCCGGGCACCTCGCGGGCGGTGCGCTCGCGATCGCGCTCATCACGCCGAACCCCGAGGCCGCCGACTCGCCCCTATCGGTGATGTGGGACCTGGGCCGGGCAGCTCAGAACATGGTGTTGGTCGCCTGGGCGCGCGGGATCGGGTCGGCGCCCGCGACCGTCTACGAGCATGCTCTGTGCAGGTCCATCCTCGGCTACCCCGACGACCGCCATTGCGAGTACGTGCTGAACTTTGGCTACCCGGCCGCTTCCGAGATCCTGACCCGGCCACTTCGCCGCGGCGGGCGGCTGACACTTGAGGAGATCGTGTTCAGCGAACAGTGGGGTCAGCACTACCCGCTGGGGTAGATATGGAGACGATTCGTCGTACCATCCAAGCCTCGCATTGAAATCGAGTTCCTGAGGAGGAGATGGCCGTGCGTGTCGTGCGCTTTTCCATACTGGCGGGCGCCGTGCTCGCGTTTGCCGCTGCCTGCGGTGGCTCGGGGCCCGCGGCAACTCCCGGCGGTCCGGCCGCCACACCTGCACCGTGCACCGGAAGCGGCGGAACTCCGGTGGGCATAGCGGGCAACGCCTTCAACCCACTGAGCATCAGCGTTGGCGTTGGCGGCGTTGTGACCTGGACCAACGCCGATGGCGCCACGCACACCGTGACGTTCAACGATGGTCCCGATTGCGGTCGGCTGGGCCAGGGCGCGAGTGTCTCTAGGACGTTCGATACCCCGGGAACCTTCGCCTATCACTGCGAGATCCACGCGTCGATGAGGGCCACTGTCGTCGTCGAGTAGCCATTGGGGCCAGAGAAAGTGGCCCGGGAATTGCTTGGCCTCGCCTTAATGCGCACTATTCGTAATGCTGGGCCGTTCAAGCAAAGCGGCCCGGATTCGGTCGGCGGCAACTCCTCGTTCACGCTCGAAATCGGGACCCGAAGCCCCTTGGGCAGTCTTCGGCAGCGTCGCCTGAAGCAGTCAGGCCCGTGCACAGCAATAGTGCGCATAAGAAGCGCGTCAGATGACAGGAGCGGGGTCAGGCGCGCGTGAACCCCGGGGCGGGCAGCGGCGGGCAGCGTAGAGGCTTGTCCTCGCGATAGCCGAGCAGGTAATCGGCCTGGATCAGCGTGTGGAGCTGGCTCGTGCCCTCGTAGATGACGGCGGCCTTCGAGTTGCGCAAATAGCGCGCGACTGGATACTCGTCCGAATAGCCGTACGCGCCGTGGATCTGGATCGCGTCCAGGGCGGCCTTGACGGCGTGTTCGGTGGTGAACCACTTGGCCAGGCTGGTTTCGCGTGTGTTGCGCTCGCCGCGGTTCTTGAGCCAGGCCACCTGGCGGCACAGCAGCCTGCCGGCCTCCGTGCCGGCGCCCATGTTGGCGATCATCTGCTTGACCAGCTGGTGTCGGCCGATCTCCTCACCGAACGTCTTGCGCTCGTGGGCGTAACGGAGCGACGCGTCAAGGCAGGCCTGGGCCAACCCAACGGCACCAGAGGCGACCGTGTAGCGGCCCTGGTCGATCGCGCTCATCGCGATGGTGAAGCCCTCCCCTTCTTCGCCGACGCGGTTCTCGACCGGCACGCGCACGTCGTCGAAGTAGATCTCGCCGGTATTCCCGGCGTGGATTCCGAGCTTCGTCTCGATCGTCCGGGTGGAGAGCCCGGGCATGCCGCGCTCGACGATGAACGCGGTGATGCCCCTGTGCTTCTTGCTCCGGTCGACCGACGCGAACACCAGGAAGTGATCAGCGATGTCCGCGAGGCTGATCCAGACCTTCTGTCCGTTGAGGACGTAGCTGTCGCCATTGCGCCGCGCAGTGCTCGCCAGGCTCGCCGCGTCCGTGCCCGCACCCGGCTCGGTCAGGCCGAAGGTCGCTAGTTTCTCGCCCCTGGCCTGCGGCGCAAGGTAGCGCTGCTTCTGGTCCTCACTGCCCCATTGGAGCAACGTCAGGGAATTGAGCCCGACATGGACGCTCATCACGACACGGAAGGCCGTGTCGGCGCGCTCCAGTTCCTCGCACAGGATGCCCAGGCTGACGTAGTCGAGACCTGTGCCGCCGTACTCGGGCGGGATCGGCGCGCCGAGAAAACCGAGCTCACCCATCCGCGCCAACACCTCGCGATGGACCTCGTGCCTGGAGTCCCACTCGCGGATGTTCGGCTCGATCTCCGCCGCCGCGAAGTCGCGCGCGCTGGATTGGACGAGGCGGTTCTCGTCGGTCAGTGACAGGTCGATCGGCATCTCGTTTGTGCCGGCCTAGCGGACTGTGACCGGCACGAGCTGGACGAGGTTGTTGCCCACCCCCTGGTGGTTCCACGGCTGTTCCGTGGGCTGGACGTCCCCCGTCGAGTCCGTGGCACGGCACGAAAGCGTGTGCTCGCCCGGCACCGCGTTCCATTCGAAGCTCCACGGCCGCCACGCGAATTCGCCAACCACGGGGCCGAGCTGTGCATCTGCCCAGCTGCCGTCCACCCCGAACTCCACCCTCTGGATCGAGCCCTGGCCCGACCATGCGCGCCCAACGACTTGGACCGGACCCTGCTCCACCATCCGGTGCCGGCTGAAGAAGTCCGGAATCCCAGGTGGGACCATCAGGGACCGCGGCCGAATGCGTGTGACGGGCTCGCCGAGCTCATCGGCACCGTTCGTGTAGTGGTAGGCCGGCGTCTGCTGATATCCCTCGAAAGGCGCGGTTACCGCTTCGATCGCGTTGAGCCACTTGACGCTCGTCATGCCGTACCAGCCGGGCACGATGAGCCGTAACGGATAGCCGTGCTGCGGCTGCAGTGGCTCGCCGTTCATCTCGTACGCCAACAGGACCTCGGGCCGCCGAACCTCATCGACCGTCAGGCTGCGCTGATAATCCTGTTCGATCTCGCCCTGGACGCCGCGATCGGCGCCGGTGAAGACCAGCTCGACGGCCTCTTCGGTGAGGCCGGCGCGCTCCAGGAGTGGCCAGAGTGAGGTCCCCGTCCAGTCGGCCGTGCCGATCGCCTCGTACAGCCAGGGCTGGCTGACGGGTCGCGGATTGAGTCGCGCCCGCCCGTTGCCGGCGCACTCCATGGTCACGCGGACAGTCTGTTGCGGAAGCGCGCGGACCTCGGCCAGTGTGAGCTTGAGGGGACCCTCGACCACTCCGCCAACCTTCAGTCGCCACGAATTCGCATCGACCGCGGGGATGTCGAAATGGATGAGCAGGTAATGAAGCCCGGTGGGCGTCAGGTCGTAGCGCAGCGCCTCGAGCGGCATGCCCCTGTTGCGCGTGGCAAGCTGGAGCTCCTCGAGGGTCACCAGTCCATCGGTCGGGTCGGAGGGCGTGGCGTACATCGGCAGCCGAATCCTAAGCGCACAAGCAACCCAGCGATCCGCGCAAATGGAAGAACCGCCGGGATGTCCCGACGGTTCAGATGATCGGAATCAGTCCTCGGCGGGCGCGCCCCGCCCGCCGATCGAGGGGAATTTAGCGGTTGCGGGTGAGGAACTGCATCACGTCCTCGAGCCGGAAGCGACGATCGCCCCGCCGGCAGACGCGATAGAAGGGCAGCTCGCCGCGATCGCCAAGACGCTTGACGGTATTGACGTGGAGGTGCAAAAGGTTCGCAACCTCGGTCGCCGTCAGCATCGGGCCGATCTCGTGGACTCCCATCGAAGCCATGCTTTCGTCCTCTCAGGTGGATAGTTCGTGCGTTGGGTTCTGTGGTGTAGTAACGAGGCGAATGCTCGCGTCGGGGTCGGATACCAACAAGCCGTACTTTGGTGAGTGCCATGCGGTACATGGGGTGTTGCGGGCCCGCAACGACCGGAGCGGCGCAGTGGCGTGACATTCGCTGCACAGCGGTGACCGCCAATCGACTTAGCCGAGGTATCCGTGCAGGGTTCTTGGGCGGCTGCGGGTGCTGCGTGCCGACCGACTGAATCGGGTCAGGCGACCTCGCGCCTGATCGTCAGCGTGGCCATCACGGCCAAGAGCAGCGCAATGCCGGCCAGGACAGCCACATCGAACTGGACGGCGGCCTCCGCCAGGCCTGAGCCCTTGACAAGCACCTCGCGCAGACCATCTATGCCGTAGGTCATCGGCATCACCCGCGCGATCGGCTCGAGGATCCCCGGCAGCGACTCGACCGGCCAGAGCAAGCCCGCCAGGAGTGACTGGGGGACGATGACGAGTGGGATGAACTGGAGGATCTGGAACTCGGTCCGCGCGAACGTCGACAGGAAGATGCCCAGGTTGACCGCGCACAGCGCCAACAGCAACGTGATCACGAAGGCAAGGATCGGGGAGCCGGCGATGGGCACGCCCAGCCCGATGTTGATGGCTGGCAGGGGCCCGATGGCATCGATGTGCACGCTGCCCAGGACGAATGCGAGGACGAGCGCGACCTGGAGCGTCGCGAACACCGCGAAGCCGAGGCTGTAGCCCAGGACGATCTCGACCCTGCGAACCGGAGTCGCGAGCAGCCGTTCGAGAGTCCCGCCGATCCTTTCGCGCAGGAAGCTGATGCCGGTCAGGATGAAGACCAGGAAGAAGACGACGAAGCCGACCAGTGCCGGTGCGAAGGCGTTGAAGAAGTCGCCATCGCCCGCGCCATAGATCGACTCCTGTTCAAGTGGCGGGCCCGTCTGGCCCAGCGCGGTCGCGATCAGTTGCCGGAGCTCGCCGATACGCCCGCTATCCGCCGGTGGGTTGATGCCCGGCGTGATTACCTTGATCCGCGGCTGGTCGTTTGCGAGCGACACGACGAGCGCAATGTCGATCTGGCCGTCGCGCAGTGCCTGTCGGGCTGCGTCCTCCGTCGTTATGTCGGCGCGGAAATCCATCCCCGCTGCCGTGGCGGCGTCCTGGAGGCGTTGGCGACCTATGTCGCCGGCCGGCCCGGCTGGAGTTACGGCTGCGAGGCGTGTCGCGGGTGCGGCCTGATCACGGATGACCCATCCGAGCAGGGCCATGATCACGATCGGGGCGACGAACACCAGCGCCAACGTGCGGTGATCGCGCCGGAACAGGTCGGCGATACGGCGGCTGATGGCCAGCGTTCGGCGCGCGTTCATTTCTCGGACTCGTTGCCGCCCAGGCGCAGGAAGGCCTCTTCCATGTCCTGGGTGCCGGCTTGTGCTCGGATGTTCGCGCCGGAACCGCGGGCCAGCAGCTTGCCGTGGAGGATCAGTAGCAGCTCGTCGCAGCGATCAGCCTCATCCATGACGTGGCTGGTGACGACAAGCGTCGCGCCGTCCGCGGCGAGCTGCCTGAAGTGCTTCCAGAACTGGACGCGAAGGGCTGGGTCGATACCCACGGTGGGTTCGTCGAGGAAGAGGACGGACGGCCGATGGACCAGCGCACAGGCCAGCGACAACCGGCGGCGCATACCACCGGATAGCTGATGGGCTGGAGTGTTCCTACGCGAACTCAGCTCGACCAGGTCGAGCACCTCGGTCAGCGCCGCCTTGTCGCGCGCGCCGGCAAGCGCGGCGAAGAAACGGAGGTTCTCCCAGACCGACAGGTCGACGTAGATGCCGTCCGATTGGGTCATGTAGCCGATGTGCGCGAGGTTCTCGCGATTGGGCATGGGCACGCCCAGGACGCGCGCCTCGCCGGACGACGGCTTGGCGAGGCCGACGAGACAGCGGATGAGTGTGGTCTTGCCCGAGCCGTTGGGACCCAGTAGTCCATAGATCCGGCCGGCGGGGAGCTCCAGGTCGAGCGCGTTCACCGCGACGAGCTCGCCGAAGCGCTTGGTCAGGGCGCGTGCCTCGACGGCGGGCGCAGCTCCGTTCATGCGCTGAGCCCCGAGATCGCGATCGACACGAGCTCATCGACGGCTTGCTCCGTTGACATCGGCAGGTCGGCCATGCGCTCGATGGTAGGTCGCGTCAGTAGGTGAAAGAAGACCGGACCCACGAATGCCTGAAGCGCGACCAGCGGATGCATCGCCCTGATCCGACCCAAGGCCATTTGCCCGGCCATGTACTCGGCGAGCACGCCGAGGGTGGACGTGAACAAGGGACGCATACCGGTCAGCGCGGTCTCTGAGCCGGAGGTGACCTCGAGGAAGACGGCGCGCAGCAGTCCGAGCCGCTCACCCGCGACCCCAACCACCGCGCGAGCGACCAGCGGCAACACGACGGAGGGTGGGTCAGTTCGATGCTCTATGACTATGGAGCGCACCGATTCGAACGGGGAGTACCTCTCGATCAACCCCTGGAGCAGCGCCGCCTTGCCGGGGAAGGCGCGGTAGAGGGTGCCGCGCGACACGTCGGCAGCGCGGGCGAGATCGTCCATGGCCAGGTCGGACAGCGAGCTGCGGATGAGCATCTCCTGGGCAGCGGTCAGGATGCGGGTGCGAGCGTCCGGCCGAGGCTCATGCGAGACGCTCTCGAGCAGCGCGCGGCGGGATCCGAAATGCCGGTAGAAGGTGGCTCGCGAGATGCCCGCGCGCTCAGTGATGCGTTCGATGGGCGCTCCGGGCTCCGTTGCCAGCACCTGCCGGGCGGCAGCCATCACCTGGCGCCTGATGGTCGGATCCGCGGCAACTGCGGCCATGTCGCGAACCTAGATGTGACATCTTGTCCCGTCAAGTCTCACGCTGTCGCGACTTGGGCGCGCGAAAATGTGTGTTCGCGCGCCGTAGCGGCGCGACTGGCGTCCCCGGCAGGATTCGAACCTGCGACCCGCTGCTTAGAAGGCAGCC
Organism: Chloroflexota bacterium; assembly: GCA_040905225.1. GTDB lineage: Bacteria > Chloroflexota > Limnocylindria > Limnocylindrales > CSP1-4 > JALYGJ01. The sequence continues at coordinate 9,889 of JBBDRY010000103.1, read as the reverse complement.
GCTCTGGTCCACTGAGCTACGGGGACGCCCCGGAATCTTACCCGCGCTGGCAGGCCGGCCTGGAGTCAGTCGGTCGGCGGCCCGATAAACCGGGCGTCACACGTTATGGGACGAACGGCACCGCAAACGACTCAATTTCCGTTTTGCGGCCGTCGGGTGGACAGCCAGGGCGGGCCGTCAGCCGTCGATATACTCGGCCCGCCGATGAAGCAGATGTACCACCCCGACGACCTCGCGGCGATGGACCCGCTGGTGCTGATGCGCAATCTCGACCACGTGCGCATGACCAGCCGGCGGCTCAGTTACATCCTCCAGCAGCAGGTCCACCTCTATACGCCCGAGGCCAACAAGCTGCGCGGAGAGATCGACCAATACGTGGAGGCCGAGCGCCAGATCGAGTGGGAGATGGCGCGCCGAGGTTTGCGCTCCTAGGACTGCGCCGGGATCACCGAAAGCGTGAGGGGGGCCGGGTTCAGCGGGGGCTCAGGGCTCGTCCGCTCTTCGGCGATAACCTGCTGGAGCATCGAAATGAACCTGTGCATGTCGCTCAGGCAGAAGGTGACGCCGCGCTCGGCAAGCTCCGCAAACCCGAGTCCACGGTACGCGCCGTGCGCCGCGACGGCACACATCTCGTCATAGAGGGCAGGCCAGCCAACTCGCCGCCGCCGATAGCAGAAGCGCACGAACTCGAGCGCCTCGTCCGCGAGTAATGAGGCAGCCATAAGCGGTACATGCGCAGCCTGAATCGACAACTTGACCCTCTCCTCGCGTCGCCACGGTGCCGAGCGGCCGACGGGCGTGTCAACCGACCTGCGTGAGCATTGCCGGGGGCTTGGCCGCCCGGTCGCCCGTTCCTCCCTGTCATCACCGGTGCGATGTGAGTGCCCCTCGGCGATGATCGAGGGATTGTAGGCGGGCCGTCCACCGGGCGGAAGGCGGTCGTCCACCATCTTGTCCACCTTCTTTTCCACACGCCGATCGTGTGCCTCTGACGCCGGACACTGGGACGCCCCCGAGGCGCGGTCCGGGGGCGTCGGAAGAGTTCGATTTGGTACCGCATACCGGATTCGAACCGGTGATCTCCGCCTTGAGAGGGCGGTGTCCTGGGCCTCTAGACGAATGCGGCCTGTTTCGCCTGGCTGGGCTGCTCAGCGAACCGGCGAAGTTTACCAAGCACCCAAATCGACAGGCAATAACGGCCAGTTCCCGCCCCTGCAGAAGAGAGCCTAGAGCCGGTGCGACTCCAGGAACGCCCGGATCGCCTCGGCGACCTGCTCGTACGACTCCTCGCCGGTGACCAGGCCGTAGTGAGAATGGGCACCGAAGGGCTGGTAGTCGGCCCCCAACCACTCGGCCAATCGCTCGCTGTCGGGCTCCGGAAAGAAACGATCGAGCCCGGCACCGATTACCAGCATGGGCACGGCCGGCAGCTCGGCCAGGGATACCGACACTCCCTCGAGCATCTGTCGCCGCGCCGAGCCCGACTCGATACCCATCATGTGCTGGACGCGCATCACGTCGGCCGTGGTCAGGTCCGGGTTTTGATGCTGGAGAACCTCCAGCGATCCGTCCCAATCGAGCAGCTCTCGTTTGTACTGGCGCGGCAGCAGGCGGACGATGTGCGAAGGGGGCGGCTCCAACAACTCCGCGGGCATCGCCGAGCTCAGGAGGATCAGCGCAGACACTGGGCGCGTCTCGGCCAGCTTCATCGCGAGGAGGCCACCGAGCCCGTGGCCGATGACGATCGGCGGGCGCGACATAGTGCCGGCGCCAGCGACGACGTCGTCGAGGTAGGTCGAGAAGTCGAGATCACCGAGATCGGCCGTGTCTGACCAGTAGTGCCCGCGCAGGTTGAGTGCGTGGCCCTCCCAGCCGCGCGGCGCGAAGAAGCCCAGGAAGCGGTGCCACAGCCAGGATCCGCCCAACTCGCCGTGGAGCAGATAAAGCGGCTTGCGACGTGAGCGCCGCTCGGGCAGCCATGACTCGATGTACAGGCCCCGGTCGGCAACGATGCGCTCGTCTTTGCGGATCGGCCTGCTCATTGGCCGATCGAGGACCGTTATCCCGTGGGTGTCGTCCACCGAGAGATCCTGCCCGTCACGGCCGTCGTTCCCGTTGCGTCCGCGATGTCCGTCACGGCCAAGGAGATCGTCCATCAGTCGGCGAGCGGATTGAAGACGAGGCCGGTGGCGGCCTTGGGATGGAAGAACGTCGATTTGGCCGGCATGTGCTCACCCGCCGCTGCAACTGACAGGACGTCATCAATCAGCGTCGGCCGAAGGATGAACGCCGCGTCGGCTTCGCCTGCCTCGACTTGCGCCACTGCTTGCGCGGCGTCGGACAGGTAGGTCAGCCTTCCGTCGGCAGCGAGCTTCTCCGATGTGGTCCCGATCATCCGCGAGAGCGTAGCCGACAGCAGGCTGACGTCCAGCCAGCGCAGGGTCTCCGATGCGTCGGAAGACAGCAGGTTGGCCACGCGCTGGACGTCGACCTCCAGCAGCGCACCTCCCGCTCGGGTCCACAGTCCGATCATTCCGCGAGGCCGCGCGCCCGTCGACTCGGACTCCGACAGCCGCACCATCATCGTCTGCGCGGTGGTGCACGGCGTCACCGAGAACCAGTCGCTGGCGGCGGACACGAGCGCGGCGCCATCCACGCCGGTCAGTACGCGATGCCACGGCAGCAGCGACAGCCCGCCCGATTGAGCCTCGTACATCAGCGCGAGGACGTGATCGGCCGCGCCGGATGGCCCGGCTTGGTCTCGGTAGCGCAGCGCTGTCTCGTAGCGGTGATGCCCGTCGGCGATCGTGACAGGCTTGTCTCCGGCTATCCGCAGCAGCTCGCGCGCGCTATCCGACTCGGCCGGGTCGGCCAGCCACAGCCGGTTGGCCAGCCCGCCAGGCCCCATGGCCTCAACCGCGGGCGGCCCGGAGGCGATCTCCGACATCAGCGCTTCCGCTGTCTGCCCGAGATCACCGTCCTCGTACAGGAAGAGGACTGGGCTCAGGTTCGCCTTGACGGCTGACATCAATCGGAACCGATCTTCTTTCGGGCCGCTCATGGTTGCCTCGTGCGGCCTGACCGTGCTCCCTGGTTCGTACGGCTCGAGGCGCAATCGGCAGAAGAATCCACGCGCGGCAACATCGGATCCATCGGCCGCCCGGAAAACCTGTTCGTAGGCGTAGATCAGCGGCCGGTCATCGCGTTGCAGGGCTCCGTCGGCGATCCAGGCGGCGAACGTCTGCGCGGCCGCCTCGTACGGCGAGCCACCCTGGTCACCAGCAACAGGCAGCTCGACGTGCACCGCGTTCCGCGCATCGTGCGCGGCGAGGCGCCTCCGTTCCGCCTCGGAAATCACGTCGTACGGCGGGCACAGAACGGCCGATAGGTCGGGCACGGCAGACGCGTCGTAGCGCAGCGCACGGAAAGGAAAAAGCTCTGGCACGGACAGCCATGGTATGTCGTGCTTAGGCCATGCAACTTTCCGGCCCCGGCGCACGTCTAGCGCATCTGTAGGGTGTAACGAGTGGCGGCAGGCCGTCCCCGTTTGCACGACTTAGCGAGAGGGCAGATGCGCCACCGACCGCAAACGTCACGATCAGCCCGCGCGGCCCTGCTCACGCTGCTGTTCGTGCTGTCGTCGGCATCCCCGGCCCTTGCCGAAAGCCCGTCCCCATCCGCGCAGCCTTCTGTCCAGCCTTCCGTCCAGCCGAACCCGGATCTCACGATGGAGGCGCACGCGCTTCTCGCCGGCCATGTTCGGCCCGGTTCATGGACCGCCGTCGTCGTTGAGATCGCCAACAACGGACCATCTGTCACAGGCGAGTTGCGCATTCGTGGCCCCAACTCTGGCCAATCGCACTATGGCGTCGTGGCGGACCTGCCCAACGGCCGCAAGCGTTTCACCCTGTATGCGCAGACCGCTCTGTTCGGCAGCCGGGTCAACATCGACCTCGTCAGCGGCGATCAGACCGTGGCCACTCAGCAGGTCAAGATCACCTCGCACGACGCCTTCAATCCTGTGGTCGCCGTCATCGCCGAGAGGCCCGAGGGGCTTCTACGGGCTGTAACGGCGGCGATGGTCAATCCCAACGTCTCGGCGCCCGCCGTCATCACTCTGCGGATCGAAGACCTGCCCCCGCGGGTCGAAGCATGGTCGGCCATCGATCGGCTGGTGTGGCAGGACACGGACGCGGCCCTACTCACCAATGAGCAGCTCGAAGCCCTGCGGCTGTGGGTGGGGGCCGGCGGCCGGCTGACCATCCTCGGCGGCACCACTGGGACGAGCACGGTGCGCGGCTTCAACCGCGACCAGCAGATCCTGCTTCCGTTTGATCCACAGAAGACCATCGACGTGCCCGCTGCCGATCTCAACGGGCTGCTGGGCACCCTGCCATCGACCGCGGCGGCCGTCCCCTCGCTGGCCGGCACCCTCGATCACGGCACGGTCCTCGCCCGCAGCGGCGACGACGTGATAGCCGCGGAGACGGGCTACGGCAGAGGCACGATCAGCCTCGTCGGCTTCAACCCCGCCGAGGAGTGGATCGCGGAGAGCGGCGCGAGTGCCGTGCTGTGGCACCGCCTGCTGCCGCAGAGCAGCGGCCCGGCGCTCAATCCGTTGGCCGTGACGGACGACTCGCAGATCGTCTACGCGCTTCAGAACCTGCCCTCGATCGACCTTCCGCCGATCGAGCAGCTGCTTGTGCTGCTTGCCGCCTACATCGCTCTCATCGGCCCCATCAACTACCTCGTCCTGCGCCGGCTCGACAAGCGCGAGTGGGCCTGGGTGACCATCCCGGCACTCGTCGTCGTGTTCGCGTTCGGCAGCTACGGCCTCGGCGCGACCCTCAAGGGCAGCGACGTGATCGTCAACCAGATCACCGTGGTCCGCGCCGCGCAGGGCACGGGCCGAGGCATCGGCCAGGCGTACATCGGCATCTACTCGCCCAGCCGCCGAACTTTCGATGTGCGGATCCCCGGTGGAGCGCTGCTGTCCAATCCGACCAGCCAGGCACAGTTCGGCCAGACCGAGACGCCGCTGGACGTCCTATTCGGCGAATCGAGCTCGCGCCTGCGCAACTTCGAGGTCGGCTTCGGCGTGCTGCGCGGCTTCCGCGCCGAGGCTCCCGCGGATGCGCCCGCGGTCGAGACGAGCCTGCGTTTGTCGCGCGGCAGGCTCCAGGGCACGGTCACCAACCGCTCTGATGTGCCGCTCGAGAACGTGGCCATCGTGTTCAGCGGCGGCGCGGCCGTGCTGCCCACGCTCGAACCCGGCCAGTCCAAGGACATAGACCTCGACGTGACCAGCAACCCGTTCTTCAACTATGGCCTGTCCGAGTTGATCTTCGGCTCGACGTTCCCGCGCGACTCGGCGCAGGCACGCTCCGTCACCACTCGCCGCGCGGTGATCGACCAACTCTTCCCCTGCTGCAGCCAGGCCTCGGTCGAGGCACCGCTGTTGCTCGCGTGGACCAAGGGAGCCGTGCTCGATGTCGAGCTCGTCGGCGACGTCCCGAACCGGGTCGGCGAGGGCCTGTTCCTGATCCCGCTCGCGATGACCCTCGACTCCCAGCAGGTGTTCAGCGACCAGATGATGCGCCGCACGATCGTCGAGACCACGGCCGATAACGGCTGGGCCGACGGCAGTGGCATGTACCTGACCCGCGGGACGATGACAGTCGAGAGCCGACCGGCTCGCTTCAACGGCAGTTTCCAGGTCAGCTCGCTGGAGATCGCCCTCACCCAGGGCGACGCACGGGTGCTGCGCGGCCAGGGCAAGCTCATTGAGCCCCTGCCGGCCGATGAGCAGCCGGACCAGGACGACCCGCTCGGAGACGGACAGCCGACCCCAAGCCCCGATCCAAACGCCAGCCCGGCTGCAGACTGCGCCGTACCGCCGTGCAACGATGTCATTGTCATTGGCCCCGGTGGTAAGGCACCGATTGGGCGAGATCCAGCCGTGGCCTTCGACACGCTGCCTGAGTTCCAGCTGTTCGACCGGACCAGCCAGAGGTGGGTCGAGTTCCCCCATCCCGACGCGAGCCTCAGCTACGTGATTGCCAATCCCGAGCGCTATGTCGACGAGAGCGGCGCCGTCCTGTTCCGCTTCATCAACCGCTCGGAACCTGGACAGTTCGGCGAGGACCAGCGCTACTTCCAACTGCTGATGCGCCTAGAGGGCACGATCGGATGACAGTTGCGCTCAAGACCGAGCGGTTGACGAAGCGCTTCGGGCGCAGCCTGGCGGTGGCCGGAGTGGAGCTCGAAGTCGAGCAGGGCGAGATCTTCGGCCTGGTTGGGCCGAACGGCGCGGGTAAGACGACCACGCTCAAGATGCTCGCCACGCTCCTTGTGCCCTCCGCCGGCGACGCCGAGGTCGGTGGCCATTCGATCCGGAAGGCGCCCGACGCGGTGCGCAACGTCATCGGCTACATGCCGGACACGTTCGGCGTCTACGACGACATGCGCGTGTGGGAGTACCTCGACTTCTTCGGGCGCTGCTACGGCCTGCCCGCGTCGCGGCGCCGGCAGATGATCGGAGACCTGCTCGAGCTGGTCGACCTGGCGGACAAGCGTGAGGCTTACGTGCAGGAGCTCAGCCGAGGGATGCAGCAGCGGCTGTGCCTCGCCCATGCGCTGGTGCACGACCCGCAGGTTCTGCTGCTCGACGAGCCGGCCTCCGGCCTCGACCCGCGCGCCCGCGTGGAGCTGCGCGAGCTCCTGAGAGAGCTTCGATCGCTGGGCAAGACGATCATCATCAGCAGCCACATCCTGCCCGAGCTCGAGGAGCTGTGCACCTCGGTCGCGATCATCGACAAGGGCCGCGTGCTCGCCAGCGGGCGCGTCGACGAGATCGCCGAACGCTTCCGGATCGGCGGCGTTTACCGGGCGACAGTCGTCGGCGACGACGATCAGATCGAAGCCGCGGAGCAGCACTTCGCGGCCAGCCCGAACATCGCGACCGTCATGCGTCGCCCGGGCGGCGAGCTCGAGTTCGCCCTGCGCGGCGACGTCGACGCCGCCGCCGCCGTACTGACGGCGGCCGTGCGTGCCGGAGTTCGACTGAGCAGCTTCGCTCCCGCCGCGAGCGACCTCGAGGAGCTCTTCCTCCAGATCACCGACGCCGGAGCAACTCCGGCATCTGCGTCCGCGAAGGACAATGGCTCGACCGGCACGACGGAGGCGATGACATGACAGCCGTGGCAGCGCAGGTCAGGCGGGGCGGCGGGTTCGTCGGTCGCCGTCTCGGACGCTTCTGGTCGGGCATCAGCGCGGTCAGCATCAAGGAGCTGCGGGGCAGGATGCGCGGCCGGCGGGCTTTCGCTGTCCTCACCATCTACCTCCTGCTGCTCGCGCTCTTCTCCTTCGCGATCTACTTCTACCTGAAGCAGCAGGCCGGGCAGGTCATCAGTTCCAACGTCATCAACCCGGGCATCCCGCGGGACTTCCCCGGCATACCTTTCCCCGGCACGCAGACGCTGGCCAACGGGACTGCGCTCTCGGCGGGAATCGGCCACGGGATCTTCGGCGGCCTCCTGTTCCTGGAGACGCTGCTCGTGCTGGTCCTTGCGCCGGCATTCACGACCGGAGCGATCTCCCTGGAACGCGAGAAGCAGACTCTCGATCTGCTTGTCACCACCCCGCTCAGCACGCTCGGCATGATCATCGGCAAACTCTTCTCCGCGCTGAGCTACGTCTTCCTCCTGATCATCGCGTCCGTGCCGCTGGCGAGCCTCGTGTTCGTCTTTGGCGGAGTCGGTCCGGAGGATCTGATTCGCGCCTATGCGTTCCTGTTTGCGCTTGCCTTTGGCATGGGCGCCGTCGGGTTGTTCATCTCGGCTCTCGTCCGCCGGACGCAGACGGCGACGGTGATTACGTTCGTGGTCGTGCTCCTGCTCTCGATCGGAACGGCCGGCGTGCACCAGTTCTGGCAGGTAGTTACCAAGCCAGCGTCCACGAGCAGCGTCATCGTCTCGACGCGCGGCAAGGCCCCTGAGGCAGCGCTGTGGCTCAACCCCTTCGTCGCCGACCTGGACATGATCTGCGCAACGGCGCCGGACTCGTACCACCTGTCGTGCGACTACATCTCTGGCGTGACTGGCAAGCCCTACTTCGGCACGCCGACGACACCCGGCACCGACCCAATTGAGTTCCTCCCTGGCGGCGCTGGAGAAGACGGTCTCCTGAAGGGAGCACCTGCCGTTGGGATGGGGATCCCGAACTGTCCCGACGCTGATCGCTGTGCCGCACCTCCGGCGGGCCAGCAGGCAGTCGTCTCCTTCGGTTTCCCGCGCGACACCTTCTGGCCCAAGAGCGCGATCGCGTTCCTGGTCCTGGGTCTGACATTGACGCTCGTTTCCGCACAGCTCGTCTCCCCGACGCGTCGGCTGCGGCTGCCGCGACCGCATCTGCCGCGGCGCGGGAACCGTATGGCAATGGCTGCGTCTGATACCCCACCGGCCGAGACGCCGTCAGAGGCGGCCGACACAGTGCCGACGGAAGCCGTGAACGCCGAAACCGTGATATCGGAGACAAAGGAATGAGTCTCGATCCCCAGCTGCTGGAGCTGCGCAGGTCCCTCGGCCGTTTCCGTCGTCGAGTGTGGCTGCGTCGTGTCGTCCGTGACGGCAGCCTGATCCTGGCGGCAGTTGCAGCCATCGAGCTGGTGCTGGCGTTCGTCGCCAGGGTGATGCCTTTCGAATGGCACGCCGTTGTTGCCGGCCTCGTGATCGTCGGCGGCATCGTCGCCCTCCTGGTAGACGCAGTGCGCGTCCGCCCAACGCTGGCCGAAGCAGCGCTCGCCGTCGACTCCGAGGACGGCCTGAGCGACCGCGTGTCGACCGCGCTCTCCCTGGCCACCTCCTCGCCCGAGCTGGCAACCGCAGAAGGCACTGACGCGGTCGCAGAAGCCTCGGGCGACCAGCCGGAAGCCGTTGTCTACCAACACCTCGTCCGACTCCAGCGGCACGACGCGTTGACCGCCCTGCTGGGCGCCGACCCGCGCGGATTGCGCATCCCGCTTCCTCGCCGGCAGAGCGCGGCCACGGCCTTCTGCGCGTTGCTGCTGATTCCCGCGCTCCTCCTCCCGAATGCACAGAACGATGTCATCGCCCAGCGCGAGCAGATGCGCGCCGAGGCAGAGCAGCAGGCCCAGCGCCTCGACGAGACCGCCACACGACTCCAGGAGGGCCACAACGCGCCAGATCCGCGAGTCGACCTGGCCAAGGAGCTGCGCAAGCTCGTCCAGCAGCTGCGCGACCACCCCGAGGATCTGGACACGAATCTCGCACGCCTTGGTTCGCTCGAAGACGCGATCCGCAGCCGCCTCGATCCTGCGAACGAGCAGCGGGCAGCCGCCATCAGCTCGCTGTCACGCTCCCTTAGCAAGGCCGCGACTGGCAGCGACAGCAATCCGGGCGGCGACCCTGAGAAGACCAACCAGGATCTCGACAAGCTCAAGGAGCGCCTGCCCGGGATGACCCAGGCGGAGCGCGAAGCCCTTGCTCGTGAACTGTCCGAGATGGACAGCACGGCCCGGCAGGCCGGCGCGAACGCCCAGTCGGCGCTGGCCGACGCGGTCCGCGCCGTGCGCTCCGGTGACACGCAGGCCGCGTCAGACGCGCTCGACCGGCTTGGTGAGGCGCTCCAGCGAGGACAGGAACAGGTAGAAACGAACCGTGACCTGGCGCGTGCGGCAGGTGACCTTCAGCAGGCGCGCCGCCAGCTCGCCCAAGCCGGCCAGCAAGGCCAGGGCAACCAGGGCCAGGGCAACCAGGGCCAGGGCCAGGGCAACCAGGGCCAGGGCCAGGGCAACCAGGGCCAGGGCCAGCCGGGGCAGAGTCCGGGTGCGGGCCAGGGTCAGGGCCAGGGTCAGGGCCAGGGTCAGGGA
>JBBDRY010000102.1:0-4076 GCA_040905225.1 Chloroflexota bacterium | reverse complement strand
GTGCTGACCTACGTGCCGCGCGCGGCGGAAGAGGCAGCGGCGTGACGATCGAGGATCCGGCCGAAAGAGGCTTCATCACTGACCAGGACGACCTTGACGTGGCTGCCGAAGGGACCGACGAGCGCGCGCCGGACGGGCTGGCGCCGGAGCCCGATTCCGCCGCCGTCATCGCACCGACCGATTCGGACGTGGGCAGCGCAGCGGCGGCTGAGGCCGACCTGTCCGTTCTCGATACCCGGCCGGAGCCGGGACCGCCGCGTGACTACCGCTTCCCGAAGTTCGAACGCGCGAGGCTGTCGAACGGCCTGACGGTCATGCATGCCCACGTCCCGGGACGGGCCCTGCTCGCTGCCCACCTGATCATGCCTGGAGGCGGCTGGGCCGAGCCGGCTGACCAGGCTGGAGTGACCGTTCTCACCGGCCGAGCCATGCCCGAGGGCACGCGACGCCTGAACGCGGTCGAATTCATAGAAGCGTCCGAGCGCCTCGGCGCCGAGATCCACGCCGACGCGTCGTGGGAGTCGCTCAACGCGACCATGGATGTGCCACGGTCGCGGTTCGGGCCTGCGCTTGCGTTGATGGCCGAGATGGCGTTTGAGCCTGCCTTCCCGGGCGACGAGGTTGAGCGGCTGCGGGACGAGCGGATGAACGACCTGTTGCAGGCGTGGTCCGATCCACGACGCCGTGCCGAGCGCGTCTTTCCGGAGACCGTCTATGCGCCCGGCATCCCCTACAGCCGACCCCTGGGCGGGATCCAATCGACTGTCCGCCCGCTGGACCGCGACGCACTGGTCGAGCGCCACCGCGGGCTCGTCGATCCTTCCGCCGCGACGCTGGTCGTTGCCGGTGACCTGACGGGCGTCGCGCTCATCGAGCTTGCCGAGGAGCACCTCGGCCAGAGGAGTGGCGAAGCTTCGACTCCGCCGGTCGCCCAGCAAACCGTGGCAGGCCACCCGTCGGGCGCCCGGATCGTGCTCGTCGATCGGCCGTCCGCCCCGCAGTCGGAGCTGCGCATCGGTCACGTCGGCGTCGCGCGCAAGACCCCGGACTTCCACGCCATCTCAGTCCTCAACGCGATCCTCGGCGGTACGTTCAACTCGCGCCTCAATCGGGTCATCCGTGAGGAGAAGGGCTACTCGTACGGGATCAACTCGTCCTTCGAGATGCGCCGCCGTGCGGGGCCCTTCGCGATTCGCTGCGCGGTCGAGACGGCGGTCACGGTCCCTGCGCTCGAGGAGGCGCTGCGCATCGTGCGCGACATGACCGAGATCGCACCAGAAGCGCACGAGTTGAACGTCGCGCGCGATTACCTCATCGGCGTGTTCCCGCTGCGCTTCGAGAGCTCCGGCCAGGTGGTGGCCGCGCTGTCCGGGCTCGTGGTCTTCGAGCTGCCCGACGACGAGCTCGATCAGTACCGGCCCGCCGTGGCTGCCGTTGATACCGACGCCGTGATGGCCGCTGCCAGGCGCAACATCCGCCCGGACGAGCTGTCTGTCGTGATCGTCGGCGACGCCAAGGAGGTCGAGGGTCCGCTGCGTGCTGCCGGGCTGGGCGAGGTGACTGTCATACCGGCCGACGCCTCCCCCGAGTGATCGTCGTTCTCGGTCGGCCGGGACTGGACGCCGAAGACGGAATTGGCCGGCCGGCCGGGTTGATCGCACTTGCCGCGACGCGAGCCGGCGGGCGAGTCGAGCTCGTTGGCAGCGTCGGCGACGACCTCGATGGCGATGCCGTGATCGTGGAGCTGGGCCGGGCCGGCGTCGGCCACGCCGCCGTTCTGCGCGACCCGGGCGGCTCGACACCGCGAGAGAACGACACGGACGACGGGCCGATGCCCAGGCTCGACGCTGACGATGTCGGCCTCGGGCTGGGCTACCTCGCCGAATGCCAGGTGCTCGTCGTCGCGGAGCGCCTGTCCGCCGAGGCGATGCGCGTGGCGACGGATGCCGCCGCCTACCACGGCGCCGCCCTGGTGGTGTTGACGGACGCGGGTGCGACGCCGCCAGGGGACGTGCCCGATGACGCCACCTTGCTCGAGATGCCGGCCGAGGACAGCGGCGCATTCCCCGAGCTCGTCGGACGCTATGCGGCGCTGCTTGACGCGGGTCGTCCTGCGCCCGATGCCTGGCGCGACGCCATCGATGAGGGCGGCTGGGAGCAATCGCAGGAGTGACGGGCGCAGGCCAGCCACAGATGCCCCGCCCGCTGGTCGTCTACGGGGAAGTGAATCTCGCCTACGACTTCGGCCCGGAGCATCCACTGACGCCGCGCCGCTTTGGCCCGTCAATCGACCTGATGCGCTCGGTTGGAGCCGCCAACTTCGTGGAGCCAAGGGTGGCGACCGACGATGAGCTCGCGCGCCTCCACACGCCCGGCTACATCCAGACGGTCCGCCAGTTCTCAGCCGAGCCCTCGCGGCCCTCGGCGGCCGGTATCGGACCGGGCGACTGCCCGCCTTTCCGCGGAATGCACGAGCCCTCGGCAGCCATCGCGGGCGGGTCGATCGACGCGGTCGATCGGATCCTCGCTGGCGAGGCGGAGCACGCCTTCAACCCGGGAGGAGGGCTGCACCACGCCATGGCCGATCGCGCATCCGGCTTCTGCATCTACAACGACGTCGCTCTCGGAGTTGCGCGGGCGCGCGATGCGGGCCACCGCGTGTTGTACGTCGATCTCGACGTCCACCATGGCGACGGCACGCAGGCCCTGTTCTGGGACGACCCGCAGGTGCTGACTCTGTCGGTCCACGAAACAGGTCAGACGCTCTTCCCGGGCACGGGCTTTGTCGACGAGCGCGGCGGACCGGCCGCGCTGGGAAGCGCCGTGAACGTGCCACTCCAGCCATACAGCGGCGACGGTTCGTGGCTCGCCGCAGTCGAAAAGGCAGTCCCCGCGCTCGCAGAGGCGTTCCGGCCCACATTCCTGGTCACGCAACACGGCTGCGACACGCACGCCTACGACCCGCTCGCCCATCTGCGCCTCACGACACGGGCCTACCGCGCCGCGACGGTGATGCTGGACGAGATCGCCCATCGGCACGCCGAGGGAAGATGGCTCGCCACGGGCGGCGGCGGATATGACGCGTACCGCGTCGTGCCGCGATCGTGGTCGATGGTGTGGCTGGCCCAGGCGCACGTCGAGCTCCCGGTCGAGACGGACTCTGGCTGGCGGCAGCGCTGGGCAGCGGAGGCCGCGCGCCACGACCAGGGGCCGCCGCCGAGTACCTTTCTCGACGCGGAGGACATGGTGCGCCCTGAACCCACGGAAATTGCCGAAGCCAACGAAAAGACCACCGAGCGCGCCCTCGCGGGCGCCCTCGAATTACTCGAGGGAGGCGCATGACTGACGTCGAAACGGGCTTCGTCGATGTCCCCGGCGGCAAGCTGTACTACGAGGTAGAAGGGGAGGGGCCCGACGTCACGCTCATCCACGCGGGTGTCGCGCACCTGCGCATGTGGGATGAGCAGGTCGCAGCCTTTCGGGACCGGTACCGCTGCATCCGCTACGACTGCCGAGGTTTTGGCCGGACGCGTGTCGAAGACGTGCCCTACTCAAACCGCGACGACCTGCGCGCCGTCCTCGACCACCTCGGCGTGCAACGTACGCACCTGCTCGGCATCTCGCGCGGCAGCATGATCGCGACCGACGTCCTGCTCGAGACGCCCGATCGTGTTCGCTCGCTCGTCTGGGTCGCCGGCGGCCTGCGCGGTTTCGAGGTCGATGACCCACGGTTGACCGACATCTGGCCGGAGATGGAGCGGCTCCAGGAGGCCCGCGACTGGGAGCGCCTGGTCGAACTGGAGACACAGGTCTGGACCGACGGCTTCGGCCAGCCGCCGGACCGGGTCGATCCCGAGCTGCGTCGGCGAATGGTCGCCTGGAACATGGAGAACTACGTCGCGGACCAGAACCCCGACCAGCCAATTCCGTTCGAGGGCCCTCCGGCCGCCGAACGGCTCGCCGAGATCAACGTCCCGACGCTGTTGATGTGGGGCACTCTCGATGAGCTGGGAGTGCTCCGGTCGGGCGAGAAGATGGCCGCCGAGATCCGCGGCGCTCGAAGCCACGTGTTCGAA
>JBBDRY010000101.1:0-4094 GCA_040905225.1 Chloroflexota bacterium | reverse complement strand
AAGCCGATCGAGACGTGGTCGCTGGCCGACATCGGGGTGGATGCGTCGGGAGTCGGATCGTCCGCAGCCTGGACAGAGACCCTGGACTCGAGCAAGCCCGCGGAGCGAGGCGGCGCGACATTTGTCCGCGAGTCAGCGGACGTGGCAGTGGGGCAGATAGTCGACTTCCTCGCCGGCCGGAGGCTGATCTGATGGCCGCGATCTGGGCGATCGGCGAGATCGCTGACGGTGTGCCAACCAAGCTGACACTCGAGCTTGCCACGCTTGCCCGACAGCTCGCGGAGAAGGCAGGTGCGGAGAGTCGAACGGTCCTCATTGGACCTGGCGCGGCAAAGGCCGCGGAAGCGGCGGCGGCGTATTCGGCTGGCGTACTCGCCGTGGACGTCGAGTCGGGCGCCGCCTCTGGGCCGGTGGCCGCGGTGGTTGCCCCGCGGCTGGCTGCGCTCGTGGAAGCGCGCAAGCCCGACGTGCTGCTTCTGGGTGCAACCAATGACGGCAAGGACATCACCGGCCTGTTGGTCGGCCTGACGGACCTGCCGGTCATGGTGAATGGCTCCGGTGTGGACTGGGCCGATGACGGCCCGCGGGTCGAGATGAGCACGTTCGGCGGCAAGCTCGTGACCCACAGCAGGTTCACCAAGGGCCGTGGCATGGTCATCGTCCGACCGGGCACGGTCACGGCCGAGAAGGCTGGTTCGGCCGGCGCGGTCGAGACGGTCAAGGTTGCCGCAACCAAAGAGCTTCCGGCAGTGAAGGTTGTCGACCAGGTCGCCGAAGCCGGTGCCGCCGCGCCCATCGAGGAGGCACGGATCATCGTCGGCGGCGGGCGCGGCGTGGGCAGCCAGGAGGGACTGCGCCTGGTCGAGGATCTTGCCGATGCGCTGGGTGGCGCCGTCGGTGCGACTCGGGCGGTCGTGGACTCGGGGTGGATCGGCTACGGGCAGCAGATCGGCCAGACGGGCAAGATCGTCAAGCCCGCGCTGTACATCGCATGCGGAATCAGCGGAGCGATCCAGCACAAGGTCGGCGTGCAGACCGCGGGCACCATCGTGGCCATCAACCGCGACCCGGACGCGCCCATCGCCGAGTTCGCCGACCTGATGGTGGTCGGCGATCTGTTCGAGATCCTGCCCAAGCTGACCGAGGCGATCAAGGCGCGAAAGTCAGGCGGAGGTTGAGCTCTCGACCGCTTCGCTGACAGAACCCGCCGGGGCGGTGTTGTTCGTCGCTTTCAATAGCATCGCCTGATCCAGGCGCGCAAGCATGGGTGGGGATCCGAGGCGAGTCCAGATCGAGCGCGCCTCCTCGGCGGCGGTGGCTCCCTCCCCATACTCGGGGTCAAGCACGATGGCCATGTCGGTCAGTAACAGTCCCAGGTACACGGGTATGTCCTGATCGCGCCATGTTCCGAGCGCCTCCCGGTAGCCGGCAAGTGCCTGTGGCCGGCGGCCGTCGAGGGCATCAATCGCAGCACGCATCTGGCGCTTTACTGAGCCCACTATGCGGCCGGGCTGGCGGATGGCCTCAAGTAGGTCGACGGCCGCTCGGGCGCGGTCGGTGTCGCCCATCCACAGCGCAGCACGGGCAGCCCACTCGGCGAAGGACCACGTGAGTTCGGACCTCGGCATGCTCATACCCTCGGAGGCAAATGAATGTGCCTGCTCGAGTCGACCACCGAGGGCGGCGATCTGTGCTGCCGCGAACCGGTCGAGGGCGACGTATTCAAACTGGCTAGTTTTGGCGAGTAGCGGCCGCGCTGCTTCGAGGGTCGCCGTCGCTCTCTCATCCTCCCCGCGGAACGCGAGATAGATAGCCTTGCCTACATAGAACTCGAGGAGGTTGGCATCCTCGGGATCTGCGTCCTCCAGTTCATTAATCGCGGCCTCGATCTCGTCCCATTTGCCGGACAGCAATAGCGGGTACACGCTTGTGCCACGGAAGTAGGCGAGGGCTCCAAGGGCGCCGCTTCGCCGAGACAGCTCGATGGCCTGGTCGATAAGCCGTAAAGCCTCTCGGACATCGTCCTTCAATAGGCCCGATGCGAGATTGTTCAAAGCGCGCATTTGTGCCGAGTTCAGACCGTTCGCCTCGGTGATGGGTAGGACGCCGCGCAGGATCGTTGTCGGCTCGTAGTAGCGATCGGCAAAGCTCAAAACCAGTGCACGGTTGATCAGCCCCTCGGCGATGATCGGCATCAGTTCGAGCGGCTCGGCCAGCTCGAGCACGCGATCGACAAGGTCGAGAGCCTTCGGATGACGGATGAGCGCATAGCTGCGGGCGAGCTCGGCCAGCATTCGTATCGCATCCGGCTCTGACGCTATCCCTACCGTGTCTTCGACGGCTTGCTCAAGGATGGGGACCGCCTCCGCGGGTCGATATTGTTGGTTGAGGGCGATCGAAATGCCCGTAGCAGACCGCGCCATACCGCTCAGATCGCCAAGCATGCGATACAGCGACATGGCGTCGTCGAAGTGCGCGCGGGCCACCTCCGGAGTGGCGTCCGTGGCCTCCCGCGCAGCCCGCTCGAGCAGCGCGGCGCGCTCCCCTGGATCCTCGGTCATCTCCAACGCCCTGGTCAGGAACGCAACCGCCTGCGCCTTTGATCCCAGGTTCGCCGCTCGCTCGGCAGCTGCCCTCAGGGCGATGCGCGCCTGCCCAGCCAGGGCATCCGCTTCCGCGCCCGAGGGCGCGTTTCGATACGCCGCCGCGTAATGCTCGGCGAGCACACCTGCGAGCTCGTCGTCTCCGAGGCCCTCGAACCAGCGCGCGGCCGCCAGGTGACGCACCTTTCGCTCGTTGCGCGCCAGCTGGTTGTAGGCGACCTCACGGATGAGTGCCTGGACGAAGCTGTACTGGCCACGCTCGGGTGAGCGTGGATCGGCCTCCAGGGACAGGACTTCGCGGCGCACAAACCCGGCCAGCATGAGCACGAGCTCCTCCGCGTCGACGCCGCTGAGTGCCTCCAGTGCCTTGACGCTGAAGCTCTGCCCAAGCACGGCAGCCGCCTGAAGCACGGAGCGCTCCGCCGGCGCGAGCCCATCCAGGCGCGCGGCAATAAGAGCGGTCAGCGTATCCGGGATGGCGATCGCGTCGAGGTCGCCGATCGTCTTGTAGACGCCCGATTCGTCGCGCAGCTTTCCCTCCGCGACGAGCATGCGCACCGTTTCGACTGCGTAGAGGGGGATCCCGTCTGCCCGCGCGACGATCGTCTTGCGGACGCTTAGCGGCAGACCCGGCACCAGCCCTTCGAGTAGCTCGTGCATCGCCGCGTCGGGCAGCGGCTCGAGCGCGAGCGAAACGAAGTTACGTCGGCCGGCGCCCCAGTCGGGCCGCCGCTCGAGGAGCTCTGGTCGAGAAAGCGTCATAACGAAGATCGGAAGCGACTTCGTCCATTCCAGAAGGTGGTCGATGAAGTCGAGCAATCCGCTGTCGGCCCATTGCAGGTCTTCAAAGAGCAATACGGTCGGGCCCTTTTCGGCGATTCGTTCGAAGAAGGTGCGCCAGGCAGCAAAGAGCTCGTCCCGACTGCCCGGTAGCGTCTCGCCCAGCCCGAGCAGGGCCAGCAGGGCCGCTTCGATCCAGCGCTGCTGCCCCTCATCGGGCACCCAGCGGCGCACCGTTGCTCCCACCTTCGTCCGGGTCGTGGCTTCGTCATCGCTTTCCAGCAGCTCGGCGCGGCGGCGGACCATTTCGCCCAGCGCCCAAAACGTCACTCCCTCGCCGTACGAAGGCGAGCGCCCGGCATGCCAGTACGTGTCGTCGACCAGGCCATCGGCGTACTTCGAGAACTCCCACGCCAGCCGGCTCTTGCCGATGCCGGCAGGGCCCATCACCGATACCAGCCGTGGTCGTGTGTCCCGGCCTGTGGCGTGGAACAGGTCCTTCAGCAGGCGGAAATCGTCATCTCGACCGACGAAAGGTGCCTCGAGCACGCCCGCCCGATTGCGGCCGCCGACTTCGGCGACAACTCGCAGAGCCCGGAACGCGGGCACAGGCGCTGCCTTGCCCTTCAGTTTCTGCTCGCCGGCTGGCTCGAACTGGATCGCCTGGTTGGCCGCGCGCTCCGTCGATTCACCGACGAGGACCGCCCCGGC
>JBBDRY010000100.1:0-4135 GCA_040905225.1 Chloroflexota bacterium | reverse complement strand
TGTGCACGCCACAACCTGTAGTAGTGGCCAAGCGGAGGATCTGCCGCCTGTGCGCTGTCCGAGTTGCGGTGAACGAGATACCCGAGTAGTCGATTCGCGCGATCTGGACGAGTCGGCCACCATCCGGCGCCGGCGGGAGTGCAACCTGTGCGCCACGCGCTTCACCACGTACGAGCGGATCGAGTCCGCGCGCCTGACTGTGACCAAGAGTGACGGTCGGCGAGAAGAATTCGACCGTGACAAGCTCGCCTCCGGGCTGGCCAAGGCACTCACGCGGCGCCCTGTCGCAGCTGACGCGGCAGCGAAGGCTGCCGAGGAGATCGAGGCCGCGCTGCGGTCACGTGGCGTGTCCGAGGTTCCATCGGGCGACATCGGCCAGATGGCGATGGACAAGCTGCGCGAGATCGACCAGATCGCATACATCAGATTCGCCAGCGTCTACCAGAGCTTCGAAGGTCTCGAGCAGCTTCGCCAAGAAGTCGATTCACTCCTCGCCGAGCGCGAGGAGGTCGAGCGCGAAGTCGAGGCTGATGCGCCGCGCGGTGGCGGCGGATCCACCGGCAAGCGCTACCCCAAGCGCTAGTCATAGCTTCCGCCCCGATAATCGAATCCGATGGCAGTTCTCTCAGACCGCGATATCCGCGGGGCACTTCAAGCAGGACGGGTTCGTATCGACCCGTATGACCCGGCCTGCCTTCAGCCATCCTCGGTCGACCTTCACCTCGACGCCGACTTCCGCGTCTTCCGCAACAACCGCTACGCATTCATCGACCCGCGCACGTCGCAGCCTGATCTCACGGAGCTCGTTTCCGTGGAAGGCGACGAACCGTTCATCCTGCATCCGAACGAATTCGTGCTCGGCCAGACCCTTGAGTGGGTTGAGTTGCCTGATGACCTCGTCGCCCGCCTGGAGGGTCGGAGCTCGCTCGGCCGCCTTGGTCTCTTGATCCACTCGACCGCCGGCTACGTTGATCCGGGCTGGAAGGGCAACCTGACGCTGGAGCTGTCAAACGTGGCAAACCTGCCGATCGCTCTCTATAGCGGCATGAAGATCGGCCAGATCTCGTTCTTCAAGATGTCCAGCCCCGTTGAGCGACCGTATGGCTCACGCGAACTGGGTTCCAGATACCAGGGCCAGTCGTCGCCCACGGCCTCCCTGTATTCCAAGGATTTCGAGTCGACGCGCAAGGTCACGACCCGAGGTGGCCCAAAACGCTGAACGACTCCGTCGACTGGCGCGCCGACCTTGGCGGCGGCGTCCGCGTCGCGCTTGTCCAGGCTGGCACGTTCACATCAGATGCGGGCACGGTCTTCGGGCCGGTGCCGAAGGTCATGTGGCAGCGCCTGGTCGAGGCTGAGATCAATCCCGACAACACGCTCAACCAGGCGCTCAACTGCCTGCTCGTGGAGACGCCGGCGGGGCGCGTGCTGATCGAAACCGGGATCGGGGAACGCATGGACGAGCACCACCGCATCCAGCGTGGCGTGACCGGCGAGCCGATCCTGCCAGCTCTGCGCAGCGCCGGCTTCGACGCCTCGACTGTCGACGTCGTGGCAGTCAGCCATCTCCACTTCGACCACGCCGGTGGGCTGTTGGCGGCCGATGGAGAGCGCGCCTTTCCGCGCGCCCGAGTGGTGGCGCAGGCAGACGAGTGGGAGTTTGCGCTGGGCACAAATCCGCGACTGCAGGCTTCGTACGAGCAGGCCGACCTGCGCATCGTCGAGCCCTGGGGCCGCGGTGATGCGGCGCAGGGGGATGAGGAAGTGCTTCCGGGCGTGTCAGTCGTACGGACTGGAGGTCACTCGGGCGGGCACCAGGCCGTCGTCGTGCGCGGGACAACAACGACTCTGGGCTTCTTCGGCGATCTGTGCATGCGGCCGTGGAGCGCCCATCCGCGCTGGGTGCCCTCGTTCGACGACTTCCCGCTCACGTCGGTCGAAGTGAAGGCGACGCTTTTTCGGCAGGCGACCGAGGAGGGGTGGACGGTGGTGCTGTCACACGAGCGGTTCCACCCGGTCGGCCGGTTCAGCGCCGACCGCGACCGCTTCCGCTTCGAGCCCCTCGTCTAGAGCGCGGAAGTGCCGGCCATACCGTCATAACTGCGGCTACAAGGGCTTAAGGCCCCTCCACCGTCACGTTCGTGCTGCAGTTCACGCTCGCTGGGGCGTGAGACGTCAACTCAGCTCCGTTCTTATGGCTCCGTTGAGCCCGTTTTGCCGGCCACACCGGCATTCAGTCGGCGAGCAAGCCGGAGATGGTCGCTTCGGCTTCCTCGCGGGTGATCGGCCCGAGAACGACCTTGCGGATGACGCCGTCGCGATCCAGGAATAGCTGGGTGGGCAGACCAAACGCGCGGTACGTGTGGAAGATGGCCGACGTGGCATCGAAGCCAACGATGTAGCCCAGGTCGTACCGGTCCACGTAGGCGCGCACGTCTTCAACGGTCGTCTCCTGCACGCTGATGGCGATCAGCGCCAGCCCGTCGTCCGCGTACTCCTCGTAAACGTCGCGCAAGACCGGGGTCTCCTCCTGGCACGGGGGACACCAGGTTGCCCAGAAGTTGATCCAGACCGGGCGGCCGCGCAGGGCGGCCAGGCGGATCGGATTGCCGTTGAGATCGGTCAGCTGGACCGCATCGCCACGCGGAGTCGTGCCTGTCAGCTCGGGCGCCACGTCGCCTACACGCAGACCTGCCTGCGGGCTTCCGATCGCGAAGAAGCCGCTCCCGGGTCGTGGCTGTGTGGGCTGCTGCGGAACCGAGAGCGGCGATGTCAGGACGACCAGCACAACCGCAGTCAGCGCGATCGAGACCACAACGGCTAGCACCTGGGCGACCGTGAACGGCCCAATGAGCGGCCGGCGCCAGCCGCCCTCGTAGCGCACGGGCTCCGGTGGTGGCGAGGCTGCGAGCTCGTGGTCGGTCGTCATCAGACCTGCGGCCAAAGTGATCTGAATGCCACAGCGAAGACGCGCAGGTAGTCGAAGACGATCGCCAGCCCGATGAGCACGACGAGCCCGCCCCCGATCAGCTCAAGGGTGCGGCCATGGCGCAGGAACGGGCGCGTCAGCCGCGCGGATCCGTCCATCGCCAGCGCAAGCACGAGGAACGGGATGCCGATGCCGAGCGAGTAGCCGGCAAGCAGCGCGATCACCTGTGGCGCTGCACCGGCACTCAGTGACAGCCCCAGGATTGCTCCGAGGGTTGGCCCGATGCAGGGCGTGTGCGCGAGCGCGAAGACCGAGCCGAGAGCAAGCGCTGCAAGCGGGCTGCGCGCGGCGGCTCCGCCAACCGGGGCCTGCCCGAACTCGCGCCTCGGCGCGAACGATCGGTTGAGGAGGCCGATACGCAGCACGCCCATCAGGTTCAGCCCGAGCACGATCACGACGACCCCGCCGGCGATGCGTACGGGTGGCAGGTCGAACAGCGGCCGGAGTGCGTAGAACGTCAGGCCGAGGACCGTGAAAACGGCGGCGAAGCCGAGAACGAAGGCCAGGGCGTGCGGCAGGACCCGCCAGCGATTCGCACGTCGCGCGAGGGCGGCTCCGCCAATCGGAAGCGCCAGGCCGGCCGCGGCGACGACGCCCATCTGACCGAGGTACGCCGGCACGACCGGCAGCACGCACGGGGACAGGAATGAGACGACGCCGGCGAAGATCGCCGCGGCCAGGGTGAGCTCCACGATCTACGCGACGCGGCCCAGGACGCGGTCAAGGAAAGTTGCGATCGATCGCTCGCTGACTGCCAGGGACAGCTCATCCGCACCGATGGCCATCACCGGTACCCGGGCCCCAAAGGCCGACTCCAGCGCCGGCGACTCAGCGACGTCGCGGTAGCGAACTCGCGGGATCCGATCACCTCGCCGCGCACGCTCTTCCAGCACTGCCTGCAAAGCTTCGCGTGCTTCGACGCAAGGCTCGCAGCCGTCGCGGCGATAGAAGTCGAGCGTGGGTTGGGGAGGGGAGTTGGTCATCGGACGCCTCGATTCTAGGTTGCGCGCGGGCTTGCCCTCATCGACGCGTCCGGTTGGGGCCGTGTTCCCGCGTAGAATCACGGTCGCCGCCCCCGTAGCTCAGTGGATAGAGCGAGGCCGTCCTAAGGCCTGCGTCGGGAGTTCGACTCTCTCCGGGGGCGCT
>JBBDRY010000099.1:0-24506 GCA_040905225.1 Chloroflexota bacterium | reverse complement strand
GCGTCGAGGATGTAGCGGAACAGGTCGCGCGCCGACACGATCCCGGTGGCGTGCCCGTCAGTGACCAGCGGGATGTGCCGGAAACCACCGACCGCCATGTTGTGAATTGCCACTGCGACGCTGTCGTCTGCCCGTAGGACCACCGGATCGGCGGTCATCAGATCGCTGACCGGCGTCCCATCAAGATTGCCGTCGGTCGACTTCATGACCAGGTCGCGCTCGCTCAGGATGCCCCGTACCGTGCCGCCGTCGAGGACGATCAGGCAGCCGACAGAAGCCTCCTGCATCTGGCGGATCGCATCAGCAGCCGTCGCGGTCGAGGCGATGGTGATCGGCAGGTGGGGGTGCACCTCGGACAGCGGAACGCCCACGAGTTTCGCCTCGAAGGCTGTGCCTGGCGCCGGGATGTCAGCGGTTCGGAGGTCGGCTCCGCAGTTCTCGCATTCGTCTGCGCCCTGGATGTTCTCGAAGCCGCAGGATGGGCAGATCATCGGCCGGAGATCAATCCACCGTCCACGTTTCGCCGCTCACGAGCAGCTTCTCGAGATCGCCTTCGCCGAACTTCATGACTGCATCGTCGATCTGGCCGACTACGAGCTGGTCGTGGGTTGGCCGCTGGATGTTGCGCAGGACGCCCACCGGGACGGGGAACTGCGGCCACCACATGCGCGACAGCATGTATGCGAGGTACGGATCCTCGGCCTCCTCGTCGTGCACCAGCAGGTCCGCCTCGGTGACGCCGTCCTTGCCCAGCTCGACGATCTCAGGATGCAGGCCATTGAGGCGGATGCCCTTGTCGCGGTCCTTGCCGTAGATCATCGGCTTGCCGTGCTCGAGGACGAGCGTCCGGTCGTCGCGCACTTCGCGCTCAGTAAAGTCGCGGAAGGCGCCGTCGTTGAAGATGTTGCAGTTCTGGAGCACCTCGACAAAGGCCGAGCCCTTGTGGAAGCCGGCGCGGTTGAGGGTTTCCTGGAGGTGCTCGGTGTGGGTGTCGACCGACCGAGCGACGAAGCTCGCCTCGGCCGCCAGCGCGATTGACAGCGGCTGGATGGGGTAGTCGATCGTGCCCGCCGGCGACGACTTGGTTTTCTTGCCCATCTCAGAGGTCGGCGAGGCCTGGCCCTTCGTCAGCCCGTAGATGCGGTTGTTGAACATGACCATCTTGATGTCGACGTTGCGGCGCATGGAGTGGAGGACGTGGTTGCCGCCGATCGACAAAGCGTCACCGTCGCCTGTGATCACCCAGACCATCAGCTCGGGCCGGGCGACCTTGAGGCCGGTCGCGAGCGTCGGGGCGCGGCCATGGATGGTGTGGAAGCCGTACGTGTTCATGTAATAGGGCAGGCGACCCGAACACCCGATGCCCGAGATGAATACGATGTTCTCCTTGGGCACGCCGAAATCGGGCATGGTCTTCTGCGTCTGGGCGAGGATGGAGTAGTCGCCGCAGCCGGGGCACCAGCGGACCTCCTGGTCCGACACGAAATCCTTGCGCGTCAGCTCGATGATCTGGGCGTTCTCGGGGCTCAGCGCCGGCGCCGACGACCCATTGCCATTTGACGAGCTGTGGCCGTTGGTCACCTTGGTGATCGGATCGGTCACTTCGCGCCCTCCCCGAGCAACTCTTCGGCTGCTTGCTTGATCTCGACGATCCGGAACGGCTTGCCGCGCACCTTGTTGTAGCCGACCACGTCGATGAGGAATCGCGCTCGCAGCAGCATCGACAACTGGCCGAGGTTGACCTCCGGAACCAGCACGCGCCGGTAGCTGCGCATGATCTCCTCGGTGTTTGACGGCAGTGGGTTGAGGTGGCGCAGATGGGCGTGGGCAACGCTCCAACCCTCTGCCTGGAGCCTCTCGGTGGCGCTGCGAATCGCGCCATATGTCGATCCCCAGCCGAGGATCAGCAGGTCGCCGCGCTCCGGCCCGTGGGCCTCTAGCAGCGGAATGTCGCGCGCGATGCCGGCGACCTTCTCGTGCCTGAGGACCTGCATCCTGTGGTGGTTATCGGGGTCGTAGCTGACGTTCCCGGTGATGTCGGCCTTCTCCAGTCCGCCGATGCGGTGCTCCAGCCCCGGGGTGCCGGGCGGAGCCCACGGCCGAGCCAGCGTCTCGGGGTTGCGCGAGTAGGGCTGGAAGGTAGCGCGGTCCGTGTGGTTGGTGACCGAGATGTCAGGCAGATCCGCAACCGAGGGGATCTTCCATGGCTCGGCGCCGGTCGCGAGGAAGGCGTCCGACATGTAGATCACCGGCGTCATGTACTTGAGCGCCAGGCGCCAGGCCTCGATTGCATAGTCGAAGCACTCGGCGGGCGTTGCCGGCGCGACGATTGGCACCGGCGAGTCGCTGTTCCGCCCGAACATGGCCATCAGCAGGTCCGCCTGTTCCGTCTTCGTTGGCATGCCAGTCGACGGGCCTGCGCGCTGCACGTCGACGACGACCAGGGGCAGCTCGACCATCACCGCGAGGTTGAGCGCCTCGCTCTTGAGCGCGATGCCCGGGCCGGAGCTCGCCGTCATGCCCATCTGGCCGCCATATGAGGCGCCGATGGCAGACCCGATCGCGGCGATCTCGTCCTCGGCCTGGAACGTCTTGACGCCAAAATTCTTGTACGTGGCGAGCTGGTGCAGGATGTCGCTCGCCGGCGTGATCGGATAGCTGCCGTACACGAGCTCGCGGCCGGCGAGTCGCGACGCGGTCACGAAACCGAGCGCCGTCGCCTCGTTACCGGTGATGTTGCGATACGTCCCAGGACCGAGCTTGGCCGGCGCCACGCGGTAGGTCGTGTGGAACATCTCGGTCGTCTCGCCGAAGGCATAGCCGGCCTTAAGCGCGCGGATGTTCGCCTCGGCGACGACAGGCTTGGCCGAGAAGCGCATCTCGATCCAGCGCAGCGTCGGCTCCATCGACCGCTCGTACAGCCAGAACATCACGCCCAGGGCGAAGAAGTTCTTGGTCAGGTCGACCTGCTTGGTGGTCATGTCGAGACCCTCGAGCGCCCGCGCATTGAGCGTGCTGATGGGGATCTCGAAGACGTTGTATTGCTTGAGCGAGCCGTCCGAAAGCGGATTGGATTCGTAGCCGGCCTTCTTGAGGTTGCTGGGGTTGAACGCGTCCTGGTTGACGATCAGCGCGCCGCCCGCGGGAAGGTCGCCGACGTTGGTGCGCAGGGCTGCCGGGTTCATGGCCACGAGCACGTCGGGATCGTCGCCGGGGGTGTAGATCTCGGCGCTCGAAAAGCTGAGCTGGAAGCCGCTGACGCCAGGCAGTGAGCCGGCCGGCGCACGGATCTCGGCGGGGAAGTCGGGCAGCGTGCTGACGTCGTTACCGAAGACCGCCGCCGTGCGCGTGAACTGTGTGCCGGTGAGCTGCATTCCGTCGCCGGAGTCGCCTGCGAATCGGATGGTTACCCGCTCGAGCTCCTGGCTATCGGTTTCCTTGGCCGGTGCGGTTTCGGTTGTCACGCGCCCTCGGGCTCCTCCATGGTCTGGTGTGGTCGGGGCGGTAGGTTAAGGATTTCCTGGGGGAACGCCTCGGCCACGTATTCGAGCAGGTCCAGCTGCCGCAGCAGGCCCACGACCGTGCCGGCGTCGTCTATCAGCGGCAGATTCCGAAAGTGGCCCTGCTCCATCGAGCGCATGGCCTCGATCAATGTGGCGTCCGCGTGGAGCGTTCCCGGCGCCGCGGTCATGAATTCGTCCACCGGTCGCGAATCATCCACGTCCTTGCCGAGGACGCGGTTGAGGATGTCACGTTCGGTCAGGATGCCGGCTAGCTTGCTGCCGTGCAGCACGAGCACCGCGTCACCACCGTGCGCGCGCATGGTGGCCAGTGCATCGCGCAGGGCAGTGCCGGACTGGACGGTGCCAGGCTCCAGCCGCGCCATGACGCGCGCCTTCTCGGTGCGCAACTGCGTGCGCCCGACGCGCGCGGCGGTTTGGCCGATGCTCTTTGTCCTGACAGTGCCTTCCACGGCCGTAGAGCGGGTCCTCCGATGGGTTCCCTCTGGGATTCGACCCGGTGCGGGTGCGATGGGGCTCTTGATTCTACTCTGGCACCCGTTTGCCTCAGCGATTGGCGCCTCGATCGTCACGTCCGGGTCAATTGGTCACCGTTTGCAATATCCGGGCCGTGATTTGTCGCTCCGGAATCAACCCGTGTACGGGCACGCTCTTGTAGCTGCCGCCGCCCGTGTCGTGGCGGCTCGCAACGCAAGGGAGGAACCGGTTATGGGTAACGAGCAGCAGAACGAAGGCAAGCTCGAGCAGGCTCGCGGCACCATCAAGGAAGAAGTCGGTGACGCGATCGGCAACGAGAAGATGGAGCGCGAGGGCCAGTGGGACCAGGCGAAGGGCAACGTCCGAGAGGGCGTTGGTGACCTCCGCGAGGGCGTCGAGGACGCCGCCGACGACCTGGACAAGTCGGACGACAACCGGAACCGCTAGCCACTTTTCCAGGGCTCAATAAGTCCTGAGCGAATCGAAGGAGCCGGGTCCGAAAGGGCCCGGTTCCTTGTTGTGTGCGTCCCGTCGGCTAGGCGACTTAGCGGCTCCCGCCGAAGACCAGCTGGGGTTTTCCAACGCCAGGTTCACCCGGGCCGGATCGCGTCAGATCGCGGAATAGCGTCTCGTATTGGTCGACCATGCGATCGGCCGAAAATCGGCTCAATGCCTCGGTCCGGATCCGGGCGCGGTCGAGTCCAACCAGCAGCGGTATGGCGGCGAGTGCCTCCTCGACGTTGTCCACGACGAACCCGTCGATCCCGTGGCGAACGATCTCGGGCAGGGCGCCTGCGCGCCGGGCGATGACCGGTGTCCCCGTCGCGAGTGACTCCACGGCTACCAGGCCAAACGGTTCGGGCCAATCCCCGAGCATCACGGTCGCGAGCGCATCGGCGAGCAACTCATCTCGGGCCGGCGGGCCTACCTCTCCCACGAACGTGGCGATCCCGGCACGCTCGGCGGGCTCGACCACCGCGTGATAGTTCTCGATCTCGTGGGCGTCGATGGCCTTGGCGGCGACGAGCAGGGGCAGGCCGGCGCGACGAGCCAGCTCAACTCCCAGATCGAGGCCTTTTTCCGGTGTCAGCCGACCGACAAACAACAGATATCCGCCCGCTCCTGTTCCCAGCACCGTGTCGTCGAATGGCAGCCCATGGTGGATCGTTGCCAACCAGTTGTGGTCGGGCCAGAAGCTGCGCTGCTTGTCGCTGATGGCGATCAGCGCGATGTCCGGGTAGGAAGCCAGCGCTTCGGCGGTGGGGCCGATGTCGATGCGCCCGTGGAGCGTGGAGACCACCGGCGTCGACGAGCGTCGCGCAAAAGCGAATGCGTGCGACTCGAGGTGGCTATGAATCACGTCGAATTGCGCGTCGTAGCTTTCGACCTGGGCCACGATCCGCTCCATGTGGGGTGCGATGTCGGCCTGAGCGCCGTTCTTCCACAGGGCCTCGGGCACCACCGGAACGAGCGTGGCCTTGACCCGGGAATCTCCCGACGCGAACACAGTCACGTCGTGACCGCGCTCTTGCAGCCCCTCTGAGAGCACACCAACGATGCGTTCAGTCCCGCCGTAGCGGGGCGGCGGCACGGGCAGGAAGGGCGGCGCGATCATGGCGATACGCAATCGCTCGACGCGCTTGTTTTCCACGACAACCTCAGATGACCGGGATAGACCGGGATGCAGCCGACAACGGCGCGGCTGGCGCGGCTATTGTCGGCTCTCGGCCCCAAATCGACTGGCGTCTACACTCCGGCCCGCCGGCATGGTCAGCACCGAACCCAAGTCTTCCGCCATCGCACCGCCCTCGTCGAGGCGATCGGTCATGGTCGCGCCGGATCGACAGCGGGCTCGTATGCCGATGCCGATGATGCTCGAGGCGGGTGCTCGGCTTGCGCTCGGATACGCGCGCAACCAGTACGGGCTGCGCGATCGCCGGCCAATCGGAAAGTTCATCGCCCGCACGTGGAGCTTTCTCGCCGCAGGCCGGCAGCATCGCCACGTTCTCGCCGAAATGGCGGGGCTGCAGGTGTTGGTGCCGACATCGGATCGGACGATCGCGCGCTCCGTCTACTCGAGCGGCGACTGGGACCCGCTGCTCGTGGGGACGGCGTTCGACGCGTTGCGCGAATACGGCCATACATGTACGGGCAGCGTCTTCCTGGAGGTTGGGGCCAACTTCGGCGTCTATTCGCTGCCCGCCGTCGCGGAGCTCGGCTTTAGTCGTGCCGTTGCCTACGAGCCGGATCCTGCCGCCTTTGCGCTCTTGGAGCACAACATCGATCGCAACGGGCTTGGAGATCGCGTGGCGGCGTACCATTCCGCCTTGTCGGCCGAGCCCGGCGAACTCACCTTGAGCCTGGGCACGGGCAACGCCGGGGACAACAGGATCGTCGGGACCGAGCACGCCTCCCGCCGCACAACGGTCCAGGTTTCGGCCCGGACCTTCGATGACGAGGTGGCGGCTGGGCGCATTCCGCTCAATGAGCTGGGGCTCGTCTGGCTAGACGTGCAGGGCCACGAGGGCGAGGTGCTGGCCGGGGCCGAGAGCCTGCTCAGCTCTGGCGTTCCCATCGTGCTCGAGTACTCGACCGGAATGCTCGATGACGACGCGCGCCGCCGGCTGGACGACATGATCGCCACCCGGTTCGAGGTGATCGTGGACCTAGGTTGGTGCTCACTGACTAACCGGATCCGTTTCCAGCCCGCGAGCGTCATTCGCAGCCTCGCCGGGAAGCGGAACGTGGAGACAGACCTCCTGCTTCTCCACTAAGCGGCTCCCTGCCCTCGCCGAATTTGCGCGCCTCCATCGACGCGAGACAAGCGAAACGGTAGGCTCCTGCTCCTTTGAACGTCGTCTTTCTCTCGCCCCACTTCCCACCAAATTGGTGGCGGTTCGTGCGCGGCCTGGCCGATGTGGGGGCCACGACGCTGGGCATCGCGGACGCGAACTGGGAAGAGCTACGGCCTGAGCTTCGTGCGTCGCTCGACGACTACTACCGAGTCGACGATCTCTCCAATTACGACCAGCTGACCAGGGCACTGGGCTACTTCATCCATCGCCACGGACGAATCTCCCGCCTCGATTCACTGAACGAGCACTGGCTCGAGACCGAAGCCCGCCTGCGCACGGACTTCAATATCAAGGGCATCAACAAGAACACGATCGGTGCGATCAAGCGCAAGTCGCTGATGAAGTCGCGCTTCCTCGGCGCCGGCCTGGTGGCGGCGCGTGGCAAAGTCTGCAAGACGCCCGCGCAGCTCAAGCGCTTTATCGATGAAGTTGGCCTGCCGGTGGTCGCCAAGCCCGACGTCGGGGTGGGAGCTGCGCGCACGTACAAGCTCGAGAGCGAAGCGGACATCGATCACTACATGAAAGACAAGCCGGCGGTCGACTACATCGTTGAGGAGTTCGTCCGCGGCGAGCTGGTGACGTATGACGGCCTGACCGGGCGGTCGGGTGAGATCCTTTTCGACTCGACCTTCCACTACTCGACCGGCGTGATGGAGGCGGTCAACCAGAGCCTGGATCTCTGGTATTGGATCCCGCGGGCGATCCCATCGGACATCCAGGAGGTCGGTCGCGCGATGGCGCGCGCGTTCGATCTGCGCGAGCGGCCGTTCCATTTCGAGATCTTCCGCACCGCCGATGGCCGGCTGATACCGCTCGAGGTCAACATGCGCCCGCCCGGCGGCTGGACGGTCGACATGTTCAACTACGCCAACGACTTCGACCTCTATCGCGAATGGGCGAACGTCGTCGTCAACGGCCGTTTCGACGCGATCATCACCCGGCCCTACAACGTCGTGTACGCGAGCCGCCGGGATTTCAGGACCTACGTGATGTCGCACGAGGAGGTCATGCGGGAGTTCGCCGACCTGATAGTCCAGCAGGCACGTATGGAGCCTGTCATCGCGACCGCGATGGGCGACTTCGGATATGTCATGCGCCACCCCGACCCTGAGCCCCTGATGGACGCAGCCAAACGGATTCAGGCGGTTCGTCCAGACTGACGCCGATGAGACGCGAAGAACGGAGCTGGTTCAGCGGCAACCTGGGCCACGACATGGAGCTGATCGTCTACGGCCATGCCGGCCAGCCGCTGATCTGCTTCCCGTCCTCCAACGGGCGCACGCGCGACTGGGAAGGTTTCGGCATGGTCGACTGCGTGGCCGACCTCATCGACGCCGGCCGGCTGTTGATGGTCGCCGTCGACGGCATCGATTGGCAAAGCTGGTCGAACAAGGGCGTGCCGGTCGAGCAGCGGGCGCGGCGCCACAACGATTACCACCGCTACATCACAGACGAGATCGTTCCGTTCGTGGGTGGCGAGGCCGGCAAAGACACGGTGTGGGGCACTGGTTGCAGCATGGGCGCCTTTCACGCCGCGAACTTCTTCTTTCGTCGCCCGGACCTGTTCGACGGCGTGATCGCGATGTCCGGGTTGTACCAGCCGTCACTGTTCGTCGGCCAGTACAGCGACGACGACGTCTACTTCAACAGCCCCATCTACTACCTGCCCAATCTGGGTGATCCGTCGCACATGAAGCTGTACCGCCGCAGCCGGATCACTTTCTGTGTCGGGCAGGGGGCCTGGGAAGAGGAGGCCGTGAAGGACACGCGGCACCTCCAGGAGATCCTTCACCAGAAGGGCATCCCGGCTACGTTCGATTACTGGGGACACGACGTCGAGCATCACTGGTACTGGTGGCAGAAGATGCTCCGCCATCACTTGCAGGCGCTGTGGGCAGGCTGAGCAGCACGTCTCGCGCGATCCTCGCGTTGGTGGTGATCGGTCTCACTGGATGCGGGCCGACTGCCGAGGTGTTGACGACCGCGACGCCCCCACCCACCGGAGCTATCCGGCCGACCGGGGGCGGCCAGCCGACTGAGGGCGGGCAGCCGAGCACCAGCTCCGGGCCGAGCGCGACCGTCGACCCGAGCGCGAGCCAAGCGCCGCCGACTGACGGGACGTCGACCGGCATTCCCCTGGTCACGCCAACGCCTTTCAGCGGTCCCGTCTGGGAGGCCCTGGCTGACTATCCCGCTGGCGAGGCATTTGAGGTGACGTCGGTGACGTCGCTCGTCGACGGTGGTTTCGCTGCGGTCGGCTTTCAGCCAATTCCCGGCGAGGGGTTCTTCGGGCGGCAGCAGGGCGTCACCTGGACATCTGTAGATGGACGCACGTGGCAGAGCGCCGTCGACGCCGCTTTCCAGTTCGCGACACTCGAGGATGTCGTCGAGTTCGGTGGGGCGATTTTCGTCTTCGGGACCATCGAGACGTGCAACATCAATCTCAGCGAGGACTGCGTGGAGCCGCCCGACTCTGGCTCGGCCGCCTGGCGCCAGACAGCGGGTGCGGCATGGGAGAGGCTGCCGTTACCCCTTTCGATGCAGAGCGGCACGATGGCAGGTGTCGTGGCCGCGAACGACCACCTTCTCGCGTTCGGCTGGACCGGAGATGAGGCCAGATCGGTCGTCTGGACCTCGGTCGACGGAGTGACCTGGAGCGAGACCGCCGACCTTGCCGGGATGGACCCGGTGAGCGCGATGTCTGCCGGGCCAACGGGCGTGGTCGCGTTCGGCAACCGCCTTGCATCCGAGCTGGGCGACCTCGAGCTGCTGGCGACCGTGTCGGGCGACTTCAACCACTTCGGTCGTGTTGATGCCCCCGCGTTGGCCTCAACGATCATTCAGTCCGTCACGATGGGCGGCTCCGGGCTGGTCGCGGTGGGCGATAGCGACGACGAGGATTTCAATCTCAACGGCGTCGCCCTCCACTCAGCCGACGGCCTCGCCTGGACCCAGACGAGCGCGCCGGATGGGAGCTTTGCAGGGGCCTCGCTCCTTAGCGTGCACGCAGTTCCAAACGGCTATGTCGCACTCGGCAGGGTGCCGCTCCTCGACGAGTTCGGAGTCGTCACGGGCGGCTCATGGTTTTCCTCGGATGGGCTGAGCTGGCGGCGGCTGGCACCATTTGGTGAGAGGTTCACTGAGCTCGACACGTCGGCCGCAGGAACAACCGGGATCGTGGCGTTCACGGTCACCCAGGAGGAGTCCGGCGAGGAGTCGGTGATCAGCACGATCTCAGCGTGGTTCGCACCGATTGAGGCGCTGGCCGGACAGTAGCCACAAGTTCGGGGAGAGACCACAGCGGCCTCTCAGCCTCTTCCAAGCGCCGCGGACTGAAATGGCGCCATGGACACATACGACTCGCCGACACAGCCTCACTTCCCAACCCCTGAACTGCCGCTCAGGCACGCCTACATCTCGAGCGCCCCACCTGCGCCCAGACCGGTACGCGGCCGCCGCGTTGGACGCGTCGCGAGTGTCCTCGGCGTCGCTGTTTTGTCGGCCACGGTTGCTTCCGCGGCAACTGTTGGAATGATGTCCGCATTCGGCATCTCGGTCCAGCCGGCGGACGCGCCCGCTCAGCAGTCGAGCGCCACGCAGCAGCCGGGAGTCCAGCTCGCCACGAACAATGACGCGGCCACGGACCTGACGGACGTGGTGGCGACGGCGACGCAATCGGTTGTCACGATCACCTCGCAGGCAATGAGCCAAGGTCGGTTCTCGCCCTTCGGAGTGCCATCCACAGGAGTCGGGTCCGGCGTCGTGGTGACGGCCAGCGGCCTGATCCTGACCAACAACCACGTCGTCGAGGGCGCCCGGACACTCACCGTGGCCACGGCTGACGGCCAGGAGCTGACCGCGACGGTCGTCGCAACCGACCCAGCCCACGACATTGCGGTGATCCGCGCAACCGGTGGCAAGCTGATACCGGCGACCCTGGGCGACTCGTCGAAGCTTGAAGTCGGGCAAACCGTGCTCGCCATCGGCAGCCCGCTCGGGGAGTTCACCGAGACCGTGACCCGCGGCATCGTGTCAGCGCTTGATCGTTCCATCACCGTTGGCGATCAGCAGACTGGCCGCAGCGAGGATCTCTCCGGCCTGATCCAGACCGACGCCGCGATCAACCCCGGCAACAGCGGCGGCGCGCTGATCAACGACCGCGGCGAGGTGATCGGCATGAACACCGCGGTCGCGGGCAGTGCCGAAGGGATCGGCTTTGCCATCCCGATCAATGCCGCCAAGCAGATGATCGACCAGGCGACAGCCTCGATCGCCTAATAAGTATCCCGCCAGTAACTGGCCGCGGTCGCCCCCCTCAGCGACCGGGGCTCATTTGTGTCGAGGGGCCGGCACTGGATGGTCGACGACGTGCTCACGCGTCAGCGGTAGGAAGTGGAGCGGGAGACGGGACTCGAACCCGCGACATCCGACTTGGAAGGACGGCACTCTGACCAGCTGAGTTACTCCCGCTCGGAAGTAGCCTCGCGGCGCTGATAGGTTCTCATTCGATGACAGTTCGCGCAAATTACGTCGCACTTGGCCGCTTCTTTGAGGATTTGGTCCGTCGTCGCCCCGACAAGCATGCGACTGACAACATACTGCTTGGTCGTGGGATCTCGATGGTCGAAGTCCATCGCGGCCTTGGGGAACCGCTGACCGCAATCTGTACACGGGACGTCTTGAAGGCGAGCCAGTAAAGCGGCCTTCTCTCGCCAAAGCACCTGCCGGCGTGCTCCGGAAGGGGTGGTGTACTTTCCCTTCCTGGACCGGCCGATCCAGCGGTCACGAGTTCTCAGCCTGTGGCAGTTCAGGCAGACGATGTCGCACTTGGCGACCTCCGCCATCACCTTTGCGGTCGACATCAGCATCACGCGTCCCGTCATCACGGTGAACGACTTGGCCGAATGGTCGCGATGGTCGAAGTCCATCTGGTGGGGCGCAAACCGTTGGCCGCAGTCCGTGCATGGGACGCGACGCAGGTCACGCAGCATCTCGACCATGCCCGCCTGCCTGACACGGACACGCTCGATTTCCATCGCGCGATTTCGGCGGTAGTAATCGACATTCGCGGCTCGCTGGCTCTTCCGTCGGTACACGAGCCAGTATAGAACATCTGTTCGATACTGCGGCAGCGCAGCTATTGACCCAGATAGGCAGAGCCGGGCATTGAGCCCGGCTCGTTTCTTTAGTGTGGGCATCGTGACGGGCTCGTCCGACGCCACCGATGCACTGACGGTCGACCTGGAGGCCCCGGTCGATCTGCGGGCCAGCCTACGTCCGTTTGGACGATGGGGGGACGATGGCATTGACCGCTGGGATGGCACGACCCTGGTCCGGACTCTTCGGTTTGAAAACCGCGGGGTCGTGTCGTACGTGGCAACCGCGGCCGGGGACCTTGCTCATCCAGCCCTGCGCTTGACCGTTCCGGCGGCCGCGAGCGTGCGCTCAACGGACATCGCCGACGCGCTGAGAGCCACATTTGTCGCGGTTCCCGCTGACCTCGCCAGGTTGGCGGCGGCCGACGCCCGTGTCGCGCAGCTGGTCAGCGCCTACCCGGGGATCGTGCCCGTCCTGGTGGCAGATCCTTTCACCGCGCTCGTTCGGTCGATCAGCGCTCAGCAAGTCAATCTCGCCTGGGCCGCCACTGTGCGCCGCCGCCTCGCCGAGCGCTACGGCACCCGCCACGAGATCCAAGATACGTTCGTGTACTCGCTGCATGCCGAAGCGATGGCCCGAGCCACGGTCGAGGAGCTGCGGGCACTCCAGCTCACCACGGCCAAGGCGCGCTCGGTGATCGAGGTTGCGCGGGCCGGCGTCGCCGGCGAGCTTGCGCTCAACGATCTGGTCGCGCTCGACGACGAGGCGCTGATCGCCCATCTCACGAACCTGCGCGGCATCGGCCGCTGGAGTGCCGAATGGTTCCTGGCGCGAACGCTCGGCCGACCGCGGGTCGTGGCCGGAGACCTGGGGGTGCGCAAGGCGGTCGGCCGCCTTTACGACGCGGGGAGCCTTCCGCCGGAGGATGAGGTGCGCCGATTGACCGCCCACTGGGGAGAGTCGGCAACGATCGTCCAGGCGCTCGCGCTGCACGACCTGGCGGTCGCCGCCGGGAACGCCTAGGCTCGCTCGGCTTCCTCGAGTGCAGCGATCTTGTCGACCCGGCGAGCGTGTCGCCCACCGGCGAACGAAGCGGACATAAACGCCTCGACGCACGCGAGGGCGACCTCGCGGCCCACTATCCGTGCCCCCATCGAGAGCACGTTCGCGTCGTTGTGCTCGCGCCCGAGGCGTGCCGTGACCGGGTCAGCCGCCTCAACGCAACGGATGCCGCGAATCTTGTTGGACACGATCTGCTCGCCCGTGCCGCTGCCGCCGAGGACCACGCCCAGCGCGCATTCGCCGGACGCCACGGCCCGTGCGGCTGGGGCGATGACGTCGGGATAGTCGACCGGTTGTGTCGAATCGACGCCGAAGTCGACCACCTCGTGGCCGGCCGCCGACAGCCAATCGAAGATCGGCTGCTTGAGCGGGAAGCCGGCGTGATCGGTTGCCAGCGCTACTCGCATGGCCTCACCGTAGCAAAGCCGGCCGCGTCAGATCGGTCGTGTTGCCGTGAGGGCGTATCGTCGGCAGCATGCTCCACAACTCCTTCCGCCTCTTCACTTTCCGCGGGATCGAAGTCGGCGTCCACTACAGCTGGCTGATCATCTTCGGGCTGGTTACCTATTCGCTCAGCACATACGTGTTCCCGGGCGTGCCCGGTATCGAACGTCTGTCTACGGTCGAGTACTGGCTGCTTGGAGCCCTGACTGCAATCCTGCTGTTCGCGTCGGTGCTGATCCACGAGCTGGCACATTCGTTCGTGGCCCGCGCCCGCGGCTTGGATGCCAAGTCGATCACGCTGTTCATCTTCGGCGGAGTCTCGAACCTGTCGGGCGAGGCGAAGGAGCCGTCGACCGAATTCTGGGTGGCGATAGTCGGTCCGCTGACAAGCTTCGTGCTTGCGGGCATCACGTTCGGGCTCGCCGCCGTCGTGAGCGAACCGCGCGCAGAGCTCGTCCTGAGCTACCTCTTCCTGATCAACCTGACGCTCGGCATCTTCAACCTGGTTCCAGGTTTCCCGCTCGACGGCGGCCGGGTCCTGCGCGCGATCCTGTGGAAAGCGACAGGCAGTCTGCGGCACGCAACGGAATGGGCCGCGAACGTCGGCAAGCTGGTCGCCTACCTGATGTTCGGCTACGCGATCTACCTCTTCCTCGTCGAGGACAGCGTCATTGGCGGGCTGTGGATCGCCGCGATCGCGTGGTTCCTGCACAACGCGGCATCAACCAGCGTCCAGCAATTAGTGTTCGAGCAGCGCCTCCGGCGGGTCAAAGTGGCAGACGTCATCACTCCCGATGACACGACGGTCGGACCGGACATGACCGTCGCCGAGCTCGTCGACCGATACATCCTGCCTGCCGCGCGGCGTGCGGTGCCGGTCGCTCAGAACGGACGTTTGGTCGGCATCGTCACGATCCGCGACATCGCCAACGTGCCGCCCGAGCAGCGCGGCCAGGTGCTGGTGGGCCAGGTCATGAGCGGGCGCGACCGGCTGCACACCGTTCGTGCCGACGCACGCGTCCTGGACGCGTTCGAGCTACTTGGCGAGCACGACCTGGAGCAGGTGCCGGTGATGGACGGCGATCGACTGGTCGGCCTTCTGACCCGAGCCGATGTGGCACGTCAGCTCCAGCTTCGGGAGGCCCTCGACGTCAAGTAGACCTCGCGGCGCCGCTAGAGGATCCCGCGCTCGGCGAACGCAGGCCCTCGCCTAGTCGGGGCAGCGATGGCGCTGGTGGCGCCTCTCCTCATCTGCCTCGGCGCGCTCTTCACTACCTGTCCGGCCCTCGGCCTCGTCGCGGTCCGCGTCGGCCTCGATGAACGAATCCTCGATCAGCTTGACGACCTCATCGTTGTCATCCGTCATCCGGAAGAGGTTGAGATCATCGCGCGCGATCATGGCCCGGTCGGCTACCTGGGCACCGAGCCAGTCGACGAGTTGCTTCCAGTAGTCCGTGCCCCAGAGGATGACCGGGAAGTGGTCGATCTTGCCGGTTTGGACGAGCGTCAGTGACTCGAACAGCTCATCGAACGTCCCGAAGCCACCCGGAAAGATGACGAACCCCTGTGCGTACTTGACGAACATCGTCTTGCGCACGAAGAAGTAGCGGAAGTTCAGCGCGAGGTTGCACCACTTGTTGATGCCCTGCTCGTGCGGCAGCTCGATGCCCAGGCCGACTGAGACGCCGCCGGCCTCAGCCGCGCCCTTGTTGGCTGCCTCCATGATCCCCGGGCCACCGCCGGTGATGACGGTGATGCCGCGCCTGGCGAACATTCCAGCCAGCTCTTCGGCCGCCTTGTAGGTGGGATCGTCGGACTTGATACGCGCCGATCCGAAGATGCTTACGGCCGGGCCCAGCTCGGCAAGCGAGTCGAAGCCCTCGACGAACTCACCCATGATCCGCAACGCGCGCCACGCGTCACTGTCGAGGAACGAGGTGTCAGCGTACGGCTGGGTCCGGAGGAGCTTGCGGTCCTCTGTGGCTTTGTTGGGCGGTCGCTTTTCCTGACTCATTGCCGCGCGAGCATATCGGCTGGCAAGTGTGGCTATGCTCGATCAACACGCTTAGAGGTAATGGTCGTGGATTGGAACCTACAAATGACGATGGCGCGCGATCCGGTGTGCTGGATGATGGTCGATCCGAAGACCGCGCCCAAGGCCGAGCATGGCGGCGAAACCTATTACTTCTGCTCTCGTGGCTGCCAGCTCGACTTCGAGGATGAGCCCGAGCGCTTCCTGGATCCGTCCTACAAGCCCGAGGGTGCGCACGACATGGGCGCCCACTCCGGCTGATGGCTCGCTGTTGGCGAAATTCGTCGGAGTTTGTTCTCCCCCCGAGAAGTAACGGCGAGGTTGCGAGCGTTTTGGGGGCCAAATCTGGCCGCTTGTTCGTGGGCTGAGAACCGGTAGCCAGAATTAGCCCCCTCCGCCCGCTCGGTGGAGAGGAGACCGACCCAGGTTGGCCGTTACTTCTCACACGGAGAACAAGCGCAACATCCGACAGCGTTCGGTACGGGTCGTGCGGCTTACATGCGGATGTAGGCAGCTCCCCGCGCGTCGACCAGGTAGCTCCCGTCGGGGCGGCGCATGATGCGCAAGACCACCTCGGTGCAGGTGCTGCAACGCAGCACGATCCCTGGCGCGTGCACATAGGCGCGCAGCGATCCAACTTGAGCGCGGTTTCCGCAGTGCGTGCAGCGGCTGGCAGCGACGGTCATCTCCGTGCCGAAGATCTCCATCAACATGCCCGCGGTGGCATTGGCGTCGAGCGTGAGCGGGTCGGCACCCTCATAGTCGGACGCCTCGTGATCGAGCTCGACAGATTGGTTGCTCTGATCGGTCATCGTCAGGCTCCTGCTCAGGCCCCGGTTGGTCCGAAGCGTTCGGTCCGGACCTGACCGGGGGCCAGGCCGATATTGACGAGGCTCTCCGCGACGCTCTCGACCAGTGGCGTAGGGCCGCAAACGAACGCCTGGGCCATTCGGCCCGTTCCTTCGAGGACCTCTCCGAGCATCCGCATATCGATGCGCCGAGAGTAGCCCGTCCAGCCCGCGGCCTGAACCCTCGTCAGGGCGTGGATGACGCGCAGGCCGTCGTCGCGGCCACCGAGCCTGGCGAGCTCATCGGCGTAGATGATGTCGTCCGGCGTGCGCGAGCTGTAGAGCAGCGTGCACGGGACCGCGGCGCCGATATGTGACCGATGCCGAACCATCGCCATCAGCGGGACCACCCCCGATCCGCCGGCGACCAGCAGCAGCGGGTCGGTCGCGGCGCCGTCCCACACGAAATACCCGCCGATTGGCCCGCGCACCTCGAATCGGTCGCCAACGACCACCTCGTCGTGAAGAAACGGCGAAACCTCGCCGTCCTCGACACGCTCCACGCTGAGATCGATCACTGGCTGCTCGTTTGGCGCCGAGGCGATCGAGTAGCTTCGCTGCGCCTGGTAGCCATCCTCGGCGGTTAATCGGATGTCGACGTGCTGTCCCGGTCGGTGGCTCTGCCATCCGGGGACCAGCAGCGACAGCGTCTTCACGCGCGGTGTCTCGTCGCGCACGGCGGTGACTGTCGCGATCTGCCAATTCAAGGTCGCCATTTGTCCAGCTAACGAGTGGCGTTCGTGGGAAATGTTGTGCTCAATCGCCGCTGTACCGCTCTTCGAGCCATGGGTCGCCGCGGTTGTGGTAGCCGAATGATTCCCAGAAGCCCGGTTGATCGCGGTCCACGATGCGCAGGCCGCGCACCCACTTGGCGCTCTTCCAGAAGTACAGGTGCGGGACGACGAGCCGCGCCGGCCCACCATGCTCGGGCGCGAGCGGCTTGTCGTCATAGCCGTAAGCAACAAAGGCTTGGTCGTTGACCATGTCTGCGATCGGCAGGTTGGTCGTGTAGCCACCATCGCTGAACGCGATGACAAAGGCCTCTTTTCGATTGAGGTCGACCCGTTCCAGCAACGTGTCCACGCTCACACCGTGCCAGCGCATGTCGAGCTTCGTCCATTTGGTGACGCAGCTGATGTCGACCATGAACTCGCGCGAGGGCAGGGCGTTGAACTCCTCCCACGTCCACGAAACAGGTTGGTCGACGAGCCCCTCGATCCGGAAGCTCCAATCGGCCAGGGGCGTGTGCGGCGTCGGGCCGGCCGAGAGGACCGGGAAATCGTTGGTCAGGTACTGGCCCGGCAGGATGCGCTGGCCGCGTTCGGGCGCGCGCCGCCGGCCGACGAAGCCGCGCGTGACGAAACGGTCTGTCATGCGGATCGTGCGTTCATGACTGTTCCGCGAAATGTACGTGCTGATCGACGTTTGTCCACATGACGGAGTAAGCGGGAATGAATTGGGCGATGAGCGGCTGATGAGCGTGGATTCGTAGATTCGCTCAGTCGATCGGCGTCCGTCTGCCGGCCGGCTGTCCCGCCGAATCAGGTGCACTAATGGAGAGTCATGGGCGCCGCATCGTTGCTTCCCTACCGCCTCGGCCGCAAGCAGGCACTCGCATTGGTCGCCGTCGTGGCGATCGTCCTCGCTTGTCTGGCCCTTCTCGCGTTCGCCGTGTTCATCGGCGCGGCGACGGTCGACAGCTCACCGGCTGATCCGCGCTACCTCGCCCCGTTCCGATGGGGCTACGGCGCCCGGGCCTGAGAGCGGTTCGCTGCGATGGACCTAAAGTCAGGAGGTGCCGGCGCCAGACCCATCAGCCGTCCCTGACGTACCGAGGAGCGCATCGCGTACGCCCGTGCTCCTGCTCGTCATCGGGCTGGGCATCGCCGTTGCACTGGTGCTACTGAACGCGGCCCTGGCGACGGCACCGGCGGCCGTTCCGGATCTGTCGCGACCCGGCACGCTAGATGCACCGCGGGCGATCAACGTGATCATGCGCGACTACCGCTTCGATCCGACGCCGCTGTACCTCGTCCCGGGCGAGACGGTCCGGTTCACGGTGGTGAACGCCGGGCTGGTGGGGCATGACCTGGTCCTTGGTGACGCCTCCGTTCAATCGCGTTGGAGTGAGGCAGATGCGCAGGCAACGGCGCCAGGGCCATTTGCCACGGCGCCTCCAGCGAGCGTCGCTCCCGGTACCGGTGGCCTGCGGCTGCTGGTGGCGTCGGGTGGATCGGCGGTAGTCGACTACCGAGTCCCCTCCACGGATGGCCTGCAGCTGGTCTGCCACCTGCCCGGGCACGCGGAGCGCGGAATGGTCGGCCAGGTCCTGCTGACAAACCCTTGAGGGGCGCGATCTCCCGTTAACATGGCGGCCCGTACAGGCTTCGCGCGCAGCCGGCCGCGGACGGCGAAGCACAATCTGCCCCGGCGGAGGAAACTGTTAACCACCATGACGTACGTGATTGCTGAGCCGTGCATCGACGTTCTCGACGAGTCGTGCGTGGCCGTTTGCCCGGTCGATTGCATCCACTTCGAACGCGGCCCGGATCGGAAGCTGTACATCGACCCCGACGAGTGCATTGACTGCGGCGCGTGCGAGCCGGAATGCCCGGTCAACGCCATCTTCCCGGAAGACTCAGTGCCGGCCGAATGGGCCCAGTACACGGAGCTCGATGCGCGCTGGTTCAAGGACAAGGACTCCGCCCGTGCAACGATCGACGAGTGGAAGCCAGTCGCCTGATCGGCTGAATCGGGGCTTCTGGCTGATCGCCACCTAATCGCAGACAAGAACGTGCGCATCGTCTCCCTCCTTCCGTCGGCAACAGAGATCGTCTTCGCCCTGGGGCTGGGCGACGAGCTCGTCGGCCGAACGCACGAATGCGACTACCCGCCCGAGGCCACTGCGGTTCCTGTTGTGACCTCAGACGTTGGTGCGACGGCTTCCGCCACGAGTCGCGAGATCAACGCCCGTGTCGCGGCTTCCATCCACGGCGGAAGCTCCATATACAAGCTCGACCTCGAAGCGCTCGCCGCAGCGCGGGCGGACCTGATCCTCACCCAGGAGCTGTGCACGGTCTGCGCGGTGAGCTATCGCGAGGTCGCCGACGCGGTAAAACGCCTCGATGCAGACAGCACCGTGGTGAGCCTGGAACCAACGTCGATCGAGGGCATCTTCAACACGATCTCGACGGTCGGGGCGATGGCAGAGGCCGAAGATGAGGCGGTCGGACTGATCGAGATCCTGCGCGATCGACTGGCGCGCATTGAGAACCGCGTCCTGGAACGCCGCCTGGAGGGCATCCCAGCTCGGCGCGTGGTCTGCCTCGAATGGCTCGATCCTCCGTTTGCCTCGGGCCACTGGGTACCCGAGCAGGTCAGGCGCGCCGGTGGCTGGGACCTCCTGGGCCGCATTGGCGAGCCGGCAACCGAGACGACGTGGGAGCAGGTCCGCGACGTCGAGCCCGAGCAGCTCATGTTGATCCCGTGCGGTTTCGACGCCAGCCGCACGGCCTACGAATGGCGCTTGGGCCGGCAGACCAGACCGGCGTGGATCGACGACCTGCCTGCCGTCCGAAACGGCGAGACCTACGCCCTCGACGGCTCGGCGTACTTCAGCCGCCCCGGGCCGCGCACAATCGACGGGGTCGCGCTGTTGGCCGAGCTGTTCGACCCGGGCTTCGTCGGCGAGGCGCTGCCCGACGACGCCTGGCTGCCGGTTGAGGTGAGATGAACGCTCGCGCTCCGGATCTCGGCGTCGATGGCTTCCATGCCTCGTTCAACTGCCTGTGGTGCGGCAGGCCGCATCGGACCCGCACAGACGAGGACCTCGAAGGTTGGTCGATGCTCTGCCCCGATTGCGTCGGACGGGCGCAGGACAACGAGTTCCTGCGCTTCAGGTTGCGCGAGGGCCTCCGCCGACGGTCCGCTGCATCTGAACCTGCGCAGGGAGCCCAAGCAGCGGCGGCCGATGCGACCGATGCGGCCGACGCAGTGGACTCGGCCGACGTGGCCATGCGGGCCTACTACGCCGCGCGAGCGCCCGAGTACGACGACTGGTATCTCCGCCGCGGCCGCTACAGCCACGGCGTCATCGAGGACGCCGCATGGAACGCGGACCTTGACTCCGCGACGCAGTGGCTGGACAAACTCCCCATCTCAGGCGAGATCGTCGAGCTGGCGGCCGGCACCGGCTGGTGGTCGCCTCTCCTTGCGTCCAAGGGCCAGCTGTGGCTGTACGACGCGCTGGAAGAGCCGCTGGACAAAGCCCGCGATCGCCTGCTGGCCCATGGCCTGGCCGCGCACATCCACGTGCGCGATGCGTGGGCCGAGCCGGAGCGCCAGGTCGACGCACTCTTCTGCGGCTTCTGGTTGAGCCACGTACCTCGCGGCCGCCTGCCGGAATTCCTTGACATCTGCCGCCGCTGGCTCAAGCCAGGTGGCCTATTTGCGTTCATAGACTCGCGCCGCGATCCAAGCTCGGGCGCAAAGGATGGAATCGCGCCAGCCGACGACATGTCGACGCGTCGCCTAGCCGACGGACGCGAATTCACGATCCCGAAGGTC
Organism: Chloroflexota bacterium; assembly: GCA_040905225.1. Lineage (GTDB taxonomy): Bacteria > Chloroflexota > Limnocylindria > Limnocylindrales > CSP1-4 > JALYGJ01. The sequence continues at coordinate 3,604 of JBBDRY010000099.1, read as the reverse complement.
TACTACGAACCAGCCGAGCTCGAGGGAGCCGCACTGCGCGCCGGGTTCACCTCGGCGTCGGTCAGCACAACCCACCGATTCTTCCTACTCGGTGAGGCGACCGCAGCGTCGTAGACCGCCCGGACGACGCTCCTATACTCGGGCGCATGTCGCTCAAGGACGCAACCATCGCCACGATCGGATCGGGCGTCATGGCGGAGGCCATGATCGCCGGATTGCTGCGGGGCAAGCAGGTTGCGCCAGATCGGATCATCGCCAGTCATCCGCGGTCCGAACGCCGGACCGAGCTGATCAGCAGCTACGCGATTCGAACGGTCGAGGACAACGCGAGCGCCGTGGCGCACGCCGACGTCGTCGTGCTCGCGATCAAGCCGCAGATGCTGGTCCGCGTTGGCCGCGAGATCCAGCCAGCCATGAAGGACGGCAAGCTCGTCATCAGCATCATCGCCGGCGCCACGACGCGCGCCCTGGCGAATGTCCTCGGCCACAACCAGATCGTGCGCAGCATGCCCAACACGCCGGCGCAGCTCGGCCGCGGCATTACGGTCTGGTACGCGACGCCGGACGTTACCGAGAACCAGCGCGAGCAGGCACGCGAGCTGTTGAGCAGCCTCGGGGTGCAGCTCGAGGTGGACGACGAGAAGCTCGTCGCGATGGCCACCGCCGTCAGCGGGACCGGCCCTACCTACGTCTTCCTTGTGATGGAGGCGCTCATCGACGCCGCTGTCCATCTTGGCTTCCCGCGCCACATGGCCCACGACCTTGTGGTCGAGACGCTCGAAGGCAGCACCCTCTTCGCCAAGTCGAGCGGCATGCACCCAGCCCAGCTGCGCAACATGGTCACGTCGCCCGGCGGCACCAGCGCCGCGGCGCTGCACGCGCTTGAGTCGGGCCGGTTACGGACGGTCCTCAGCGAGGCTGTCTGGGCCGCGTTCCACAGGACCGAGGAGCTGGGCAGGAACCTCGAGGCCGATACAACCAAAGACTGATGGTCTCCATTGCCCCACGTTCTCGGTTGCTGCTCGCCCTCGCCATTGCGTTGACCTTCGTCGTGGCCGGCTGCTACGAGGAGCCAATCGCGATGACCACGCTCCCGCCGGAAGATCAGCCGACTGAGCAGCCGACACCCGAGCCGGCCACCCCGGAGCCGAGTATTGAACCGGCCACGCCGCAGCCACCACCGACGAGCACGCCGCTGCTCTTGACCACGCCCACGCCAGCGCCGATCGGAACGCCCATCGCCCTCGGCTCTCCCTCGCCCGGGTGCGTAAGCGGGTGGGTCGGCCCGCTCCCTGGCACACCCGAGTACGACGAGGGCATCGCCATCCTCGAGGGCTACATGGGAGTGGTCGGCCCGTGGACTGTGACGGAGATGCGCTACTTCATAGGACCCGATTCGCCCGGGGTCATCGAGCCGCGCTTCGATGTCGTCGAGCGCTGGTACATCCGTGCCGCCCTGGTCAGCGACGCGGCTTTCGGCGGCCGTTGGTTGATCGAGAAGCGCACCGACGAGATCCTCGGCGTGTCCGCCGTCGCGCCGTGGGAGAGCTTCGGCTACGAGTCACCCGACTGGACGGGCTTCATCGGCGAAGGTGAGCCGCAGACCTACATCGGCCTACCCGGCCAATGGTCCGGAATCCCATTCGACTTCGTGACCGGCGACGGAGATGGCGGTCAACCCGGCCTTCCGCCGGAAGTCGTCGACTGCCTGGCGGCGACCTGATCCAAAGACCTTGAGAGTCGAGCTGCTGGCCACGCTCGACTGCCCGCATGCCGAGCGCGCCGAACAGATCCTGCGCCAGGCGTTGACTTCGGAGGACGGGCCGGAGCCTCGGATCGACCGGGTCTACGTCAGCAACCTCGACCACGCCGCGGGCCTGGGCTTCCACGGGTCGCCCACGATCCGGATCGACGGCCGCGACGTCGTCCCGGTCCCCGCGAACCTGCCCATCAACCTGGGCTGCCGTCTCTACCCGCAACCTGGCGGGCGCCTCGATGGGGTCATCCCGGCAGAGACGATCGCTGCCGAGATCGAGCGTCGGCGCGCGGCTCAGGCGCAGGCCGAAGCCGCGCGCACTCACGTCCGGGACTTGCCCAGCCGGATATCGCGAGCGTTCTTCCTGTGGGCCTCTCGCCGGCGCGCCCTGGCCGCGCTGGCCACGGCCTTCCCGCTCACACGGGCGATGGTGCGCAGGTTCGTGGCAGGCGACAGGCTCGAAGACGCGCTCGGCGCGCTCGAGCGGATCCGCGCTCAGGGAATGACCTGGACGGTAGACGTACTGGGCGAGTCGGTCGACTCGCGCGAGATGGCCGTGGCGTCGGCCGACCGCTACATCGAGACACTCGATGCCCTCGCCGCCCGCGGCCTGGACGCGAACGTGTCCCTGAAGCTGACCCAGATGGGCCTGGACATCGACCGCGACTTCTGCCGCGAGAACGTCGGCCGTGTGGTGGCTCGTGCGCGCGAGGTCGGTGCCTTCGTGCGGATCGACATGGAGGACCACACCAAGACCGGGGTAACGCTCGAGGTCGTGCGCGATCTGAACAAGGACCACCGCGAGGTCGGCGCGGTGATCCAGTCCTACCTGCGCCGGTCGGCCGACGACGTAGAGGAGCTCAACAGACGTCAAATCCGCGTCCGGCTGTGCAAGGGCGCCTACGACGAGCCGCTCGAGGTGGCATTCAAAAGCAGAGAAGAGGTCGACGAGAGCTACAGGCGGCTGATGGAGCAACTCTTGCTGCACGGTCGATACCCAGGGCTCGCGACGCATGACGACCGCCTGATCGACCACGCCCTGGAATTCGTGGATGAGCACGGCATCGGCCCGGAGCGCTACGAGTTCCAAATGCTCTATGGCATTCGGCGCGACCTGCAGGAACGCCTGGTCGCAATTGGCCAGACAGTCCGCGTCTACGTCCCGTATGGAACGCAGTGGTACCCGTACTACATGCGCCGGCTGGCAGAGCGTCCGCAGAACGTGCTGTTCATCCTCGGCAGCGTATTGCGCGAGGGCCGCGGTCGCGGCTAGCTCTTCGCGCGGTCGTCGATCTCCCAGGCGTGATCGAGCGCATGCCATGCCGAACGCCGGATCGCGTAGCGCGCCGGCCACCGCTCGCCGCCGCGTGGCCCCCGGTCGGGTAGCTCGCCCCGGACCTTGGCGCCGAGCGCATCGACAAATGCATCCTGCACCTGTTGCCAGTCGGCGCCGCGCGGCGCCCGCGCGCCTAGCCCCGCAATGTAGGCCTCGTCCGCCTCGCGCACGTGATCGCGGATCTTATCGAGCGCGCGCCCGCCGCCCCGCGGGCCAGTGCTGAGCGGCTTACCGCTGGCCATGTAGGCCGCTCTGCTGAACGCAGCCCATGCAGCGCGCAAGAGCTCGACCAGTCTCTCGAGCTGCCTGGCGGTAACCGGGGCGAGGTCGAAATCGGCGATTGCTGAGGGCACTCCGAACTCGGTCCCTGGCCCGCCTTTCAACCGCAGCCCGATCTCGAGATCGCCCACTGCCTTTGGCAGGGTCAATCCGGTTGAAACTCGCTCGACGACGGTTGCGTAACGCGGGCCGTACTCGACGAAAGCCTCCAGTGCCGCCTGCTCCGTCTTGCC
>JBBDRY010000098.1:0-24965 GCA_040905225.1 Chloroflexota bacterium | reverse complement strand
TTCACCGTCAGTGAGCGAGGCCGCCTGACAACGCGGCTCGAGAACGGGTACGACATCGTCATCGACGGCGACGAAGACCGCGCCATCCACGTGCCGCCATCCCAGGTGCGCGCCTCTCAGGCCAAGCTCGACAGTCGTCGGGAACAGGCAGCACGTAAACGCGCCTGACAGATCGACGGAGCTTCATCGACGCCGAAACCCGGGCTTGATATTGGGGACTGGGCCCGTTCAAGCCTCCAAGAGCAGCTTCATCAGGCCAGCACTACCAGAGAGATATCGAGCGCGACGGCCGCCTCGGATAGACGGCGGTCGTAGGTCGCGAGCTGCGGACGCTGGCCGTGCCCGCGCAGAAACTCGATCGACGCGAGGTGGAGCGCATCGAGTGTGCGAACAGGTGTTGGGAAGGGCTCGATTGCGCGCGCGAGCACGGGCGGCGTGAGTTCAAGAAACGCCAGCCGGCCGAGCAGCAGACGAAGGTCGTCGCCGTGACTTGAGGCCAAGCCTCGACCGTTGATCCTGGTCCAGACCTCGTATTCCAGGAGTCGGCTCGAAACGAGGGGTCCGTCTTGCCAGAAGGAAGCGTCGGGGTAACGGTCCTCCGCCAGCAACTGCGCGAGGACGACCGAACTGTCGACGTAGATCACCGATCGGAGCGGTCGGTTTCGAGCTCCGCGAGCAACAGATCGAGCTTGGCCACCGGCCGGCGTGGGACGGACTCCTCGGGCGCGCCCAAGGCCGGCGCCAGCCAGCCGTTGCGCACCCCCTCGGCCAGCATCGCATCGCGGACCAGCGGCGCACGGCCATCTCGTGGCGGCACGATCTCGGCCACGACTCGTTCGCGGTCGGTGATGAGCACGGTTTCGCCTGACTCGGCGAGCCGGACGTATTCGCTCAACCGGTTCTTGAGGATCTTCAGGCCGACGGCGCGCATGAACGAAAGGTAGCTTCTGGAGGCTACATCGTCAACGGCTGGATCGGATCGGCCCGTATCAGGCCGCCGGGCGTGGGATCGACGCGAGTGCCAAATGAGCGGCTGTGGCGATCCAGAGTGCTGGCCAGCCACTCCACGTCGGCCTGCGGCGGACGAAGCAATTGGAACCGCCGCAGTTGGAACGGCGCCATGGTCAGCGCGACCGTCTGGCCGGATTCGGGATCGACTGTCGCGAACCACGCCAGCACGAGGTCGTTTCTGAACTCCTCGTAGCCCCCGATTCCCTCGTAGTCGGTGATGAAGTCGCCGCAGCCGTAGAGGATCAGCCGGCCGCGGTAGAACTCGATGGGTCGCGCGTGGTGCGACGAGTGACCGAAGACGATGTCCACGCCGCCGACATCGACCAGGGCGTGGGCGAGGCGCCGTTGCCCGTCGGGAATGTCATAACCCCAGTTCGAGCCCCAGTGGACGGAGGCGACCACCACGTCCCCGGCCCGCCTGATGGTGCTCAACCGAGCGGCGATCTGTCCAGCGCCGCCGACCGACCAGCCGCTGACGACGTCGACGCCCGCCCGTCCGTCCCTCGCCGCCCAGTCGCGCGGCACACCGCCGGTCGTGGAGGCAAAGGCGATGACGATGACCCGACCAGCGGGCCGATCGAATATCTGTGGCGCCCGCGCATCGGCAAGGTTCTGACCGGCACCTGCGGTGGTGACTCCGGCAGCATGCAGGCTGTCGAGGGTCTCGAGCAACCCATCTTCGCCCCAGTCCAGCGCATGGTTGTTGGCCAGCGTGCAGCAGTCGATCCGCGCCGCGCGCAGCACAGCGACGTTGGCCGGATGCGTGCGGTAGTGGATCTCCTTCGCCGGCCAGGCGTCCGGACTCGTGGTCAGTGTCGTCTCCAGGTTCACTATCCGGCAGTCGGGGCCCATCGCCTCGATCGTTTCGAGCGCGTCGCCCCACACGTACCCGGCGTCAACCGGCCGTGGGATCGGGCCGCTCGTCCTTTCCGCGAGCTGCACGTAGTCCTCGGCGCTGTGCACGTAGTGCTCGAACAGCCGCGGGTCCACGGAGTGGGGCATGACCTGGTCGATACCACGACCGATCATCACGTCGCCGGCCAGGAAAAGATTGATCACCCGGCCAGGCCGCGCACCTTCCTGTCACCCATTCGCGGCCGATTACATCAGACGCGCAGGCGCCTCAGGCGACGGCCGCGCCCTGCGGCCGGCCGAACAGCCCGAGCTGGACCAGGAGTCCGAGCTGGTCCGGCACGCCCCAATGCTCGACGAGCCTGTCGTCGGCGAAGCGCAGCACGTCGAAGACGGTTATCTCGAAGGAGCGGCCCGTCGGCGGCCGGCCCATGACGCCGCCCGTGTCGACTCCGGTCGCCCGGTTGCGGATCCAGACGGTGTCGCCGCTCGCGACGAGGTCGACGATCGTCAGCTCGAAATCGCTGAACCAGTTGTGCAGCGTCCGAATCGTTTCCTTGGCGCCCTCGACACCCGGCTTGAGCCCACGCTGGTGCTCGACGCAGTCGACAGAGACCAGCTCGTCACAGACGGCCAGGTTGCCGCCACTGAAGCCCGCCTCGATCAGGCGGCGCGTTGTGGCGATGTTTCTTTCGGTCGACACGGCAGATCTCCCAGTTTGTCAGGTCGATAGAGCGACGCTCTACCAAAATAGAGTTGTACTCTACCGGAATGCGGAGTGTCAAGAGCCCATCCGGGAGCCTGCGTGCCGAGCGTGCGGCCGTGACCAGGCGGCGGATCGCGGAGGCGGCGCGCGGCCTGTTTGCAACTCGCGGGTACGGAGCGACGACGCTGCGCGAGATCGCCGCCGCGGCTGGCGTCGCCGTTCAGACGGTTTACGCGGTCTTCGGCTCGAAGGCCAACATCCTGCGCGAATTGCGCGAAGGTCTCGTCACCGACCCGGCGGCTGATGCCGCGTTCCGTGCCGCATTGGACGCATCCAGTCCACCGGCGGCGCTGGACCTGTTCGCCCGATCCGTCCGCCTCCGCTGGGAAACCGGGCATGACATCGTGGCGATCCACCTGGAAGCGGGCTCGACGGACCCGACCATACGCGTCGAGGTGGAGGCAGTGCTGTCCGCCCGCCGGCGGGGGATCGGCCGGCTGGCTGGGTCGGTCGCAGGACTGGAGCCATCTCTCGATGTGCGGGAGGTCATGGCCGTGCTCGACGGGCTGACGCTGCCCGAGATCTACGCGGAGCTGGTCGGCGTTCACGGTTGGTCGGCCGAGGCCTACGAATCCTGGCTGGCGGAGGCCCTCCGCAGACTGGTTCTTCGGTGACCAGGGATTCCAGGCGACGAGGACCGACTCTCTCGGGCATCAGCGTTCGACGAGTACCAGGACACGAACCCGCTCCAGGAGCGCCTGCTTGAGCTATGGACTCGGCGAGTCGCGCGACCTAGCGGTCGTCGGCGATCCCGACCAGACGATCTACACCTTCACCGGCGCCACACGCGAGTGAACCCTGCGCTAAGTCCGTGATAAGCGGCCGTCCCGAGTATCGCAGCGTGGCAGTCGTCGCTCGGGAGTATCCGGATGCAGCTCTACGTCACGTGGGATCCCGAGAAAGCGGAGCTAAATCTTCGCAAGCACGACGTTTACTTCGAGGAGGCAAAGTCGGTATTCGGGGATCCGCTGGCGGCCACGTTCCCCGACCCAGACCATTCGGAAGAGGAGTATCGAGAGCTCACGATCGGCTATTCGGAGATGGGCCGCCTACTTGTCGTTTCGCACGCGGAGCGCCACCGTGCGGTGCGCATCATCAATGCGAGAATGGCCACCAGACGTGAGCGACGAGACCATGAACGGGGACGATGACATGCGCGCTGAGTACGACTTCAGCACGGGCGGCGTCGTTGGCAAGTACTACGAGCGCTACCAGCAGGGGACGAACGTCGTTCTGCTGGACCCCGACCTCCTCGAGGAGTTCCCTGACTCGGAATCCGTGAACCAGACACTCCGTCGCGTGCTTCGAGAGCGACGCAAGCGTCGTGGGAAATCATCAGCGGCGTCGACTTCCAGGAAGTAATGGCTGGGAGGCCGAGGGCGCTGATCGGGCACCCATTCCGGCCGATCTCTCCGAATGCCCGAGCTCGCCGGCCCTGGTTGCCGTATCCGGCGCCATCGAAGCAGGAACGGCTTCACTCCCTTCTGCGCCGGTCCTTCCGTTCGTCCGCGCTACGGTCGACTTGGCAGCCTGAGCCAGTACACCAGGTCGACGAGCCACCGATCAAATGCCGCTGCGAATGCCTCGCCGAAGGCGTCGACGTTGGGCTGCGGAAGTCCCTCGTTGGTGATTCTGTCAATCAGGGATTCCATCACTCGGCGGGACTCGATCGCGCGGATCGACTCCGACATGCCGTTTCGCTCGACGAAGCGAAGCAGCTCCAGCACAACCCCAAAACGGGCAACCCAATCCGGCTGAGCAACTGGCGATCGAAGTCCTGGCAGGATCTGGTTCGCCAGCGAACGGCCAACCCGCCGTCGATCTGGATCCACTCGAAGGCAGTTGTACAGATTCGATAAGTCCGGAGTAAGTGCTCGTCCGTAGTCTCAGCTCATGTTCCGCCGCACAGGTTGACTATGGAGATGTTCCCACCTAATGTAGGAACATGCGTTCGGTTGGAATTCGGGACCTCAAGGACAATCCCACCCGGGCCCTTCGGGCAGCGCGCGAGCAGCCCGTGCTGATCACCAATCGTGACGATCCGGAGGCTCTGCTCCTGTCGCTGCACGGATTGGGTGAGCATGAGCCCGACGTTCGCCTGACCCTTGCCACCACCTTGTTCGACCAGGCAGGCATGTCGCTTGGTCGCGCCGCCCGTTTGGCTGGCACATCAATCGAGGCATTCATCACGCACCTGGGGAGCCGTGGTATCTATGTCTTCCGACAGAAGCAGGACGAGCTGGCAGGGGACCTGCGCACACTCGACGAGTGAGTCGCCCGCTGGTGATCGACACGGCCGGATTGATCGCGCTCGCCCAACTTGAGCTTCTGGCAAGCGTGGGCCGGCGGTTCGGGCAACTCCTGGTCCCGCGGGGGGTTTTCGATGAGGCGACAGGGGAGTCGCGTCCCGGGGCGGACGCAATCCGGCTGGCCGCCGACGAGAATACCATCCGGATCGTCGACCCGCCGATCGAGCAGCGTGCGCAGGCGATCCTGGCCCTCGGCGCCGGCGAGGTTGCAACCATCGAGCTTGCCGCTTCCGTGGGTGGCGTAGCCGTACTGGATGATCGGGATGCCCGACGCATTGCCCACCAACGTGGGTTGCCGCTCACCGGCACCGTGGCGATCCTGGTCAGGCTTCGACAGATCGGCGCAATCGGGAGTCTCGCCGAGGCTCTCGCCCAGCTGGAGTCGATCGGCTTCCGCACTACCGATGAGCTACGTGCCTGGGCCGTGGAGGCAGCGGGCGAGTGAGCCAGGGGTCCCTTGAGCGGCTTCTCGACGACCTGAACGAGGCTCAGCGCGCGGCTGCCCAGGCCACCAGTGGTCCACTCGTCATCCTCGCCGGCGCAGGCACCGGCAAGACGCGCGTCATCAGCCGGCGCGCGGCGTACGCCATCGAGACCGGCTCGGTCCCGGCCAGCAAGGTCCTCCTCGTGACCTTCACCGACAAGGCCGCCACCGAGATGGTCGACCGCATGTCCTCTCTCGGTCACCCGCAGGTGATGGCCCGCACCTTCCACTCGCACGCCGTCCGACAGCTCCGCCATTTCTGGCCCAGCCGCCACGGTGGCGAGGACCCGCCCCAGATCCTCGACTCCAAGCTCCCACTAATCAGACCCCTGGCCAGAAGCCTGCCCGGCCACTACCGCTTCACGCCGAGCAAGGACATCGCCGACGCGATCGAGTGGGCCAAGGTCCGCCGCATCTCGGCCGAGCGCTGGGAGCAGCAAGCCCCAGACCGGGCGCCCATCCCGGCCGACCTCTTCGCGCGCATCTACGCCGACTACGAGCGCGCCAAAGACCGCGCCAAGCGGGTCGACTTCGAGGACATGCTCGCGCTGACGGTCGAGCTGCTCGAATCAGACCAAGAGGCCGCCCGCACCGTCCAAGCGCAGAAGACCTGGATCAGCGTCGACGAGTACCAGGACACGAACCCGCTCCAGGAGCGCCTGCTCGAGCTGTGGATCGGCGCGTCGCGCGACCTCGCGGTCGTCGGCGATCCCGACCAGACGATCTACACCTTCACCGGCGCCACGCCCGACTACCTGCTCCGTTTTGCCGAAGCGCACCCGGGCGCCCAGACGATCGCACTGACCGAGAACTACCGATCGACCCCGCAGGTCCTCGAATGGGCCAACCGACTGACAGCCAAAGGACCACGCGGCGCCCTTACGACCAGCCGACCAACAGGCCCTGAGCCGACGATCAACGCCTTTGCCGGTCCGGAAGTCGAGGTCAACGGTCTGGTCGCTGGCATCCGGAAGCTGCTGGCCACCGGCGTCGCATCATCCGAGATCGCGGTCCTCGTGCGGATCAACGCGCAGCTGCCACCGATCGAGGATGCGCTGACCCGGGCGGGCATCGATTACACCGTCCGCGGGCAGCGTTTCTACCAACGCGCCGAGGTCCGCGACGCTCGCCGGTTGATTCGAAGCGCAAACCTGACGGAGTCGGGCGCCGCGCTTCTGGACGCGCTGCGGGTGCTCTTCAAGGAGCGGCTCGGCTACGAGGCTGGAGCCGAGACAGATGGCGATGAGGCCCGAGAACGAGCCGCGTCACTCGAATTGGTGCTGACGATCGCCTCCGACCTGATCTGGGTGAACGACTCAACCGGCGCACCCGAACTTCTGATTGAGCTCGATCGGCGTGATGCGGCCGAGGCGGCTGCTCATGGCGTTGGCGTCAACCTGCTGACCTACCATCGGGCGAAGGGGCTCGAATGGGACGCGGTCTTCCTGCCGGCAGTGGAGGAGGGCATGCTGCCCATCCGCCAGGCGAAATCGGACGAGCAGGTGGCCGAGGAGCGGCGGCTGCTCTACGTCGGCATCACCCGCGCGCGAACGCACCTATCTCTGTCGTGGTCGAAGAAGCCGTCGCGCTTTGTCGACACGATCCGACCGCACGCCGTTCGCACGATTCCCTCGTCGGCCGGACCGGGGCGCGCCGCGCCGTCATCCAGCCCGCTTCTCGAGGCCCTCCAGCTGTGGCGCCGCGAGCGTGCCAAGCAGGACGCGGTGCCCGCCTACGTCGTCGCCCACGACGCGATGCTCGCGGCCATCGCCGACGACCGGCCGAACTCGATGGCGCAACTCCGGCGCGTCAAGGGAATGGGCCCAGTCAAGCTCGACCAGTACGGCCCGGAAATCCTCGCGATCGTCGCCCGAAGTCCGTAGCCCTCGATCTGCTTAACGGCCTCCGGGAGCCTGGGCCGCGCGCGTGCTTACCTCATCAGGGATAGGTTCGGGTTCAGGGGGCCGGACGAGGACGACGGCGACAACGATCGCAAGCGCGCCTACCGCCTGCACTGCAGTGAACGTTTCCGAGAGGATCAGCAGCGCCAGGACGATGGTGATCGCCGGTTCGGTGGTCGAGATGATCGACACCCGAGCCACGCCGATTCGACTGGTTGCGGAGTACCAAGCCCGAATCCCGAGTGCCGAGATGAGCCCGAAAGGCAACAGGAATCGCCAAGCGTCTCCAGGCATCACGGATGCGAGTGATCCACCGCCGCGCACAAGAGCGAGCGCAAGCAAACCGATGCTTGACGCAAGGAACATGATCGCCACTGCCGGCCCGGATCCCGTGCCGCGGACCGAACCGTCTCGTCGCTCACCCGCGCGGCGGGCCGCGATAACGGCCCAGGTCGCATGCAGAACCGCCGAGGCGAATGCGAATGCGAGTCCGACCGGGTCCAGCGCGCCGCCTGGGGCGCCGACGACGATGGCTACCCCCACCCCGGCCAGCACCAGCCCCAGCCACGCCCTTCGGCCGCTCAGCGGGCGACCGAAGCGGAGTGATAGGACCGCGATCATAGCCAGACTCGAGTGGGACACGAGGACAGCCGTTGACGCAGGGATTCGCTCTACGGCCACGTAATAGCTGCCCGCGTTGGCGATGTACATGACGCCAAGGGCGGCGAGTAGCAGCACCTCGCGTCGCTCGAGTGCCATGAGCTCCCGGCGGTCGGCCGGCGTCGCCAGCACGATCACCCACGTCACCGCAGTCGCGATCGAGAAACGCCAAAGGAGTACCGCCAGCCAATCGAGTCCGCCCTCGTAAGCCTGAACAGCCCAGATGGGACCGGAGGCAAACCCGGCGGCTGCGCCCAGTGCCAGCCCAACGCCCAGCAGACTTGCGGACGGCCGAAGCGAACGGGCGTGTGCAGTCACGACGGGGATTGAAGACGGCGCTCCAACGCGGCGATCGCCAGGTACAAATCCTGAAATGCGACGCCGACTCCTCGGAAGACCGTTGGTCGCGTCCCCTTCACAGCGGACAGGGCGCTGGAATCGCGGCATAGGGCTCCCAGCAGCAACGGATCTCGTCCGGCGCGCCCCCTGGCCTGGGCTATGTCCGACGCCTCCCGCCAGGCTGCTGGCGAATCAGTGATAAGCACAGCGCGATCTAGCAGTTCCGCTTGAATTTCCCAGGCGGGCTCAGCTCCCCCCATAGCAGAGACATGGGCCGCGGAAGCGACGTCAGCAGCCGAAAGCAGCGGACGCGCGGCCTGGGTAGCGGTCACGATCGCTTCAGCTCCAGCGGCCGCGTCGATTGCGTCTGCCACGACGCTGATGCGCACGTTTGGCGGAACGTGGCGGCGCACGCGGGTGGCGAGCGCTCCGGCATGTTCGCGAGCGCGACTCCAGATCCGAACCTCGGCTGGCTGTCGGACGGCTACGCAGCACCGGATGGCCCAGTCGGCCACAGGTCCTGAGCCCATGATCGCGAGAGTTTGGATTTCCCTCGGCCCTGCGACGTCAAGGGCCAGAGCGGCCGTGGCGCCGGTCCGCGCAGCTGTTATCCATGTGCCATCGAGGATTGCCCGGACGGCTCCCGATTCGAGATCGCCGAGTACCACGACTGCCTGGTTGGCGGGCAGTCCACGCGCCGGATTGCCCGGGAACCCGGTGAGGATCTTCACTCCAAAGTGTCCTGTGGCGGCGGCGGAGGCGGGCATGATCAAAACCTCGCCTCGTTCTGCATTCATGCGCAGCCGTTCGGGCGCCACCACCAAACCCGCATCGGCCGCCAGAAACGCGGCGCGCTGCGACTCCACGATCTCCAACGGGGTCATCGAGCGCGCCATCGAACGGCCGGTCAGCGTCACGACCGGGAAATCGGCGCCGAATGATGTGGTGCTGCGGCGCGCTATGAGCGCAGCCCTCCGAACAGAATTCCGCGTCGTAGCCGTCTTGAACCCGACAGGGCCACGCGGTCACGTGACGACAAGCGTCGTTCCAGCCATGCGCTGAGACCGCTGACACCGAGCACAACGACGACGTAGATCAGCCCGGCAGCCGTGTACATCTCGAACGGTCGGAAGGTCTCGCTTGAAGCCACGCGGGTAACGCGTATCAGCTCGGCCACGCCGATGGCTGACACGAGCGACGTGTCCATGATCACGCCCGCGAACATATTCGTGGTCGGGGGAATCACGATGCGTACTGCCTGGGGCAAGATGACGTGGCGGAAGTTCTGCCACGGCGAAAGACCAAGGGCGAGACCGGCCTGTGATTGCGTACTGGGAATCGCGCGCAGAGCGCCCCGGTTGATCTCCGCCAGGTACGCCCCGTATAGCGTGGCCAGGCAAATGATGCCGGCCGTGAGCTCGGTCAGGCGAATGCCGCTAACGGTGGCAAAGCTGTAGTACAGCCAGAAAAGGTAGATATAGAGCGGCGTGCCACGGAATAGCTGGACATATGCAACACCAATGGTCCGCAGGGGCCGCCAGGTAGACATCTGCATGAGGGCAAGAATCAGGCCCAGGATCAACGCGGAGAACATCGCGGCGATGGCTAGGACAAACGTCATGACCAGCCCCGCCAGGATCACATCCAGGTTGGCGAAGACGGCCCCAAAGTCCGGCTGATATCCCACTAGGTTCGCGTCCCGCGACAGCTGCACCTGACCGCGATCCGGCGCATCACGTCTGCATCCGACGTTCAATTATCAGGAACAGCCGCCCAATGCCTATGCCCGAAATGATGTAGAGGAGTGCGGCCGTCGTGTAGAACTCGAGGGGCAACTGGTAGAACAGAACGCGCTGCTGCGTCGAGCGCATGAGTTCAAAGACACCAAGGACCGATACCAGCGCGGAACCCTTGATGAGGCCGATGAACTCATTGCCGATCGCCGGAAAGATCACCCGCAGCGCTTGTGGAAAACGGACGGTTCGGAAGGCCTGCCACGGCGTCAGCCCAAGTGAGAGGGCGGCTTGAGTCTGTGCCTGCGGGATCGCCTGCAGACCAGCTCGGTAGATCTCCGCCAGGTAAGCCGAGGCCTGGATCGAAAGACATGCGATGCCCGCCGAGAGTGCCGACAGTTGGAAGTTGAAAGCAACCGTGACTCCGAAATAGAGCCAGATCAGGAACGCGATCAGCGGGAGGCCGCGGAAGAAGTTGATGTAGACGATGGCCGGGGCACGCAGGATCAGGAGGCTCGACGAACGGGCTGTCGCGAATATCAAGCCCAAGGCCAGCCCCACGACAATCGAGACCAGCGCCACGAAGTACGTCATGGCCAGCCCCTGGGCAAGCCATCCCGCGCTTTCTAATACGAGATCGAAGCGAAGGCTCAAGATCGCCCTCTAGATCAGGATGCGGCGCAGAAACTCCCGCGTTCTGGCCTCCCGCGGGTGATCCAACATGTCTCCCGGCGGCCCTTCCTCGACGATGGTGCCCTCGTCGATGAACACCAGTCGCGAGCCCGAATGGCGCGCGAACCCAATGTGATGGGTGACGACGAGCATGGTCATGCCACCCTCCGCCAGTCGCTGAATCTCATTCACGACCTCACCCACGAGCTCCGGGTCCAGTGCCGAGGTCACCTCGTCGAACAGCATCAGCTGCGGCTCCATAACCAGCGCCCTGGCGATGGCCACGCGTTGCTGCTGGCCGCCGGACAGGGTGGATGGGTACGCGTTGGTTTTGTCCTGCAGGCCCATCTTCTCGAGCTGGGCGACGCTTCGCTCGCGCGCTTCCGTCTCCTTCATCCCCAACACGAGCATGGGCGCCATCATCACGTTCTGCACCACCGTTCGGTGCGGAAAGAGATTGAACTGCTGGAAGACGATGCCAATGTGCGTGCGCAGATTCCTCAGATCGGCGTTGGCGCGCAACTTGAGCCCGCGGTGGCGCGCGCTTGGAACGTAGTCCTTGCCCATGAAGATGACACTGCCCTGCTCCGGCACTTCGAGCAGGTCGATGCATTTCAAGAGCGTGCTCTTGCCCTTGCCGCTCGGACCGATGATCGCCACGACCTCGCCGCGCCGAACCTTCAGGTCTATGCCGCGCAGAACATGGACATCGCCAAACGACTTGTGAATGTCCCTCAGTTCGAGGACGAACCCTTCAGATTCTGTCATCGGCCCCTCGGGCTGCCTGTGTCAGAAGGGAGGCTCTCGTCGCCGAGAGCCTCCCTTCTCGTTGGCATTTGCCTCGGTCATTCCGCTGGCGGAAGACCGGCTAGATCGTCGGGGATCCCGCGCTCGGCGTTCCAGGCACTCTTCATGCCTCGAAGCGTGCCGTTGGCGCGGTAGTACTCGAGCCAGTTGTTGAGATAGTTGAGGAATTCAGTGTCGCCATAGCGGATGACGAAGGATCCATGATGGTTGCTGATGGTGCGGTTCTGCCAGACAACTGCGTTTGCGTTGTTCTGGCCATAATCCCATGCGTCACCCGTATCGACGACCATCGCGCTCGCACGCCCTGATGCCACCTCCTCGAAGGCCTGCGCTGAATCGAGACCCTTCTTCGTGGCGTTCGGAAAGTTCTTGTCGACGATGATCTCGTGGGCGCCGCCCAGCAGGAACGTAATCGTCTTGTCGGGCTGATTGAGAGCCGCCAGAACGGTGTTGATGTCGGTCTCTGCGTTGAGCGGATCATCCTTGTGGAGTACCAGCCCGACGGGGTAGTAGTCCATCGGGTCGCTCATAAACACCGACAGCGATCGCGCCGGTGTCTTGGTCATGCCCATCGTCACCACGTCGATCTGGCCGGTTTGTACGGCCGGGATTAGCGCCGTCCATTCCAGATCGACCCACTCGACGGTTACGCCCAGATCTGTGGCCAGCAAATCCGTCAGATCTACGCCATAGCCCTGTCGAGAGTTGGTGGCCGGATCGTAGAAGCAGGTTCCCTTGTAGAGACACTCTGCGCCGACCTTGAGGACGCCGCGCTGTTTGATAGCTGCCAGGGTGCCGCCCGACGCAACTCCATCCGCGTTCGGGGTACTGGACGGCGTCGGAGACGTCGATGTGCAAGCACCGAACGCCAGTCCGAAAGTCGCGACCAGCGCCACCAGCTGAAGATTTCTCACTGCTCCTCCTCCTTGCTGCTTACTGACGACTGGGCCACGGCCGTGCGGGCGGTCGGGAGAGGTCGTCCTCAACAATCGTTCCCATCTGGGGTTGTCACTGATAGGCGAGCCCTCCTCCCCGCCGGCCGCGGCCGGTCAACTGGGTGCCTCCTGGAAGATCTCCAGCAGCACCCCGTTCGGGTCGGGGAAGTAGGCGAAGGCGCACCCCGCGAGCGGCCCACTGTCGATGTGAATCGGGGTCGCATTGAATTTGACCCCCTTGGCGCTCAAGTCTTTGAAGGCTTCGTCGATGTCTGCGACGACAAAGGCGATGTGCGTCTGGCCCGTGTCGTTGACGCCGCGGTCGTTTGGGCGCCCCTCCGGGCTCAAGTACTGGATGAGCTCGAATCGGTTATCGCCGGCCGCGAACATAGCGAAGCGGAGTCGTACCCCTTCGAGGTGGGTGTTGGCCTCGATCCCCTCGCCCGTCGCCTCTCCTTCCAGAAGGAAAGTCAAGCCGAGGACATCGGTGTAGAACGCCACCGACTCGTCCCAGTTGCGCACGTTCACCGCAGCGTGATGCACGCCGATGATGGCGATCATCGAAGCCGCCCCGGTTCCACTGACTTGATCAATAGCCATCTCATGCCCTCCTCCCTGACCTCAGGCGACTCTGGCGGTGCTGTGTTTTTCGGCGAATCTCACGAGGCGCTCCAGGCCCTCGGCGACGATCGCTTCGTCGGGTGCGAAACACACGCGCACCAGCCCCTCGGCCGCGGGCCCGAAGGCGGCGCCCGGTGCGACGGCGACGGACTGCTCTTCCAGCAGACGGAGCGCGAACGAACGTGAATCCATGCCCGTATCGCCGATGTCCAAGAGCATGTAGAAGGCGCCGCTCGGAACGTAGGCGTCCCGACCTGCCTGGCGCAGCACAGCCAACCCGGCGTCCCGCCGCTGGCGATAGGCGTCGCGCATTTCGGCCACGCAATCCTGTGGTCCGCTGAGAGCTGCGATCGCCGCGTGCTGCGAGACGGATGGCGCGCACGACACGAACGGCTCCATGAGTTTCTGGATCTGCTGCGAAACCTCCTCCGCGGCGACGATGTAGCCCACTCGCCAACCGGGCATCGCATAGGTCTTCGAGAAGCTGAAGGCGCTGATGACCCGCGGCTCGCGGACGAACGTGGACGGCGTGACGTACTCGCCCTCGTAGATCAGTTGGTCGTACGTGTCGTCGGAGATCAGCCAGAGGTCGTGCAGGTCGGCGAACTCGGCCACCGAAGCAATGGCCTGCCGGTCGAATGCAACACCGGCCGGGTTGGACGGCGAGTTGATGATGAGGACCTTGGTCCTCGGTCCGGGGGGTGGGTCGAGCGCGGCGAGGTCGGGGAGATAGCCGGTCTCCCGCCCGCAGGGATAAGGACGTGCCACGAGCCCGAGGCATATAGCCATCATCTCGTAGTTCGGCCATGCGACCTCTGGAACCAGGATCTCGTCGCCCGCAGAACAGAGGGCGAGCAGAGCCAGAGAGATGCCGCCTACGGCGCCGACGGTAACGGTCACCTCCTGGGGGTTGGCTTCGATGCCGTTGACGGTTTTGAGCTTCTCGACGAGCAGCTCGCGCAGCGCGAGCATGCCCGCGCTGGCCGTGTATCCGCTTCCGCCACGTCGCGCCGCCGCCAATGCCGCCTCCGCTACGTGTGCAGGCGGATCAAAGCTCGGCTGCCCGATTTCGAGGCGCAGCACGTCGGGGCGTCCGACGACCATGTTGACGATTTCCCGGATCCCGGAGTGGGGTGTGGCCACGGCGAGCGGATTAAGCGCTTTCATACCAACCTCGCGCTCAGTACCGTGCCGCGATCAAGGCGTCGCTCGCCGGGAACCTGGTGATGACCTCACATCCGTCCTTGGTGATCACGACCTCCTCTTCGATGCGCGCCGCGGACATGCCGTCCTTGGCCGGGCAGAACGTCTCGAGCGCGATCACCATGCCCTCCTCGAGCTCCATCGGGTGATCCAGCGAATTCAGGCGCGAGATGATCGGGGGTTCCCACAGGGCAAGCCCGACACCGTGGCCAAATTGCAGGCCGAAGCACTCTTCCTCGCTGGAGAAGCCGAAGTCCGTGGCCGCAGGCCACGCCAGCGCGATGCGGTCCGTGGTCTGGCCTGGCCTGACGAGCTCGATTGCCCGATCGATCCATTCGCGACACTGCTTGTAGGCGTCCAGTTGCGCCGGCGACGCAAACCCCACTGAGAACGTGCGGTAATAGCACGTGCGATACCCGTTGTACGCCTGGATGATGTCGAAGTACGCGGTGTCGCCGGGCCGGATGAGGCGGTCGGCAAAGACGTGCGGATGCGGGCTGGTACGTTCGCCGGAGACAGCATTTATCGCTTCGACCTCGTCCGATCCGAGTGCGTACAGCAATCGGTTCGCCTCGGCGACGAGGTCGTTCTCGCGGACGCCTGGGCGCAGCCATTCGCGATAGATGTGGTCATAAACGGCATCGACCATGCCCGCGGCGTGATCAAGAAAGGCGATCTCGTCAATCGTCTTGCGACGCCTGGCCCCGAGCATCACACGCTGACCATCCTCCACCACGACGCCGTTTGACTCCAGCGCACGCAGAATGGGCACGTCCAGGATGTCCACCCCGAGCCGCTGGCCGGCGACTCCGTGCTCGCTCATGACTTCGTGAATGCGCTTGCCCATGGCATCGGCGATCCCCGTTTCAGCCGGCAGTGCACCGCGCATGCTGGCCACGCCTGCCCGCCAGCTGCTTTCGGGCAGCCAAGAGGCATAGCGGCGGTGGCTCGCGGCAGCGGATCCGAAGTCCCACAGAATCGGATCGCCGTCCGCAGGCAGGAATACGTAGCGCGCCATCTTGTCGCGTGCCCATTCACCGATGTGTGTGCCGGTGACGTACCTGATGTTGTTCTGATCGAAGAGCAGCAGCCCGGCCAGTCCCGACTCTGTCAGGCTGTCCTTAGCCTTTTGGAGTCGCTCGCGCCGCAGGCGAACGACGTCTACGCGATCCTCGAAGTCGACGGCCATCTGCGTGCCCGGCGATGCCGTCATCTCGCGGCCAAATGGATTAAGCGGCGTCTGTCGCGTCATCTGCTCTCCGGTTCGACGACAAGCGCGAACGTACAGCCGTACTGAACAGTTGTCCAGTCCCGTTTTCGGACCCGATCACGAGCCAGGTGCGGGAATGACCCGCGACACCTTAAGCCAGGAAACCCTCTGCCGCGCGGGCTCCGTGATTGAGCAAGCCGACATCCGATCCGACGGCCAAATAGCGGTAACCGAGGCTGCGCGCCCAGTGTCCGCGCTCGACGCTGTCGACGAAGAGTCCAAGCCGTGCGGCCCCCGAAGGGACGCGCCGGGCCAGGTCTTCGACCGCGTCAAGCACAGCCTGACCAAAGATGCCTTCATCCGCGCCGAGCGCGCGGGCGAGATCAGCCGGGCCAACGAACAGGTCGGTGACGGCCGGCAGGGCCGCAATGTCTGCGGCATCGCGCAGGGCCCCGCTTGTCTCGATCTGGACGAAACAGCGAGCCTGCCCCACGCCGCGGCCATCGCGCCCCGCGCCGTATCCAAATGCAGCGCTGGTTGGATCCCAGCCGCGTAGGCCCTTGGGAGCGAACTGGAGGCCCTCGATCGCGCGGAGTGTGTCGTCGAGACCGCCCGAACGCGGGATCATGACGCCCTGGGCTCCGCGGTCCAGCGCACGGCCAACTGCCAGCGGATCGGGACTTGCCACGCGAACGACGGGGCGCCGGCCGGACAGGGTTATCAGCTCACACAGCGTCTCGAGCTCGGCGTCACTGAACGCGCCGTGCTCGGCGTCGAGGATGAGATCGTTTATCGCGGGCGCGGCGCACAGCGTCCTGACCACCGCCGAATGGGCAATCTTGACGAACAATGCCAGCTCCAGGGGCTCGCCCGAGGAATGGATGTCCCCTCGGTCATCTTCCAAAGTCGTCACTGGTCCCTCTGACTGTCCCCCAATAGGCGCGATAGCCGTTCGATCGTCAGTGTATTGTCACTGAACATAGGCAGCTCACGAGCGTAGACACGTGGAGGGATCACGAGCCAGATGGAACAGCCTGTCGGGCAACCCGCAGGCGCGCCTCGTAGCCGCGAGATTGGTCGCCGCCTCCGCTTAGCGAGAACGGAGCGCGGACTCAGCCTGCGCGCGCTCGCCGCTCGTGCAGATGTGACAGCCAGCCTCCTCAGCCAGATCGAGACCGGCCGTATCAACCCTTCGGTCGAGACGCTGTTCGCCGTGGCCGGAGCACTTGATAAGCCGCTTCCATTTTTCTTCGGACACGACGAGGACACGGCGCCCGCCTCCCGCGCGCCGGTTGCTTCAGCACCCGTCGTCCGGAGGCACAGTCGATCGCGCATCCGCCTGGAACACGGTGTGGCGTGGGAAAGCTTGGTACCCAGGGAAGAAAACGGGCTCGAGTTCATGGAGATCCACTATCCCGCCGGCGCCGTGTCATCGGACCGACTCCAACGGCACGGCGGACGCGATTACGGCATCGTGCTCAGTGGTCGACTGACGGTTCGGTTGTCGTTTTCGGAGTACGTTCTCGAAGCGGGCGATTCTGTTGCCTTCGACGCGACGACGCCGCACCAGCTGCGCAACGATGGCGACATCGAGACTGTCGCGGTCTGGCTCGTTCTTGAGCGCAACGGTCCGAATCAGCGCATGCCCTAGATCGTTGACGCTGCTTGGCAGCGTCTGTACAGTGAGACTGTCCACCGTTCAGCACCGCTATATGCGGCCGCGTCGGAAGGGGAAAGCTCTTGGTCGCCAGCGAGTCCGAGCAGCCCGGTTCCACCGACTGGTTGGTCGCGCGATACGGAGAGATGCGCCGGATCCGCGCATTCGAAGAGGCGGCCTACGCCCTGTTTCTGCGCGGGCTGGTCAAGGGCACGACCCACCTCGCAATAGGACAGGAGGCAGTGGCCGTCGGTGTCAGTGCGGCACTCCGCGCAGACGACTACGTCCTAGCCACGTACCGCGGCCATCACCACGTCCTCGCCAGGGGAGCGTCCGTTGAGGCCTCGATGGCCGAGCTTCTGGGCCGCGGAGACGGATTATGTGGGGGCAAGGGTGGCTCGATGCATCTGACGAGCGCCGCCCATGGGATGCTCGGCTCCTACGCCATCGTTGGCGCCCAGTTGCCGATTGCGTGTGGGGCCGCCTGGTCCGCCAAGCTTCGCAAGACCGACCAGGTCACGGTCGCTTTCATGGGCGATGGAGCCACCAATATCGGCGCCTTCCACGAGGCTCTGAATCTGGCCGCCGTTTGGCGGCTGCCGGTCGTGTTCGTGTGCGAGAACAACCTGTACATGGAGTACACCCCCATCGCTTCGGTGATCCCGGTCGAGCATCCAGCGCACGACCGAGCACCGGCGTACGGCATGACTTCAGAGCTGATCGACGGAAACGACGTGGTGGCCGTCAACGAGGCAGCCTCGCGAGCGATCGACCGGGCCAGAGCCGGGAGCGGCCCGAGCCTCATCGAAGCGCTCACGTATCGCCTGACCGGCCACTCGCGCGCGGACCCCGCCAAATACCGGCCAGCTGGCGAGCTCGAAGCCTGGCAGGCCCGTGATCCGCTTCTCGTGGCTCGACGCCGGCTCGAGGATTCCGGGATCGAAAACTCGCACCTCGACGGGCTCGACGCCGAGATTGACGCGGATGTGTCGCGAGCAGTGGAGCTCGCCATTACGTGGCCCGCCACCGATCTTGCGGCCGCGTGGACCGACACCTATGCCGATGGAGCCTCGGAGTGGCGGACATGATCACGTACCGAGCCGCTGTGGCTGAGGGCATCGCGCGCGAGATGCGGATGGACGACCGCGTTGTTTGCCTGGGCGAAGACATTGGCGCCGCAGGCGGCGTATTCAAGACGACCGAAGGGCTCTTCGAGGAGTTCGGACCTGAACGGATCTGGGACACGCCGATCTCGGAGCAGGCCATCATCGGCGCTGCCATCGGCGCTGCCATGACCGGCATGCGTCCGGTAGCCGAGATCATGTTCTCCGACTTTCTGGCTACCTGCTGGGATCAAATCGCCAACGAGGCGGCCAAGATCCGGTACATGTCGGCGGGCCAATTCACCATTCCGATGGTGGTCAGGACTGCGAACGGCGGCTGGCTCGGATTCGGCGCTCAACACTCACAGGCCGTCGAAAATTGGGCTCTCGCAGTGCCCGGCCTGAAGGTCGTCGCGCCATCAGATCCTTCTGACGTCGTAGGTCTGATGGCCAGCGCGATCCGCTGCGACGATCCGGTGCTGTTCTTCGAGCACAAGGCGCTATTCGCGCAAAAGGGTGAGAGCCCTCCGGAGGGACACGTTGTACCGCTGGGTCAGGCGGCGGTGCGCAGGACTGGGGATGCCGTCACCCTCGTCGCCCTCGCCGCAACAGTTCGCCTTGCCATGGAGGCCGCAGACGAGCTAGCCCGCGACGGCATCGAGGCTGAAGTCATCGATCTGCGCTGCCTGGTACCGCTCGATGCAACGGCCGTCCTCGCATCGGTGCGCGCGACAAGCCGTCTGGTCATCGTTGAAGAAAACCCCTACGCGGGCGGTTGGGGCGCGACCGTGGCATCCATCGTCGCCGACGAGGCGTTCGACCATCTCGACGCACCCATCAAGCGGGTGGCTGCGGGCAATGTTCCGCTGCCGTTCGCCGAGGACCTGGAGCGAGCCGTGCTCCCCTCGACCGAGCGTGTGATCGAAACCGTCAGATCGATCCTGCGCTGAATGGCATCAGCGCGGTCCAGGAGGAGGTAAATGGAACAGTCGCGCCGCTCGACGCTCGACGAAATCCTCGAGCGAGGCAGCTTCAGAATCCCGGTCCAGTTCAGCGATCCACCTTCGTCGGGCTTCCCGCCCGAGTTCTATATCGACCCCGACAGCGGCAAGCCGTGGGGCATAGCGCCAATCGTCGGCGGGCTGATGGCCGACGACTTGAGGGTCGAGCTCGAGTGCGTTGACCTGCCGTGGCCCAAACACATCCCCGCGCTGTTGGCCGGTGACGTCGACATGTGCCCAAAGCATGTGAACACACCCCAACGAGCGCTCGACGTTGAATTCGCCTCCGGGCGACTGACGCAATACCGAGTGTCACTGCTGATCCGGAGCGATAACGCGGCACGAGCAAAGCAGGATTTTGACCGGGAGGGTGTCAGGATCGCGTCCTGGCATGGATCGTCTACTACCCAGGTGGCCGAGAAGCATTTCCCGCACGCGACGGTGTACGAGAGCCCGGAGCCGCGAGTCGAGGTCGAGGTGGGCAGGGCCGACGCGGTCTGCACGGACTCAGTCACCAAGATCTTCCTCGATCGACATCCGAAGCTCCAGTTGCTGCGCGACGAGCGGGGTCAACTGATCGTGCTGTCTCGGGAATACGTCCATCCCAGCATTCGCCCCGGTGACGCTCGATTTCTCAACTGGATCGACAACTGGCTCGAGTACCAGCATGCGCAGGGAACGCTTGGTTACTGGTGCGACGACTGGTGGGAGTCATTCATGGCCGACCAGGGTTGAGGGCAAGATGAAAATCGGCCTCGGCATCTACACCGGTGAATGGTTCGCGCAGGAGCGCATCAGCCGAACGCAGGTTTACCGAAATGATCTGGCGCAGGCCCAGCTCGCCGAAGAGGTCGGGCTCGACTCCGTTTGGTACTCAGAGCACCACTTCCTGGAAAACGGCTACAACCCGTCGGTCCTGGCGATGTGCGCGGCGACTGCCGCTGTCACATCCCGGATCACGATCGGTCCATCGGTGGTCCTCGGCCCGCTGTGGAACCCGGTTCGGCTCGCCGAGGACGCCGCGATGGTAGATGTCCTGTCCGGCGGCCGGCTCATGGTTGGAGTGGGTCTCGGCTATCGCGACCCTGAGTACGCAGGCTTCAACGTCGCCCGTTCCCGCCGAGTACGCATGACCGAGGAGTTGATGCAAATTCTTCGGCTGGCATGGGCCCCTGAGCCGCTGACCTTTCACGGAAAGGAATGGCAATTCACCGAAGTGCCCGTCCACCCCAAGCCGTTGCAGGAAGGCGGACCGCCAATTCTCTACGGCGGCTACATCACCAAGGCTGTTGAGCGAGCGTCCCGACTCGCCGATGGATTCATCATGGACGGCGGAACGGATTCAAAATCCTTCGGCAAGACGGGGCAAAATCGCGACCTCTTCGTGCGCGTGCAGGAGATGGTCGACGACTACCGCGCAGCGCTGGCGCACCAGGGAAAGACGTTCGACGGGCGAACGTTCGCGATGACCATCGGAGGCTTCATCTCCGAGAAGAGTGCCGACGACGCCTGGGATCAGGTCAAGGAGTCGTACATGCTCACGAGGCGTGTCTACGGCTCGTGGTATGGCCTGCCGCCAGAGACGTACGCCCGTTGGCATCCCGATCAGATGACCAGTGCAGAGATCGCGCAGCGGCGCGGCGAGATTTGGGTCGGCACGCCCGATGAACTCATTCCGCGGTTCAAACGCTTGCGGGAAATCGTAGGCGAGGGACTCCACGTCATGTTCCGGACGAAGTATCCGGTTGTCGACCACGAACGAACCGCGGCCTCGATCCGTCTTCTGGGGCAGATCCGGGCCGCGCTCGTTTGACCAGCGCATAGAGAGGGACACGAATGGTCACCACCGCAACGCGCCAGCGCTCACAGCTGGACGAGGTACTGGAGCGGGGCATCATCCGCATCGCCGTGACGTGGTCGCCTCCGCCGGAGACCGGATTTCCACCCGAATTTTGGATCGACGGAGATGGCGAAGCGCAGGGCATTGCGATCGAGATCGGCAAAATCCTGGCCTCGGATCTCGGGGTTCAACCGGAGTGGGTCAACGTCGCCTGGGAGGATCAGTTCGCTGCCCTGTTCCGCGGTGACGTCGACCTGTTGCCGAAACCGAGCCTGACACCGGCCCGCGCACTGGAGATGGAGTTCTCCAATCGGCTGATGGCCTTCGAGGTGGTGGCCATCGTGCGCCGCGATAGCGGCCTGACGATCGAGCGGCTACGGGAGCCGGGGCGACGATTGTCGGCCTGGAAGGGTTCGAGCTGCGTGGGCACCGCTCGCTGGTCCTTTCCGGACGCGGAGATCATCGAATACGAAGACGAGAACGAGGGCCGGCGAGCAGTGTCCGAAGGGCTGGTCGACGGCATCGTCACCGACGCGGTCACCAAGGTCGCGATGGAGCAGCGCCCGGACATTGACTTCATCCGCAAGGCGGACGGTCAGAAGGTCGTCCTGGCGCGTGAGTATGGCCACTTCGCTGTGAGGATCGGCGATCAGAGATTCCTGAACTACCTCAATTCGTGGATCTCTTATCGACGAGCGGACGGCGTCCTGGACTACTGGACCGAGGACTGGTGGCTGTCATTCATGGCTCATTGACCGATGCCGGCATCGATGATCGACGCGGTCCGCGAGCGCGGCGTGCTGCGCATACCCGTTCTGTGGTGGGATCCGCCGAACGAAGGCCCGCCGCCCGAGTGGTATCGCGATCCCGGAACCGGTGAGCCGCGCGGCGTCGTGCCGGAGCTCGCCAGGATCATGGCCGACGACCTGGGGGTCGATCTCGATCTGATCGAGACCCCGTGGGAACTCATGGCGGACGCCGTGCTTTCAGGCGACGTCGACCTGCTCATGAGCTACACCAATCTCCCGCAGCGTGCCCTGAAGCTGGACTTCGCTGGCCCGTTGCTGCCTGACGACGTCATGGCCCTCGTGCGCTCGTCTGATACCGCGAGCACGATCAGTGAGCTCGACCGAGAGGGCGTGACAGTCGGCGTGCCCACGGCTTCGTCAGTAATAGAAATCGCACGTCGACACTTCGGGCGAGCCGCGCTCATCGAAGTCGATGATCCTGTGGCCGCGCTCGAGACCGGCGTCGTTGACGTTGCTGTGGACGCGGCCATCACAAAGCCGCTCCTGGAGCGCCACCCGATGATCACCACCATCAAGGCAGCGGATGGTCGGTCGCTCGTGCTTGGGCAGGAGTTCGGCCACCCTGCTCTTCGTCAAGGGGATCCACGATCGCTCAATTGGGTGCGCAACTGGCTCGAGTACCACAGGGCGCAGGGCACAATCGGGTACTGGTGCGGGACGTACTGGAAGAGCTGGATGGCTGACTGAAGAGTCTTGATAAGAGGATCGCGGCGACGGCCCAAAAGCCGGCAGTGCGTTCAATGTCCAGGGCTACAGGCGTGAGCGCTTCCCGGGGTAGTTTCCGCGCCGGGAGCCTACTAGACCTGGTCAGTCGCGGGGTTAGCCCTCGGGCAGGTAGGCCGCTCCAATATCCACGGTAGAGCCCACGTGGAGGCGGAACCAGGCCTACCTTCCGTTTCTCGTCTCGCTCGCGGCACGCGGCGAGCAGCTCGCGGTGTTCGCGGTGCCCACTTCGGACCGATTCCTCTGCCGGTTAGGTTCATCGCGACATAAGGCGCCTTACCTACCATCGGGCGAAGGGGCTCGAATGGGACGCCGTCTTCCTGCCCGCAGTGGAGGAGGGCATGCTGCCCATCCGCCAGGCCAAATCGGACGAGCAGGTAGCCGAGGAGCGGCGGCTGCTCTACGTCGGCATCACCCGCGCGCGAACGCACCTCGCCCTTTCGTGGTCGAAGAAGCCTTCGCGCTTCGTTGACGAGATCCGGCCCCGCTCCGTGCGCACGATCCCCTCAGCGGTCGGACCCGGCCGCCAACCATCGACGTCAACCAGCCCGCTTCTCGAAGCCCGTCAGCTATGGCGCCGCGAACGTGCGAACAGGATGCCGTGCCGGCCTACGTCGTCGCCCACGACGCGATGCTCGCTGCCATCGCCGACGATCGGCCGAACTCGATGGCGCAACTCCGGCGCATCAAAGGCATGGGCCCGGTCAAGCTCGACCAATACGGCGCGGAGATCCTCGCCATCGTCGCTTCAGCGAAGAAAGATTGACCGGTCCCGTATCGGCGGCGGATCCCCCAACAACGCGTCGAGTGCCCGGACCAGGCGCCCAAGAGTCTGTGGGTCGCCGCGTGGGAACTGGCGATCCGTCGTGTAAACAATCCCATGATGGTGACCACCATCGGCGAGCAGAGCCACTTCTAGGGGCCGGAAGTCGCGTACGTTTTCGGTTACGAGCGTTCGGTTCTCGCTCACGGCACCAGTGAGCACTTCCTCGTCGTGCGCCGGCAAGTGAAGGAGTGGTCTCACGAACGGACACGGCGTCGTGACCTCGATCGCGCAGCTCGGACGCAACGACGTCCGATACATCTCGTCCAGCAGCAGTCTCAACCAAGCAGCTCGCGCTCACGCTCCAACGTTCTTTCCAGGGCCTCCGCCTCGGCGCCGTTGGCCGCGATCCAGGCGTCAATCTCCTCGGGATACTCGGCGTAATAACGGACGGCCGTGAGAACTTGCGGCGCAGTTAAGCCGAGGCGCTCGGTCAAGGCGGCTATTCGCGCCTCGCCCTTCTCTTGGACCGTCCGCAACGCGCCAACGATCTCCCAGACATCTGGCCCACCCAACAAGCCGGGCCGGCGTCCCGCGGGCCCATCTCGAAAATAGATGCCGGGGTGGCCTTCGGTGCGGAGACCTTCCTCGATAAAACGTTCGGCCATGCGCGACAACGGCTCGCCCTTTCGTCTGCTCCTCGCTCGAAGGGTGGCGAGCGTTTGCTGGCCAATCCTGATCGGCTGACTACTCATGTAGCAGAGTGTAGCGCGGGTGAATCTTTAGCGCGGCTGTCTATGATCGGCCTGCGGCCAATCAAGTCGGCCGTGTAGGCCTCGATCAGAGGGAGGGTTCGATGAGCGATATCGATGCGCTGCGCCGGCTCGCGGTCGCCGGCGTCCTGCTCGCAATCGTGGTAGGAATCCTCTCCAGCCTGGCCTTCTTCGCCGCCTTTGGCTGGGACGTCGAGGCGTCGATATTCGGCGAGCCGAGCGCCATCCTGGGTCGCGGAGCGGAGGCTGCCGCGCTGCTCCGCTGGGGCGCGATCGGCGACATGTTCTATTCGTACCTGCTGCTCGTGCCGCTGGCCCTTTACCTGCACCGCCGGCTGCGGCCGATCCGGCCCTGGCTCGCTGACCTGGGGACGATTGCCGGTCTGGCCTACATCTTCGTGGGCGCCACCGGGGCGGCCGTGCTGGCTATCTATGGATCCTCGCTGGTGGAGGCCTATTCGACAGCCGCGCCCGTCGATCAGCCAGCGATCGCGACGTCGTTCGAGATGGTCCGCAACATCGTCTTCTTCGCGCTGTGGCAGATGCTCGACACGTTGACCCTGGGCACGTGGGTGCTGAGCGTCGGCGTCCTTCTGCTTGACCAGCGGCGAGTCGTCAGCCGGCTGCTGGCGGTACTGGGCGTCGCGACGATGTCGGCCAGCCTGATGTCAATGACCGGCGTCCACTCGCTCGCCTTCATGGGTATCGGGCTACTGGTCGCCCTGGTCGTGTGGGTTGGCTGGCTCGCTTTCGATCGAAGGCGAGTGCTATCGCCCGCGCCATAGTCGGACGG
>JBBDRY010000097.1:18342-25346 GCA_040905225.1 Chloroflexota bacterium | reverse complement strand
GGCGCCGCCGGCTGCGCCGCGACTGTAGCCCGCGGTCGCGACACGGCCGTTGCCGGCAATGCACCGCCACCTGGCCTGCCTACGCGTCGGTAGCCTCGATCATGCCAGCCATGCCGGGGTGGTAGCGGCACAGGTACGGGTAGCTGCCGGCCGTGTTGAAGCTACGCTCGTAGGCCTGTCCGGGCGCGAGATTGCCGGAGTCCCACGATCCGTCCGTCGCCGAGATCGTGTGGGGCAGCGCGTCGTCGTTGAACCAGAAGACACTCCTGCCCACGGTGATCGCCAAGGCTGATGGCTCAAACCGCGAGCCGGCCATCCGGATCGACGTCCCGGCCGGTGCGGTCGGTGCCGCGCCGATGCCCATCATTGGGCCCATCATCCCGCCCGGTCCCATCATTCCGCTTCCCCAGTTCCAGCCAGCCGGCCCCATCGCGCTGGCCAGGATCCAGGCCACCATCGCGCCGACGATAAGCAGCAGCGCGATCAAGCCGACCCGGTCCCGCCCACGCGGCCGCTCGGTCGACCCGAGGACGCCGCGCATCTGCTCGAACTCGCCGGCGTCGATCTCGCCACGTGCGAAGCGAGCGCGCAGCGCGGTCAGCGCATCGTCCTCCGGCCCGTCGCCGGTTCGCTGGACCGCCCAGACGATGACCAACACGACACCGACCATGAAGGCGAGTCCGCCGAGCATCCAGAGCGGGCCGACCGGCCCCGAGCCCCAGTTCATCATCGCGTTGCCCAGGCCGTGATCCCGGCCATTGCCGATGAGCGCCCTGCGGGGGCGTCCGGATCGTCGCCCGGACCAGTCACGACGACCTCGCCGCTCTCGTCTGGCCCGCCGTCGGCGCGCCGGATCATGTAGCGGTGGTGGATCTCGGCGGGTCCGGCGCTCAACATCGCGGAGACCGTGCAATAGCGCGTCGCCGATAGCTCGATCGCCCGCCGTACGGCCACGGCGTCGAGGTCCGCCCCGTCGAACTCGTGGACGGTGTCGATGCGCACGTAGACGTGAGGATGGCGATCCTCGCGCTGCTCGCCGGTCACCGATACCTCGTACGAGCTGAACGACTGGTGCCCCTTGGCCAGGATCGCGGCGACATCGAGCGCGGTGCAACCCGCCTGCGCGGCCAACAGCAGCTCCGCCGGCCGCGGGGCGGTGTCGCCATCGGCGTTGTCGATCGCGAGTGAGTGGCCACTGCCGGTCGTGATCGCGAAGCGCATGCCGGTCTCGTGTCGGGCGCGAGCTGACTTGATCATGCAGACAGGATCGACTCGTGCCTCCACGCGCGGCACCGCCAAATGGCACATACGTGGGGACCGTTGGTCACGATCGCACCGTTTCAGTCAGCGAGGTATTCGAGCGCGACCGTATCGACGTCAGCCTTGCGCGATGACGATAACCCAGACAGGTCAGCGAGGCTGGATCACTCACGCTCGGGCCGAACGGACTATGTGCGCGGGTCCGTGCGGCACTACCCTCCACAAACGGCGAGGTCGAGCATCGGCGTAGATCAAGCCAGTTATCTGGAAAGAGAAACAGCCGTGCGCGTCCTGGTTGTGTATGCAAGCCACTACGGCTCCACGAAAGGGATCGCCGAGCGGATCGGCGACGCGCTCCGTCAGCAGGACGTCGACGTGGAACTGAGGTCGGCGGATGACGAGTCTGCTCCGCTGGCGGAAGACAGCTTCGACGCCTACGTCATCGGCAGCGCCGTCCACGCCGGCCACAGGCTGCGCCCGGCGGTCGCTTTCGTGCGTGAGAACGTCGATGTCCTCGCGCCCCGCTCCGCGTGGCTGTTCAGCAGCGGGCCCATCGGCGAGAAGTACGTTCACGGGTCGCAGCCAGACCCGGCCGAGATCGGCGAGTTCCGCCGGCTGCTGGACGTGCGCGATCACGCCGTCTTCGCCGGATCGTTCGACCCGACGACGGCCGACCTGACCAAGGCTGGCTGGCTGGAGCGACAGATCGGGAAGCGCTTCCTGCCAGTGGGTGACTTCCGCGACTGGGCCTCGATCGAGGCATCGTGACCACGCTCTGTCCCGGCGGCAAGGAGCGGATGGGGCGACTGATGTGCATGGTCGAGACAGGTCGATTCGACCCGCTGCCGCTGATCACCCATCGCTTCTCGCTTGACCAGATTGGCGAGGCGTATCGGATCTTCAGCAACCGGTTGGACAACGTTCTGAAGGTCGCAATCAGGCCCTGACCGCATCGTGAGTTTTGGATTGCAAGGAGAAGAAATGACGCAGCAGGGAACTAACCGAGTGGACATCCTCCAGTCGGCTTGGACGAACCAGGCATTCCGTCGCGAGGTGCTAACGGGCGAACACGAGCAGGTGGTCGTCATGACGATTCCGCCTGGCGGCGATATCGGCGACGAAGTCCATGGCGGGACCGATCAGCTACTGCTCTTCATAGACGGCAGCGGCGAGGCAACGCTCGACGGGGACTCGTCCCATGTTGGGCCGAACGACCTGGTGTTCGTCCGAGCCGGGACGCGCCACAACTTCATTAACACCGGCGACGGCCCGATGCGCTTGATCACGGTGTACGCACCCCCGGAGCACGCGCCCGGGACTGTGCACCAGACCAAGGCGGAGGCGGAAGCGTCTGAAGCCCGACCTCCGGCGGCAATACAGCGTTAGCACGGACGATATCCGCTGAGCGCGGCGGCAACGCCTTGCGCTGCGTCGGCGATCGTCGAGCGACGAAGAAAGGGGCCCAGTCGTGGCAATGACATCGACACCCAACGAGACACTCGCCATCCCGCTCGGGGATCTCGAGGCGTGGGAAGTGCGGCTCGGTTTCGGCGGCGGCGAGCTGACCATCGGCCCGGCTGAGCCAGGCATGCTTGTCGCCGGCCATTTCGAGGGCGGCGTCATCCAGAAGTCGCCAGCGTCGGGGAAGCTCGAGCTCGAACCGGTTGATCCAGGCCGGGCGGTCCTTTCCGGCTGTCGGCTCCGCTGGGACGTAGGTCTGACGGCGGAGATTCCGGTGGATCTGCGCCTCGATACGGGAGGCAATCGATCAACCATCGACCTTTCGGCACTCCGCATCCGGCGGCTCGAGCTGCATACGGGCGCCTCCGAGACACACCTCAGACTGCCGATCGCCGGCCAAACGTCCGTACGCGTGGAGTGTGGCTTTGCTCAGGTCGCCGTGGAGGTCCCACGTGGAGTCGCCGCCCGGATCAGGGGAAAGGTCGCGCTCGGTTCGACAAAGGTGGACGAGACGCGCTTCCCGGCATCGGCAGGCGGCTGGGCCTCGCCGGACTACGAGACAGCGCCGAACCGAGTGGACATCGAGGTCTCCGGGGGCTTCGGCTCCGTTCTGGTCTCCTGACTCGGACGCGCCATCTCGGTGGGCCGGTCTCAGCCGACCTGATCGCTCGGCGGGGCTATTGTCGGCCGAACTCTGAGCCGCAGTGGCTGCGCTCCAATCTCGCAAGCAGCCCGTCCGGGCCGCTCGCCATGGCACTACAAACCCTCCTCACCCTTCCGGCGCCGGGGATCCGACGTTCTGGACCTGGCCCGCCAGGGCCTCCTCGATGGCCACCCGTAGTCGGGCACCCGTCGGAGCGCCAACGAGGGGCACGACTCGGTGGGGTCCCGTCGTCTCGACCCAATCAAGCTCGATGCCCGGGGCCGTGAGCACTACCGGCACATCGGGGTGCAGCTCGCGGAGCCCCTTGATCAAGGCCTGTGCGCCGCCTGCCTCACCGCTTGCCCATACGTCATATACGAGTACGTCCGCCCTGGCGGCAGCTGCGCAAGGCTCGCCCCGCATAACCGGGCAGTTGTACGAACTCGGTCCGCTGCATTGCTCGACCTCGAAGCCCTCACGCCGCAGCGAGTCCGCCTCCTGGTCGGCGAGGTCGATGTCGTGATGCACCACGAGTACCCGACGCATGGTCAGTTCCTTCCTTTCCGGTCTGTGTCCTTGCGCGGCGCAGAGCCTGCAGCACAGGACCTCTCAGGTTGTCTCAAGGTTGGCCGCTGGTCGCCCGTGGGCACAGGGCCAGACTTCCTTCGGACGGGAGGCAACCGGCCCATAAGGGAACGACGGTGGCCGTGCTGCCAGCCGCCGTCGTCACGTGACTTGCGCGGTCAGACCCGCCCGCGCGGAACTGTGTGCCAATACGTCTTGTTGAACAGGATCTTGCCCAGGTGCCAAAACCGGTTGGGCGTCGGCGGTTTTGGTGGATGGTCGTAATCGAAGCGCAGCAACGTCCCCTTTCCGTCGCCGATCTCGAAGAAGCACATCACCCGGCCGCTGTAATTGCCACGCTTGGCATCTGGCTCCCGGCCTTCGACGGCAGCGGCGATCCGCTCGGCGATGATCGGTGCCTCGAAGTGGGCTGTTGAGCCGGCCTTCGACAGCGGCAGGTCTGTCGCATCGCCGATGGCATAGACGTTCGGACGTCCGCCAACCAAAAGCGTGTGGTGGTCGGTCGGCAGCCAACCGCCCGGCGCCGGAGCCAGGCCAGAGTCGATCAGGAACTGCGCCCCGCGGTGTGGCGGAACGAGAATTAGCAGGTCGTACGGCAGCTCCTCCCCCTCGAGGCTCTGGACGACCTTGCGGTCTGGATCTATTGCCTCGACGTTGAAGAAGGTGTGGACCGCGATGCCCTTCTGCTCGAAGACCGGCGTGGCCATGTCGCTGACCGACTCGATCGTGAACGCCCTGCCAATGGGCGAGCAGAAATGGACCTCAGACTGGTCCCGAAGGCCGCGTTCGCGGAGCTCAGCTTCGATGAGGAAGGCCACCTCCAGCGGTGCCGGCGGGCACTTGTAAGGCATTCCGGCGATGCCGATGACGACTTGTCCGCCGCTGAATTCGTCTAGTGCCGCGCGCAGGCGGACGGCCGCTTCGGCGGTGTAGAAGTGGTGTGCCTCCGCGTTGAAATGCTGGATCTCCTCGGGGACGATGCGCGACCCGGTGGCGAGCACGAGGTGGTCATAGCCGAGCCGATCGCCGTTCACGAGATGGACTGTCTGGGTCTCCTCGTCGATGTTGTCGACCTCGCCGACGACCAACTGCACGCGTTCGTCCAGCAGCGAGCGCTCCGGTCGCTCGAGCGACTCGGCCCGCTCGTGACCGAATGTGATGTACATGAAGCCGGGCTGGTAGACGTGGTTGCCGAATTGGTCGACCACGGTCACCTGTGCCTGGCCATCATCGATTTCGTTCTTCAACTTCCGGCCGACGAGATTGGCGACGATCGTGCCGCCAACCCCGCCACCGATGATCAGGATGCGATCCATGTTGCCTCCGCCGATCAGTGGAGCTTCTCGACCACGATCACGTCATATCCCTCGACCTGATCGATGCCGATTAGCTTGTGACGGGCCTTCTCCACCCACTTGGGGATGTCGGTGCGCGACCCGCGGTCCGACGATCGGACGGCGATGACGTCGCCTACTGACGACTCGCGGATCGCGCGGATGAGCTCCATCAGCGGCCCGGGGCAGAAGCTCCCGCGCGCATCGATGAGGCGTGTGCCAGTTTCTTTGGGGGTGGCCGTAAGGGTCATTGCTGGACCTCGATCTCTAGGGTCGGTCGCGACTAGATGAACAAGCTCGCGGTGTTCGGCTGAGTCATCAGCTCAAGGACAGTCGCCGCACCGGCAGGCTCGCCGAGTCCGTCGATCATGTCGTCGGGCTTGAGGCCGAACATCTCCATCGTCATCTGGCAGGGAATGAACTCGACGCCCAGCGATTGCGCTGCTTCGAGCAGCTCCGCTGGCGACGCGACGTTGTACCTCTTGGATAGCTTGCCGATCATCCAAGGACCCATTCCCAGGAAGTTCATCTTGGATAGCTTCAGGTGGCTGATGCCCGGTCGCTGCATGAGCGACAGCATCTTCTGCATCCAGTTCTCGCCGACGATGCGCTTCTGATCCTTGACGAACGGGAGAAGCCCCCAGAAGGTGATGAAGACGCTCGTCTTGTAGCCGCTTGCCGCGGCGGCGCTGGACATGATCAACGTCGGCCAGATTCGGTCCAGCTCGCCGCTCCAATTGATGATCACCAGCTGCTTGGTGGGCGTCTCTGCTTCGGTGTCCGGAGGCGGCGCGGGCTCTTCGATCAATCCTTCGCTGACCTCAGCCGCGAGCAACTCGCGCAACTCACGCTCGACAACGGTCTCGTGCCCGACTTCTATTGGTGTCATTTCTCGAGCCTCACTTTCGCCGCAGGAGGAAGCGATACACGCCGTCCTCTGCGCTGCTTGTAACGAGTTCGTTGCCGGTGCTACGGCTCCAGGCCGCGAAGTCGGCGACCGCGCCAGGGTCCGTGGCGAGCACTTCGAGCAGCTCGCCCGAGGCGATCGTTTTGATCTGCTGGGCGGTGCGCACGATCGGCATCGGGCACTTCAGTCCGCGCGCATCCAAACGGACGAGCTCGGCTGTCGCGGCGTTGATAGACACGTGGTTCGCTCCCTTCCTATATGAACAGCACCTGGCCTGACGACGCGTCAGACCAGAAAGAGGCGACGCCCTCGACGCCGTCGACCAGGGGATCGAGCTGGTTGGGTTCGAGGCCGAGCAGATCCATCGAAAGCGAACAGGCCTGGATGTCGACTTCGCCGATGTCCTTGGCGTCGCGCAGGGTCTGCGCCCAATGCTGTTGGCCGGCAGCCTGCAACGCCGCGTACTGCATTTCGCCGTCGGCTCCCGACTCAGGTGCCAATGGGCGGCGCCGATCGATGCGATCGGCTCTGAATGCGTCCAGCGCCCAGTACTGAAGGAAGAGATGCACCGGCCGACCGAGCGCAGCGGCGCCGGCCGTCAGAACGGCGGCGGCCTGCAGCCGGTCTTCAGTGCCGGAGAACAGAACCAGGGAGAGCGGGTCCTCGGCCATCGGGCAGCACCTATGCGGATTTCACCGCTCTCACTATCCAGCCCTTGATGTTGCAGGCAGCAGTGCCTCGGAGCCTGTTGCGACGTGCCATGTGGACCCTCCGAGGGGGCCAGTCAGAGAAGAGTCGGGCTGCAGTGCCAGCG
>JBBDRY010000097.1:0-18242 GCA_040905225.1 Chloroflexota bacterium | reverse complement strand
CATGTGGACCCTCCGAGGGGGCCAGTCAGAGAAGAGTCGGGCTGCAGTGCCAGCGGCTCGAATCGCACGGAGCCGGGAGTGTCGCGCTCCCGCCCCGAGTCATCTGGCTTATTGCCGTCGGTCAGATTTGCCGCGACCGTCGGATGAGGGCGGCCGCCTCGGTGAGCACGACGTCTTCGCGCCTAGCCGCCCATCATGCTCAAGCCGCCGCTTCCGAGAGGTTCCGCTGGATCTCGCGGACCAGCAGAACGGAGCACGGCGCGTGGAGCATGACATTCCGGGCAACACTGCCTAGGACGATTCGCGCCAATCCGGCACGACCGTGTGTGCCGACGACGACGAGATCGGCCTGATGGTCTTCCGCAGCCCTGATCAGCTCGGCTGCCGGGTAACCTTGGACGACGCGTGCCGATACTCTGCGGCCCGCGGCCGCCAGGCGGCGTGCGGCCTCCTCGCAAAGCTTGCGGTGCTCCGCGAGGATTGCCTCGGCGGTTTCAACGATCTCCGCCGCCGGAGGTTCGGACGCGCTCAGCGCGAGTCCCGATGTCCACGGCAGCGCGAGTTGGGCCACGTTGGTGACCTCGATCGCCACTTTCTTGAAGATCGGCCATGTCGCCACGACCTCCTCGGCCTTCCGCGCGAAATCAGTGCCATCGGTACCGAGGATTACGCGCGTGAGCACCGAGCTGCGTGCGATGAGCACCGGGCACGGCGCCCGGTCCGCGACCTCGGCGCTGACGGAGCCGAGGATCATCGACGCGACCGTGCCGTGGCCTCTGCTGCCCATCAGGATCAAGTCGACCGCAAAGTCTTTGGCGTTCTCGACGATCTTCGACGCTGGTCGGCCGTGCATGATTCGTTGGCTGATATCCAGGCCTGTGTGCGCCAGGGCCAGCGCGGCTTGGTCGAGCACGGCCTGCGCGGTCTTCTCGCTCTCGTGTTCGGCATTCGTGCTTCCGTCCTGGTTGGCTGGCAGAACCCACGCCGCCGACATGATGGGTTCCAGGGGCTCAAGAACGGTCACCAGACGCAGCTGCGTGCCGCGTGGCCACGCGATTGAGCCGGCGAGCTCCACCGCGCGCTGCCCTCCTGCTGATCCGTCCGTGGCGATCAATACGCGCATGTTCATCTCAGTCTCCTTGCCAAGGGATCCGCGAGCGAACTCGAGCGAGCATGTGGGCGACCGCGGCCGCGGTCAGGACAGCGGCGGCCTCGATCCCATCTGGATTCCATCGCCGCCAATATCCAGCGCCAAGCTCTCCGCGCGTCAGTGCCCCACAGCCTGTTCGGGGGTGCCATTGGACACATGCCCCTGGCGGGTGCGATTCAGGCTGGTTTGGGCTGGCGGTACCAGACGACGAGTGCGATGACGAATCGCAGTAGAAGCGAGATCTCGTAGGTCACGCACCAGATGCACACGGCCTTGATGACAAACACCTGCAGGTAGAGGAAATAGCCATCGAAGATGACGCCCACGAGCGATAGGCCGTAGTGACCGAGCAGAAGTCCATAGATGTCGGTCTTCCACCAGGCGATAGCGAGGCCGAGCAGGACCACCGACAGCAGGACACCGAAGACAGCGACCGGGATTCCGCCGATCCGCGCGTACTCGCTGAGCGCCACCTCCTCGCAGCCCTTGATGACGCCACATGCCGGAACGCCGCCTGACAGCTCCACCGCCGAGAGGTAGCCGGCGACGGCGAGGCCGACGACGTCGAGGACGGCGAGGATGATCGCGGGATGGATCCCGAACAGACGTCGCGCCGGCACGCGGCGGCGGATCAACGAACGATTCCCTCGGCTGCGTCGCGGATCAGGGCTGAAAGCTGGGTAACGGTGGGCACGCCTGTGATCGCACGGCCGTTGATGATCAGCGTGGGCGTGGAGGTGATGCCCGCGACGAGGCCCTGCTGGGTCTCGGCTCGAGCGGCCGACTGCTCCTCGCCTCCGGCCATGCAGGCGTCGTAGTCAGTGAGCGTCACTCCGGCGCTCGTGGCTATCGCACGCAGGCGGTCCTTCGCGAAGGCCCCCTCGTTTTCGCCATTCCAGTTGGCGAACAGCCAATCGTGCATCTGCCAGAACAGCCCCTGGTCGGCTGCGCAGCGGGCGCCCGCTGCCGCCTCCCCCGCTTCGTCGTAAGCGGGATAAGAGCCACGCTGCCCCTGGAACGCGGCGTCGTGATAGACGAGGCGCGTGGTTCCGTCGACCACGAAGGTCGAGATGATTGACGGTTCCACCTCCACGGCGAGCTTGCGACAGGCGGGGCACTGGAAATCGGACCAGATGTCGATGGTCACGGGCGCCCCAGCGTTGCCGAGTGTCCGCCCGTCGGCCAATCCCGTCGGCACGCGGGCCGCGGGATGGGCAAGGTCGTCACCCGGCACGGAGGTCCGCGGTTGCTGGAGGAGCGCGACCACCACGATCGCCAGACCGACGGCGAGCGCGCCGACCGTCGACAAAACGATCGGCGAGCGCCATGGCGAGGACCGTCCACGGCGGCGGGCCGAGGGTTTCACCTTCACTCGTTCGGTGCGCTCGAGCGCGCGGCGCTCGCGCCGGGTCATTGGCTGCACGGCAGCCAGTTGCTTGCGCGCTGTCATTGGCCCCCCTCCGCGTTCGCGGCTGGAGCTGTTGTCGCCGACGCCCGTGCGAGGGCAGCCATTTCTTGGAGCGTCCTCCAGTTCGCGAGCCGGTCCGCTCTGGTGGCGATCATCTCGTTGGTCGGCGAGCCGTTTTCGTCGAAATGGGCCGCGAAGCGAGCTTCGCTCCGCGCGAACGAAATAAAGTCGATCGCGACTCCGTCCGGCAGGTGGTACCAGTCGTCACGGAGCGCCGGATTGCCCTGCAGCGAAAGCCGCTCGGCAACGGTTGCCCCGCGGCGCGGGTCGTAGCTGAAGAGCGGGAAGGCGCGCGAGTCGACTGCCAGGCGGGACTGCGCGGCCGACGCATCGTCGGGGATGCCATGCTCCGGTTGGCAGGGCGTGTAAACGATGACCACCGCCGGACCGGGGTACTCGTTGGCCTCGAGGATCGTTCGATAGAAGTGATTGATGTGTGCCGTGGTCGTCTGGGCGACGTACACCTCACCGTGCGCCATCAGAATCCGGCCGAGCTCCTTGCGCCGCGCCTGGTAGCCGTGGAGCTGGGTGCCGTAGGCGGAGAGCTTGGTGATCTGCCCGCCGAAGCTGGCCGTCGAAGACTGGCCGCCGGTGTTCGAGTACGCCTGCGTGTCGAGCACCATGACCTTGATGTCGAGGCCAGAGGCGACCATGCGCGAGAGCGCCTGGAGGCCGATGTCGTACATCGCGCCGTCGCCGCCGATAGCCCACAGGCGACGATCGGCATGGCCCGCCTGGTCCCACCGCGCTCGAATGCCCATCGCGTCCGTCGCCGCGTTCTCGAAGAGAGAGTTCGTCCACGGCACTAGATACGGGTTGTAGGGGTACGTGCTGCCATAGACCGTGTTGCAGCCGGTGGCGGCGACGATGCCCATGGAGTCGGGGCCATATGTCTGGCGTGTCGCCGCGACCATCATGCGCAACGCGGTTGCCTCCCCACAGCCCGAGCACGAGCCCGCGCCGCCGACGTAGCCGATCGCATCCTCGCCGAGCATCAGATCGGCAAGCGCCTTTTCGTTGCGGTACGCGGGCGGGGTCGGCGGCAGCGAGCGGAGGAAACGCATGTCGCGTCGGTAGGCGTCCACCGTGGAGGGCGCGTCGGCGAGGGCCGGCTGCTTGTCGATCATCACCAGGGCGTCGTGACCGAGGTGCGCGCAGACCTCGACGCACTCGCCGCAGCCCTTGCAGTGCGCCGGGTCGACGAAGATCCCGAAGTCGGCCGGTTCGAGGCCGCGCCGCTCGGGAACAGTGGCGTATTTCTGGGTGGCGACGAAGCGCGCCTCTAGAGAGGTCCGGCTGGCTGCAGGTTCCGGGTCAGCTGCCACGAAAGCGTCGAGCTCTGTTGCCAGCAGCCCACGTGGCTGGGCCGTCGCCAGGATCGCGGTGTCGGGGCACGCGTTGACGCAGGCCATGCAACCGACACAGGCATCAGCGATGAACTCGGGGATACGCGGCGCGAGCGTGCTGAAGTCACGTGTTGCCGCCGTCCCTGGCGGGATGATGCTCCGCCCGACTGCCGAATCGGCGGGGCGACCGCGATCGGCCAGGCCGGAGCGGTATGCCGGCACGACGTTCGCGCCGAAATCCTCGACGTAGGCGTGGACGTCGAAGACGGGCAGCGTCCTGTCGAGGTCGAGCTCGCTGACCTGGTGAT
This sequence comes from Chloroflexota bacterium, assembly GCA_040905225.1. Classification (GTDB taxonomy): domain Bacteria; phylum Chloroflexota; class Limnocylindria; order Limnocylindrales; family CSP1-4; genus JALYGJ01. The sequence goes on along the minus strand of JBBDRY010000097.1, from coordinate 13,970 downwards.
CAGCCATCTGTGGGCCTGTGGGCGAGCGCGCGCACGAGATCGCTCATCGAGACGACGCCGATCGGCTTGGCCTGATCGTCATCGATCACCACGAGGCGATGGACGTGCGCGCGCTCCATTACCTGCGCCGCCTCCTCCATGGCCATCTGCCGATCGGCAGTGAGCACCGGCGCATGCATCAGATGCCGGACGCGAAGCCCGGGCCATCGATGCCAGAGGTATTGGGTTGCGCGTGCCCGAACCACGTCGGTCTCGCTGATCATGCCCACCAGCACGCCTTCCGCGTCGACGACCGGTAGCCCGCTGATCTCGTGCTCCTCCATCAGGCGGACGCAGTCGGCGACCAGGGCGCCTTCTGAAATTGTTATCGGGTCGGGCGTCATCAGCTCGCCCACGGTCAGCTGTGGTTCGTCGTCCGGAGGAGCGACTTCGATCGGAGTCGTCCGCAGCCTGATGTATCCCTTGTGCTCGTTCATGCCGCGACCTCCTTTGGGTCCATATGCGTCTCGGCGCGCAGTGCGGCGGTGACATCGATCAGCTCTTCATACGCCGCCCGAATGAGCGCGAGGTTTGCGTCGACAATTGCGCCACCACGCTTTCCAACCGACTTCTGGAGCGGCCCGCGCACGGCGGCCATGAGCTCATCGAGCGACAGACCGCGCCGCGCGACGAGCGGTGCTACTCGAAGGAACACGCCCACCAGCGCCGCGCCCTGCATCCTTCGCGCGAACTCCGGCGTCGGCGCGAAACGCTCTGCCAGCGCCAAAGTGTCGAGCGCCACGACCTCTATTTCGCGAGCGATGATCTCGGCGCGCGCGGGCGCGGGAATACTTGCCCAGATCGCGCCCGGATCGGTGGGCTTGCTGTGCATAAAGAGCGTGCCGCCGTCGACGAGACCGGCCAGCGGGTTGCCCTGGCCGAACGCGGCCACGTCATAAAGCGGCACCAGCTCCACCCGGCGCAGCTCGCTGTGCTGCCGTATTGGCTCCTCCGCAATTGTCAGGTAATAGGTTGTCGGAAGCCCGCGCCTCTCCGAGCCATACCGTGGATATGCCTGTACGTGGAGCCCGAAGGTCTGGCCGACGACCGAGGCCAGCAGCTTGTTGACGGTCACAGATCCGTAGCCGCCGAGCGAGTGGCCGCGGAGGCTGTAAGAGCCGCGCGGACGGAGCTCGACGTCTGAGGTCTCCAGGGCAAGGCGGTGTCGCACGCCCAGAACCGCGTAGGGCCGGGCGCGGATCGCGGCGTCGTCGGCCAGCCAGTCGAAGACTGCCAGCAGATCCGCCGAAGAGACGTCGCGCGAACCAAGCCCTGCGGAAGCAGACACGACACGCGGGATGTGCGCGCCGCCGGCGGCGACGTCGGCCAGGGAGGCCTTCAGCTCGCGCGTCAGAGGGTTGGCCGACGCGGCGGGCTCGTCGGTCCGCTCGATCACTGCGACCGTCGTTGCGCGCCGGACGGCTTCGGCAAGCTCCCCGCCCGGGAACGGTCGGAAGCTCGTGACGGCCACGACTCCGGCGCGCCTGCCGCGGGAGCGGAGATGGTCGACCACGTCGCGCGCGCTGTCGGCGATGGTGCCCATCGCGACCAAGACATGCTCGGCGTCTCCAGTCCGGTACGCATCGATGAGGCCGTACCGTCGGCCGGTCAAGGTTGCCCACTCGGCCATTGCCGTTCGCAGCGAGCCAGGGATGCGCTCGTACCAGTCCCGTTGCCCGATACGCCCCTTCATGTACGAGTCCTGGTTCTGGACGACGCCGGTCATGAGCGCCTCGGACGGGTCGAACAGGTTGCGTATGCGCGCCCGCGGATCGCCGACGAACTCGCGTAACAGCTCGTCCTCGGGCAGCCGCGCGTTCTCGAGCGTGTGCGTCGTCAGGAATCCGTCCTGGACGACCAAGAACGGCGTCTCGGTCTGCTCGGCGACGTACCGTGCGATGACAGACAGGTCCGCTACCTCCTGAACGTTCCGGGCGAAAAGGATTCCCCAGCCCGTGTCCGCCACCGCCATCACGTCGTCGTGCCCGGCGTGGATGTTGAGCGCCTGACTGGTAAGTGCCCGTGCACCGACGTGGAACACGACCGGGAGACGCTTGCCGCTGATGACGTGAAGGACTTCCTTCATCAGGACGAGACCCTGGCCGGCGGTGAAGTTGGTGACCCGCCCGCCCGCGAGCGCGAAGCCCTCCGCGGCAGACGCCGATGAGTGCTCCGATTCCAGCTCCAAGAAGGCGAGCTCGGTGCCCCACAGGTTGGCCTTGCCGTCGGCGACGGCTGCCTGGTAGACGGCCGCCATGGTGGTCGACGGCGTTATCGGGTAGGCGCAACACGCCTCGGACAGCCGCGTCTCAACATGTGCAACCGCTTCCGAGCCATCGATGACGACCGGGAGGCCCGGATAACGGAGTTCGCGTGCTTTCCGCATGCACTGAGGATCGCGCCGCCCGCCGCGTCGCCGGACCTGTCAGCCAGCATGAATCGGTGGGCCGTTCGGCCCTACGACTCATGAGGGTGGCGCCCGTCGAACGACACGAACCGACGTAACGCGGGCGGGACGGTTGTAGCCGATACCGCGCTCAGTGGTAGGGCGCCGATGCCAGCTCCAGCAGGAGGGGTAGGGCGATCTCGATCGCGAGCACAGCGGCGACGCTGAAGACGATCGCGCGTATGGCCACGTACCAGTCGCTGGCCGTCGGCCCCTGCTGCATGTGACCCGGTTGATCCAATTCGCTCCTCTCGACACGAGAGCCGTGGCGCGCCGTCCCCGGGCGAATCCTCGCAAGTCAGGGTTTCCTGCGACACGGCCATTCCGCCCTCGTTGGAGGCCAAAGGTCACCAGACGAGCGCTGGAGCCGGGCTCGGCGATTACGCCCCTGCCATAGGTCATGGCCGAGGGCCGTTCGGCAGCTGTCACCAAAGCCTCGCGTGGATAGCCGTGATGGAGCGAAATCAGACGCGCGACGTGCGGACTGGGGCAGCCCCACGTCAGCCGCTCAACGACGCGCTGGCCGCGTGACCCCTCTCGCGGCCTGAGACGCGGGGATCGACACCCGGTGAGGAGCCGGGCGTCGATCGTTTATGGACCGCGCTCATGACGGCGGCATGTGCCGTCCGCTCCGCCTAATGAGGCTGAGTGGCACTCGCATACCAACAGCCGAACGGTGCACAGTGACAGGTGGCCAATCTTGTAGCCGGAGGCGCCGCCTCGGCGGCTGATACGACCATGTCACATGTCGCAGTCAATCGCGTGTCTCGTCACGAAGCCCGCTGGTGGGTCGCCGTTGCGGCGCTTGCCGGCCTGCTAATCGGTGCCTTGATCGGACCGGCGCTCGCGGTCGGTCAGTCTCCGCCCGGCCAGAGCACTGCGGCCGAGGCACAAGAGCACGCTGTGTCAGTTACCGGCAAGGGAACGGTATTCGTCACGCCGGATCTGGCCGAAGTGAGTCTTGGCGTGCAGCTCAGACGTCCCTGGTTGCGCGCTGCGCGCGACGATGCCGCCCAGATCATGAACGCGGTCCTGTCGGCCGTCCGCAACCTCGGCGTCGCCGACGCCGATATCCAAACCACAATGCTGAATATCAGCCCGGTCTATGACTACTCGATCGATCAGACGGCACGCATCACCGGATACCAGGTGACGAACATCGTCGATGTCACTGTTCGTGATCTCGATTTGCTGGCGGCGGTCATTGATGACTGCGTCGCAGCTGGGGCAACCACTGTCAACGGGGTGACCTTCCGGGTCGCCGACCCCGGCACCGCCGAGCGGGTGGCGCGCGAGGCCGCAGTTCGAGACGCTCGGGCGCGGGCCGATGCGCTGGCCGGTGCGGCCGGAGTCAGCATCACCGGCGTAGCTTCGATCGTTGAGTCCTTCTCCGCCCCGTGGGATTGGTCGGGTGGAGATCGCTCAGGTGGAGAGCCTCCGACGCCAGTCATGCCCGGCACGGCCCAGGTCAGCGTCACCGTCGCGATGGAGTTCGTGATCGAGTAGCCCCGCTGTGGGATGAGCACGACACCGATCCAGTTGCGGCTCCGCCGAATGGCCTCGACCACATCCACCGCTGCCGCAGACCGACCATGCGCGCAACGGCAGTGGCGCTCGAGTCGGTCGCCAACAGCGCCGGGGCCTGGTTCGAGTCGTGGCTCAGCGCGCCCGACGGCAAGCGAGCCTGAGGTCTCATACGGCCACTCGCGACAAATCTCATCAGCTCGATCAACCCTGAACGAGCGCGGGCCTCCCGTCGCTGGCGGAACGTGCCGCCTGGCCTGCTGTTGCACCCCGACAGGCCCTTCCACGGCCGATCGAGCTGGGTCGAAAATTGGCCCGGCCCTGGTGTGTGGCAGGGAGCCGTGAACAACGGCTTAGAGGCCCCTTTTGGAGGTGCGCTATGGACGAGATCATCCGCGACGAACGGGCCGAGGACGAAGCTGAGATCGAGGCCCCCGGCCGGACAATGGTCCTCACCGAGCTTGGATGGGAGTGGTCCGAGTACGTCGATCCCGAGAGTGACTGGAGCGTCCTGGCGGACGGATCGTATCGCTCGCCGGATGGGACCATTCGCACCTGGCCGCTGGCCGGCTCCGAGGCCCAGTGACCCGTACTTCGGCTATGCGCGGGGGGATCGGCGCGGCGGGAGTCGTGGGCCGGTCATGGCGAGCCTCGTCGCTCACTTGATGGAAGCTGCAGGCATCGAGCACGTCATCACGGTCGATCTCCATGCGCCGCAGATCGAGGGGCTCGAGTCCTCGCGCGGCTGTGAACAGGATTGATCCGGGTTCAGGCTGACGATGGAGAGCCTTCACGGACGACGAGGACCGAGCACCTTGCGTGCTGGAGCACGTTGCGGGCGACGCTCCCCAGGACAAGGCGAGCGAGGCCGGTCCGACCATGCGTCCCCATCACGATGAGGTCCGCCTTCGACGCGCTCGCCGCGGCCAGGATCTCCGTCGCCGCGTCACCCTCCCGGAGATCGACCTCGGCGGTCAGGCCGGCGGCCAGGAGCTCGGCAGTCATCTCGCGCGCGAGCTCACTGTGATGCTCGCGCGAGGCCTTCGCTGCGTCGGCGTAAACGGGCAGCAACTCGGGCGATCCATCCACGGGGAAGCCGGTCCACCAAGGGATATTGACGTCGGCGACGCTCACCACTCGCACCGCAGAGCCGGCGAAGAGGGGCCAGGTGCGCAGCAGATCCGCGGCGCGCGTCGCGCACGACGAGCCGTCCCAAGCCAGCACGACGCGCTTCGTCTGGTCGCCTCGGGCGACGAGCACGGGCACTGGCGCGTGGTCCACGACTTCGGCGGACACGGACCCCAGCAACATCGATTCGATCGTCCCGTGGCCCCGGCTCCCAACGACGATCAGGTCGGCTGGCATGCGGCGCGCTCGGGCAAGTATCGCGGTCGCCGGCCGACCGCGCAGGACGCCGGCCTGGACGTTGAGGCCAGGCCGGGCCAAGCGTTCACGGGCCTCGTGAACCGTTCGCTCTGCCTCGACACGGATCTCCGCCTCAATCCGATAGGTCTGGATCATCGCAAGAGCCGGCCATGGGCCACCGAACAGGCCTGCACCAGTCTCGACCGCCTCCGCCACGAGAATCGCAGTCCCCGCCGGCCAGGCGACGTTCACCACGAGGTCCACGCCGAGCCCGGCAGGCTCGGAGCCATCGATGGCAACGAGGATTCGCATCGCTCCGCTGTCCATGTCTTTCTCCTCTTTCGTCAGGGCTCGTCGCCGTGCCTCTCGCGCGGCGGCTTGTCGACGACGCGTCGTGGCGGAGGCTGTGCCTCGCCGGATGGGCAATGCGCCGGGAGACCGGCCCAGCGGTACGCTCCAACCGTGCGCCGCCTCGTTTCCGCCCCAGCGAATGCACGAAGCCGCGCGATGAGCTGGCGATCGGTGAAAGGCGGAGACGCGACGCAGGAAACCTCGCGATGCCGTCCGTGGCGCTCGTCGCTCTCGGAGAGCTGCCGTGCCAGGAGTTCGTGGACGGTCCCGGGTCCAAGGATCAGCAGGTCGTCGCCCGGCGCCAACCGGTTCGCGATCTCCAAGACAAAGCGCTTCAGGTGTTCGAGGCGGTGCGGCTCGCCGGAGGTCTGCGGTCTCCCGCCGCCGCCGTGACGGATGCGCGGATCGTGGCGGACGCGTCCGGTAGCTCTGTGGTGAGCCGGCACCTCCGATTCCACTCGTGCGAGTCGAGCGCGGTCTCCCTCCGAGCGGACGATGACGGCCTCCCGAGCGTCGATCCAGACTAGCGTGCAGGATCGAGCCTCGTGCGCGTCGGTCCGATCCATGCCAGGTGCCGTGGTCATGAACGTGCCCAGACGGGGCCGGCGTCGGCGTCCTCAGCCAGATCGGCATAGATGATGCCGCAGGCGCGCTCCCAGCGGGCCCGATCCACACGTGCGCTGAAGCGGTGGCTGCCAGCGTTGAAGCTGACCTCCGGATCATCCCGAACGGCATAGTCCGCGTACGTGGCGAGACCGAACATTGCGCCGACGGCGGGGATCGCGCCGACTTCACAGCCAGGCGCCAATGCCGTCAGTTCGGGCTCGCTCAGCAGGCGCACCTCGCCCGCGCCTAGGACGTGGCGGGCCTTGCGCAGGTCGAGGTGGTCCGTGGCGTCGAGGACGACAAACGCATTTGGTCCGTCGTGAGGTGCGACGGCAACGACCTTGGCGAATGTTCGAGGATCGACGCCTTCGGCCGTGGCCGTGGTGCGGGCCGTAAAGGCCAGGTCGTGCTCGCGGATCTCGTATTCGATGTCCTGGCCGGCGAGCCAGTCCAAGAGAGGTTTGTAGGGTCGGTCGAGCGTCTTGCCTGCATTCATCGGTCGTGACCTCCTGCGCCATGTCTGGCACTCAAAGCTTGGCGCAAGTTCACCTTCGATCGCACCGGCCATTGGGTGTTGTGACGCGTGCCGAACGGCCCGAATCGCGGCGCGGCGGCCAAGCGAAACGACGATGGGTCCGAGAAGCCCGGCGGCTTGGTGTCGGATGGCCCTTTTCGGCGTCCAGGAAACCGCCAAGACTGAGTTGTGCTGGACGGGTCGAACTGACGCTGCCTTCAAGCGTGCCACCGATCCGACCGCAAGTTGGAGGTGGTCCGATGACACTAATCAGGCGTCCGACGCCGCTCGTGGACCTCGTCTCGTTCGGGGACGCGATGGAGCGGCTCTTCGGCGATCGCTTCTTCAGGCCGATGTGGGTCGGCAACGGCGAGCGGCAGGCCGCTCCCGCGCTGGATCTGTACACCACCCCTGAGGCCGTGATCGCCAAGGTCGCGCTGCCCGGGGTAAAGCCAGAAGACGTCGACGTCACCATCGGGGACGACCTCGTCACGGTCAGTGGCACGTTCAAGGAGGAGAAGGAGACGAGCGACGCGGGCTATGTCCACAAGGAGCTGAGCCAAGGCAAGTTCAGCCGAAGCTTCTCGCTGCCGACAGCCATCAAGGCAGACGCAGCGAAGGCCGACTTCAAGGACGGCCTGCTCACGCTCACCCTCCCGAAGACGGAGGAAGTCAAGCCGACCCACGTCAAGGTCCAGGTTTCCTGAAACCTCACGACGCGATCCACGCGACGACCGCAGGGCGGAGGCCCGGCGTCCGACGCCGGGACCTCCGCCCTTCGCGTTCGGCCGGCGACGGCGAGATCGCGCATGCGTCACGGCGAGAAGCACGCAGGAGAGGCCGTCAGATGGACTACGTTATCGCCACCCACCACCTCGAGCCGCAGTCGATCGTCTCGATTCGCGAGCGACGCAAGCAGACCGACTTGCCGGCGTTCCTGGGGGAAGCATTTGCCGAGCTCTTCGGCAGGCTCGGCCTTCTCGGGGTCAGTCCGGCAGGTCCGCCTTTCGTCATCTACCACGAATTCATGCGGCTGTGTCGGACTGGATCACGCGCAACCGGTTCGAGGCCGCGGGCCCTGTCCAAGAGCGATATCTCAACGGTCCGGGCGACCACGTCGCGCCGAGCGAGTACCGGACGGAGATCGACATGCCCATCATCCCGCTGGCCACCGGCGCGCCTGCGTAGGGGCAAGAACGAAGCAACGACCCGGAGGGATCGTTGCCATCTGTCGTTGATGCAATCTCTGACGTGCCGTCTTTTGATGCGATCTCCGGACGCTCCATCCGTTGATGCAATCTCTGGATGGTTCGGTGCTGACCTCTCCGGGCCAACAATGATGATGACAGCCGCGGCTGGTCACTGATAGAGCCGAATGGCCCGAATCAAAGCTGACGTTCGAACCGTGCCGGCTCGGGATGACGCTGTGAGGAGTGGCCGCAGCGGCGTCCCAACGTTATCGGCGAATCGGGAGCAGGTCGAGCCTTTGTTGCGCTGCACGCTGCTCGGCATCGGGGCCATGGCGTCACCCCTGTATCGGCCGGCCGGGTTGCTTGTCGCGGCGAGCCGGTGGCGGGTGATGCTCGACGGTGGGCCGGGCGCCGAGCCCACTACCAGGACTTCAGACCGACCTCGGACGACGAGGTGGTGGAGTGTTTTCAGCGGGCGGCGAATCGGGCTCGGCAGATGACTCCCTCCGCCACAACGACGCGCTCGTGACCACGACCGACGTCGGTGCGTCGCTCCTCGGCAACGCGGCCGAGCTCGCCGAGCGGCAAGTGCCGATGGCGGCGTCAGGCAGCACCGTCCGCGAGGTCGTTGACGGTCTCCACGGCGGTGAATACACGAGCGTCGCGGCCGTTGTCGTGATGGACGGCGAACGGTTCGCGGGACTTGTTCGTATCGAGGACCTCCTGAAGGCCTCAGCCCACGCTTCGATCGACTCGATCATGGATGCCGCGCCGCCGACCGTCTCTCCAGACACTGATCAGGAAGCGGCGGCCTGGACGGCGATCCATCGACGCGAGAGCTCGGTCGCAGTCGTGGATCAGGAAGGCCGTTTCGTTGGCCTCATCACACCTCCGCGCCTCGTCGAGATCCTGCTGACCGAGCACGATGAGGACCTGGCGCGGCTGGGTGGGTACCTCGGGAGCACAACCGCTGCCCGGGCGGCCAGCGAGGAGAGTGTTCGGCGCCGATATTGGCACCGACTGCCGTGGCTGATCGTCGGCCTCGTGGGCGCGGTCCTCGCCGCGGAAGTCGTCGCGGCTTTCGAGGCGAGCCTGGAGGCGACGGTGCTCCTGGCCGTCTTCCTGCCAGGTCTCGTATATCTCGCCGATGCCGTCGGAACCCAGACCGAGACCGTCATCGTGCGCGGCCTGTCGGTCGGAGTTCCGATTGGTCGGGTGGTCCGGCTCGAATTGACCACGGGACTGCTCGTCGGCCTGACGCTTGCGGCCGTCTTCGTACCCATCGCCTGGTTGCGCTGGGGGGCGGTCGATGTCATCGCCGCCGTCGCGATCTCGATGGTGGCGGCATGCTCGATCGCCACGGTCGTCGCAATGGCGCTGCCCGCCCTGCTGCGAAGGTTCGGATTCGACCCCGCGTTCGGGAGCGGCCCCCTCGCCACGGTCGCGCAGGATCTGCTCACGATCGTGATCTATCTCGCCCTCGCCGAGGCGATTGTGGCCTGACCCGTCGTCCGCCGCCTTGCGACACCGCCGCGGGACGGTCCATCCTCGTGACGAGGGGCACGGCCCGGAAGGTCCCGGAATCCGGGGTCCAGGGGACCGCGGGTACTTTGCAGCGCGCCGACGGGTCGAAAAGCGAGGGAAGAAGGACACCTCGGCGCGGGCCGTCCGGCACTGGCTGTGGCAGAGCCGCTGGGTGAGCATGGCCGCGTACTCCACCGACGCAACCGAGGTTCGAGCCATGTCCCAGGATTTGCGCGGCCAGGTGGCGATAGTCACCGGCGCCGCTCGTGGCATTGGAAGCGCTACGGTGCGCGCCCTGGCGGACAAGGGCGCAGCGGTTGTGGCCACCGATGTGCTCGACGACGAGGGCGACGCGCTCGCCCGCGAGCTGTGCGCGGAGGGCGCCAATGTGCGCTACGCGCACCTCGACGTGTCGAGCGAGGAACAGTGGCAAGCGGTGGTCGACCGCACCCTCACCGAGTTGGGGCGCGTGGACGTGCTGGTCAACAACGCCGGCATCGGGACCATGGAGGACGTCGAACAGGAGACACGCGCCGGCTGGGACCGGCTGATCGCCATCAACCAGACCGGGGTCTGGCTGGGCATGAAGGCGGTGATCCCCGGAATGAAAGCCAACGGCGGCGGGTCGATCGTCAACCTCAGCTCGATCTTCGGGGCGGTGGGCGGCTTCGGCAGCTCGATCGCTTATCACGCCAGCAAGGGAGCGGTCCGGCTGATGTCGAAGAACGCGGCAATCCGGTATGCCAAGGAAGGGATCCGCGTCAACTCGGTCCACCCCGGCTTCATCGACACACCGATGCTGGCCGCGGTCAAGGGCACGCCCTTCGAGCAGACGATGGTCGACGGCACACCGATGGGTCGGCTCGGCCGGCCCGACGAGATCGGCAGCGTGATCGCATTCTTGGCCAGCGATGCCGCCAGTTACATGACCGGCTCCGAGGTCTATGTCGACGGAGGCTGGACGGCCCAGTAGCCGACTCGGAAGGAGGAGAATCGTGGACAAGATCCTCGTTGGCTACGACGCCTCGCCAGGCGCTGATCAAGCGGTGGCGCTCGTGGCGGCTATGCCATGGGATGCCGAGACTCACATTCATCTGGTGACAGCGGTGGCCGGTACGCGGGAACTCCGCGCTGTCTGGGGTCCGCTCGCGATGAGCGATTCGGGTGCCTTGGCGTTGGAGGTCAAGGCACAGGCAGACGAGGCGCTCGCAGACGCCTGCAACCGGTTGAGCCCCATCGGATTGACGGTCGATTGCACGGTTCTGACCGGGCGGCCGCCCCAGGCCCTTGCCGAAGAGGCTCGACGACGCGCGGCCACCCTGATGGTCGTCGGTTCGCGCGGCTTGGGGACGATCGCGTCGACGGTCTTGGGCTCCGTGTCCGCTGAGGTCGTGGACATCGCGCCGTGCCCGGTTTTGGTCGCGCGCTCCGCCGCCGTCCGCAGCATCATCTACGCGACGGATGGCTCACCCAACGCCGAGGAGGCCGAAGCCTTCCTGTCAAGCCTTCCGGTCGCGCAAAGCGTGCCGGTCCGTGTCGTCAGCATCGCCGCGATGAACCACCTCTGGACCACAGGGATCGCACCGACGATGTACCACCCGGCCTTGGTGGCGCAGGCTGAGTACGAGAACGAGCTGCGCCAGAGCCATAGCGCGATCGCCGCTGCGTCTTCTGCTCGATTGACGTCCCACGGCATTGATGCGCGTCCAGAAGTTCGTGTCGGAGACCCCGCGGCAGAGGTCCTCAAAATCGCCGCCGCGGCCCAGGCAGACCTAATCGTGCTCGGGTCGCGCGGACAGACGGGGCTGAAGCGTCTGCTCCTTGGCAGCGTTGCACGCCGTGTGTTGCACCATGCTTCGGCGTCGGTGTTGATTGTTCGGTCGGCGATCGGAGAGGCGTGAGGCCCAAGCCTCCCACCTCGTCTCTAAAGGCGGTCCACGACGCGACGCGCCTATAGGGCCGGCCACGTGATGATCGGTCTCCTCTGGTGGTCCGACATGGAGTCGCCCTTTTATGCGTTTCCGGCAAGACGGGCCCTCGGATCCACGCGCCGTCGTCGTCGACCTAGCCACTTCTCGACCTCCACGGCCGCAAAGCCAAGCGTGGACGCAGCAAGCACCAACGCGAGTTGGCCGGGAGTCAGCCCAACCGTCTCAAAGATCGGCTGGAGCGTCGGAACGAACACGAGCGAGAGCTGAGTCAGGAAGGTGGCCAGGACTGCCAACGTCAGTGGCATGTTCGATCGCAGCCCGAGACGGAAGAGCGAATCGTGTTCGGAACGGATCGCGAGGGCGTGACCGAGCTGGAGGATCGCCAGCGTCGTAAAGACCATCGTCTGCCACGGCCAGCCCTGGTCGATGGCGTACGCCTGGACCGCCAGCGTCACGCCCGCCATCCATAGCCCGACCCAGATCGCGTGCTGCCAGAGGCCACGCGCAAAGATCGACTCGGTCGGCGCCCGAGGGGGTCGGCGCATCGTGTCACCCTCGGCCGGCTCAACACCGAGGGCGAGTGCGGGGAAGCCATCGGTGACCAGGTTGATCCACAGGATCTGGACCGCGATGAGCGGGAACGGCAGCCCGAGGAAGGGCGCCAGCGCCATGACCCAGATCTCCGCCGAGTTGGTCGTCAAGAGGTAACGCACGAAGCGCCGGATGTTGTCGTAGATCCGGCGGCCCTCTTCGATGGCGGCGACGATGGTCGCGAAATCGTCGTCGGCCAGGACCATGTCGGCGGCTTCCTTGCTCACCTCGGTCCCGGTGATGCCCATCGCGACGCCGATGTCGGCGAGCTTGAGCGCCGGCGCGTCGTTGACGCCGTCGCCGGTCATCGCGACCACGGCGCCGCGACGCCGCCAGGCGTCGACGATCCGGAGCTTCTGCTCGGGATTCGTTCGCGCGTACACAGCGACGTCGGCGACGATCGCGTCGAATGCGGCGTCATCGAGCTCCGCGAGCTCGGCGCCCGTCAAGGTCCGGTCACCCTCGCCGAGCACGTCGATCCGGCGCGCGATCGCAGCGGCAGTCAATGGATGGTCGCCGGTGATCATGATGGGCGTGATGCCGGCTGCTCGGCAGGCCGCGATCGAGGGCGCCGCCGCCGCCCGCGGCGGATCGGCCATCCCGACGATCCCGAGGAGACGGAGTCCACGCTCGGCGTCGTCGAGCCGAGCGGGGACATCGGCGGAGGTCCGCTCCGCGAACGCGAGGACGCGGTACCCATCAGCGGCGTACCCCTCGGCGACATGCTCGGCCTGCCGCAACACCGCCTCGTCGTCGGCGTCGATCAACGGGCCGAGTGCCTCGAGGGCGCCCTTGACGGCGACCCAGACGTGGTCGTCCTCGGCGTGCAGGGTCGCCATCCGTCGGCGTGCGGAGTCGAACGTCAGCTCTTCGATGCGCGGGCATGATGCGACCAGCTCGGTTGGGTCGACCCCGCACTTGGCGGCGAGCGCAAGAAGCGCCGCCTCGGTCGGATCACCGGTGATCGTCCACGGGTCTCCGTGCCGCGCCGGCGCCCGTAGCGAGGCGTCGTTGCACGCGGCGGCCACCCGCGCGAGGCCGTCGAGCGCTGGGTCATCGAACGGCTCGGGCTCGAACATGCCCTCGGGGGCGTAGCCGTCGCCCGTGACCCGGTACTCGCCCGAGGGCGTCCACACGCGCTCCACGAGCATCCGGTTCTCGGTCAGCGTCCCGGTCTTGTCGCTGCAGATGACAGTGACCGAGCCGAGTGTCTCGACGGCAGGCAGCTTGCGGATCAGTGAGTGACGTCGAGCCATCCGTCGGGCGCCCAGTGCCAGGGCGATCGTCACGACCGCCGGCAGGCCTTCGGGGATCGCCGCCACCGCGAGGCTGACCGCGGTCAGGAACATGACGTCCACCGGCTCGCCACGAGCGACGCCCGAAGCGAAGACGAAGACGCACACGACCGCGGCGGCGACCGCCAGCCGCTTGCCGAGCGTCGAGAGCCTTCGCTGGAGCGGCGTCTGGCCGCTGCCATGCTCCTGGAGGAGCTCGGCGACGCGACCAAGAGCCGTTCCCATGCCGGTCCCAACGACGACCCCGAGGCCGCGCCCATACGTGACGGCCGTCCCGCTGAAGCCCATGTTCCGTTGGTCGGCGAGGAGCGCCGCGGTGACCGCGGGGAGAGGTGCGGTCGTCTTGCTCGCCGGTTCGGACTCGCCTGTCAGGGCGGCCTCATTGATGCGCAGCGATTGCGCCTCGAGCAGGCGCATGTCGGCGGTCACGATGTCGCCGGCGTCCAGCCGCACGATGTCACCGGGCACCAGCTCTGCGGCCGGAACCATCGCAGTCTCGCCGCCGCGAATGACGCGCGTCGAGGGGCTGGTCATCCGCTTGAGTGCGTCCATCGCCTTCTCGGCCCGGTACTCCTGGACGAAGCCGACGATCCC
>JBBDRY010000096.1:96399-102946 GCA_040905225.1 Chloroflexota bacterium | reverse complement strand
CTGCTTTGGAACATGGCGCCCGACTGGCCTACGTTCGAGCGTGCCGCACGCCGCGTGGACGAGCTCGGCTATGACCACGTCTGGACCTGGGACCACCTGCACGCGATCTTCGGCCAGCCCCAGCAGTCGGTCTTCGACGGCTGGATCTCGCTCGCGGCCTGGGCCAAGTCGACCTCCCGCGTGCGGCTCGGGCTGATGGTCGGCGCAAATACGTTCCGCAACCCGGGGCTGGTGGCAAAGATGGCCACAACGCTCGATCACGTGAGCGGCGGAAGGGCCATCCTCGGCCTGGGCGCGGCATGGTTCGAATACGAGCACACCGCCCACGGCCTTGACTTCGGTCACACTCCGGGGGAACGTCTTGCCTGGCTGGACGAGTCAGCCGCCGCGATCCGGACGGTGCTCGACGGCGGCTCGGCGACATCCGAGCCGGGCGCCCACTATTCATTCCGGGATCTGCGTCAGGAGCCGCTCCCTGTCCAGAAGCGGCTGCCGCTGATGATCGGTGGATCGGGCGAGCGCAAAACCCTGCGGACCGTGGCCAAGTACGCCGACATGTGGAATACGTCAGGTTCGCCGGAGAAGCTGCGCCACAAGATGGAAGTGCTCGACCAGCATTGCGCCGACGTGGGCAGGGATCCCGCGGAGATCGAGCGCACCGTTTCGTGCAAGCTCTTCATCCGCGACAGCGAGGCCGAGGCGCAGGAACTTCTGCGCCGAACGATGGCTCAGAATCGGACGCCGATGGCCGACGTCGAGGACGACGAGACCTTCTGGGTCGGGACGCCACAGCAGATCGCGGACCGCGTCCTCGAGTACCGCGAGATCGGGCTCAACGTCGTGATTCCGGAGATCCCGGCGCCGTACGACGACGAGACGCTCGAGAGCTTCATCGGCGAGGTCAAGCCGCTCGTAGATCGGGGCTAGACTCGCAGGCCTATGGCCGAATCGCCGACGATCGGGCGCCCGCACAGCGCAGATGCCAGGGGCATCGATAAGCAAGCGTACCGCCAGGTCCTGACTCGTTACGCCACCGGCGTGACCGTGGTGACGACGCTCGAGGAAACCCCCGATGGACCGCAGCCGTGGGGGACAACCGTGAACTCGTTCACCGGCATCTCGCTGGATCCGCCTTTGGTGATGGTTGCCATCGGCCGGGAGCGCTCCATCCACCCGATCATCGAGCGCACGAACCGCTTCGGGGTGAACATCCTGGGCGAGGATTCGCAGGAGCTGTCCGACTGTTTCGCGGGCGCGCCCTCTGCCCTTCCGCGATCGGCCTTCTGCGACGCCTCGTACGCGCTCGGTGAAGCGGGCTTGCCAGTTCTCGATGCAGCCATCGCGTACCTGTGCTGCGAGGTCGAGCGAGTCATCGAGGCGGGCGATCACACGATGTACCTGGGGCGAGTCATCGAGACCGGCTGTCGCGACGAGACTGGATGGCCGCTGCTGTATTTCCGGCGGCGCTACCTGAGCATCGAAAAGGCCGCGACGCCCGATCTGCGCGGCAAGCCCGACACGCTCCGTTAGCTGCCGCCGCGTGCCGCTGATCCGCGCAAACGGCCTCGACGTCCACTACACCGTCGAGGGCGCAGGCCCACCTCTCGTAATGCTCCACGGCGCGACATCGACATCGGCCGAGGATTGGTCGGCGCAGCGGCCATTGTGGCGCAAGGCTTTCCGTCTCTACCTGGTCGACGCGCGTGGCCACGGTGGGACGAAGTGGGACGTCCGCGATGGCTTCGACCGCGACACACTGGTGGCCGACCTGCTCACCTTCGTCGACGCGCTCGGCCTCGCTACGTTCCACGTCGTCGGCTTCAGCATGGGCGCGATGACCGCGCTGACGTTCGCGACTCGCTATCCGGAGCGACTGCGCACGGCGATCATCTGCGGCATCGACATCGTTCGCGAGCCGCGCTCAAGCGTGGCCAAGCGATTGATGGATCCGGAGCGCATCTTGCGCGAGGAGCCCGATTGGGCCGAGCAGCTCGAGCGACGCCACGCACCAGTCCAGGGCGCGGGCGCCTGGCAGCGATTGCTTCCCGCGATAGTCGACGACTTAGGCTCGGCCAGCCTGCTGACGCCCGAGGAGCTGCGCCGCATTCGGTTGCCCGTGCAGCTCGTGTATGGCGACCGCGACGTGTTCGTGCCTGTCGACCATGCCGTTGCGATCCACAAGCAGCTGCCCGATTCGCGCCTGTTCATCTGCCCCAACAGCCCGCACCAGGTGATGGTCAGCCAGCCGGCGCTGTTCAACCTGGCGGCCGCTAACTTCTACCGATCGACCGAGAAGGTTGCCGTCCAGCGCGCCGAGCAGGCCAGTCGCGATCCTGCCCCTGCTCCTCACGGGGATGGTGCCCACGCCTACGACCCAACGGCCGCCGCGGTCGCGGCAACCGAAGCGGATCCAGCTGATCCTTTCAGCACCTGGTAGGGAGGAGAATCCATGGCAGTGACCCTGCTCGCGCTGTTCAAACGCCCGGACGGCGGTGACGATGCGCTCGACGAATTCATGCGCCGCTACCGCGAGGAGCATCTGCCGTTGATCTCGATGGTCCCCGGGTTGCGCTCAACCGTCGTAGAGCCGGTCAGCACTAACTACTCCGGCGAGGACATCGTGCTTGCCACGCGGATGGAGTTCGACGATCGCGCCGGGCTCGATGCGGGGATAGCCAGCGACGAGATGCGCGCCGCGGGACGCAACCTGCGCGAGATTGCGCCCGGCCTTCTCACCCTGGTAGCCCTCGACGAGGCCGCCGAGTGACCGTTCACTACGACGTCGAGGGTCGTGTCGCAACCGTTCGGATCGATCGGCCGGAGGTCTTCAACGCCCTTAATCGGCCGACGCTGGAGGCCTTGCGCGACTCGTTTCGCAGTGCGTCCGCGGATCACCACGTGGGCGTCGTCGTGCTTACCGGCACCGGCGACCGGGCGTTCTCGACCGGCGCAGATCTCGACGAGCAGGAGGCCTTCCTGTCCCGGCCAAACGACTACTGGGATTGGATGGGTCGCTTCATCGAGGCGATCGAACAGATCAAGGACTGCGCCAAACCGGTCGTGGCGCGGCTCAACGGCATGGTCGTCGGCGGCGGCAACGAGCTCAACATCGCGTGCGACCTGGCGGTCGCGGCCGACGACGTCGTGTTCCGTCACGTTGGGCCGACCAGGGGCTCCCTGCCCGCTGGTGGCGCAACGCAGTGGATGCCGCTTCTCGTCGGGGATCGGCGAGCCCGCGAGGTCCTGCTTCTGAACCGGCCGATTAGCGCCCAGCAGGCGCTCGATTGGGGTTGGGTGAACCGCGTCGTCCCGCGCGCCGAGCTCGATTCGGCCGTGGCCGACTACTGCGACGAGCTGCTGGGCAAGATGCCGGAGATCATCCGGGCCACTCGCGTGCAGCTGAACTTCTGGAAGGACCTGTCCTGGGCGATGACCGTGCACATGGCGCGTGAGTGGCTCACGGTTCACGCGGCGTCGGGTGAGGTCGCGGAGGGCCTGGCCAGCTTCCACGAGAAGCGGCCGCCTGACTTCGAGAAGCTGCGCAACGAGATCGAGGGCTCCGGCTCATGACCGCCGAAGCGAGCAAGCCGCGCATCAAGGTCGACAACCCCGCGGCGCATCCGGCCACGGGAACGCCGTTCGAGGGCGTCGCGCTGGTGACGCTCGATCGACCGGAGGTGCTGAACGCCCTCGACTACCAGACTCTCGGTGAGCTGGTCGAGGCGCTCGAGTCATTGGACCGCGATGAGTCGGTCAGATGCGTCGTCATCACGGGAGCTGGGGATCGAGCGTTCGCCGCCGGCGCCGACATCAAGGAGATGGCCGACGCGACGCCGGTCACCCTGACGGTCGCCAACAATTTCGCACGTTGGGAGCGGTTACGGCGGATCCGCGTGCCGCTGATCGCCGCCGTGCGCGGCTTCGCACTCGGTGGCGGATGCGAGCTGGCCATGGCATGCGACATGGTTGTCGCCGCGGACGACGCCACGTTCGGCCAGCCAGAGATCAAGATCGGCATCATGCCCGGGGCGGGCGGGACGCAGCGCTTGACGCGCGCTCTGGGCAAGGCAAAGGCGATGGAGATGATCCTGACCGGGCGCAACCTGTCGGCGTCCGAGGCCTTGGAACGCGGCCTCGTTTCCCAGGTGGTGGCGCGAGAGGAGACAGTGCCTTCAGCCCTGACCCTGGCCTCGGAGGTGGCCTCGATGCCGCCGCTCGCCGTCCGCGCCGCCAAGGAAGCGGTCAACCGCGCCTACGAGCTGTCGCTCGAGGCCGGCCTCGAATTCGAGCGCCGCAACTTCTTCCTGCTCTTCGCCAGCGAGGATCAGAAGGAGGGCATGCGGGCGTTCATGGAGAAGCGCAAGCCGGCGTGGAAAGGCCGCTGATGGACCAACGCGTGCCGCGCGACCAATACCCATGGTGGGTCAAGGTGTCTCTGATGGGGGCCGGTAGCCGCAGCGCGCAGTGGATCTTTGTCTGGTTATCGCTCCTTGCAGCGGTTGGTTCGATCGCGTATGGCCTGGTCGTATCGCGCTCGACGCTGGGCGTGATCATCGCCGTGGTCGGTGGCGTCGGGTTCGTAATTTCGGCCGCAATGTATTGGCTGACGATCCGCTGGATAGATCGCCACGGCACGTGGAGCTGAGCAGTAGCGCAGCGTGGGCAGCCGCCAGTCGGTTCGCGTTCTCCTATTGGATGAGGCCGACCGCGTCTTGCTGGTGCGCTTTTGGGACGGCGATCATTCCTGGTGGTGCACGCCCGGCGGCGGTGTAGAGGCGGGCGAAACCGACGAGACCGCGGCCTCGCGGGAGCTAGCCGAGGAACTTGGCAATGTTGATGTCGAGTTGGGGCCGTGCATCTGGACGAGACGCCATGTCGGTGTCTTCAGAGGACAGCCGTTCGACCAGGCCGAACGGATCTACCTAGGCCACGTAGCAGCCTTCGAGCCGCGCCCGTCTCCCGCGGCCCTGCTCGAGCATGGCCCCGACGACATTCGCTGGTGGACAGCCGATGAGCTGTCTGGCGCCGATGGCGAGTTCGCTCCACGACGGTTGCCGGAGCTCGTTCGCGACCTCCTCAATACGGGGCCGCCGCTGACCCCAATCGATGTCGGCGTTTGACGCCCTTCACGAGATAACCTGACGACGATGCCCGAAATGGTCATGCGCGCGTTCATAGATCAGCACAAGCTGGCATGGAAAGCGCGGTGATGGAACAACGCATGCCTCCCGAACGGTATCCATGGTGGGTGAAACTAACCCTCTTGGGCTCGCGCACGCGACGCACCCAATGGTTCTGGATCGGTTTCGAGCTTGTCGTGGGCGCCGTTCTTCTGGCGCTCGCTATCGACACCGGAGCCGGCCGGGTTTTGTACCTGATCGCCGCCATCTGGGCCTTTGTTGTGGCGGCGATGTCCTACGCGACGATCCTGTGGATCGATCGGAACGGCGAGTGGAACCGGTGAGCGACACCGTCCTGCGGGCGGTCTACGACGGCGTCCTTACGCTGACGCTGAACCGGCCGGATGCGCTCAACAGCTTCACCGTCGAGATGAAGGAGGCGCTCCTTGCCGCCCTCAAGGAGGCTGGGCGCGACAAGGAAGTGCGCGCAATCGTGCTAACCGGTGCCGGCCGAGCCTTTTCCGCCGGCCAGGACCTCAAGGAGCGGCAGGCGCCCGGCATCAGCGATCTCGGAACGGAGCTGCGTGTCCGCTACAACCCGATCATCCTGGCCATGCGCCGGCTCGAGAAACCGATCATCGGAGCCGTCAACGGCGTCGCTGCGGGCGCCGGCATATCCGTCGCGCTGGCCTGCGACATCGTCATCGCAGCCGAGGGCGCCACGTTCATCGAAGCCTTCTCGCGCGTTGGCCTTGTTCCCGACACGGGCTCAACCTGGTTCCTGCCTCGCCTTGTCGGCCTCCATCGCGCAGCCGAGATGATGTTCACCGGCGATCCGGTCGACGCCGCCACCGCAGAGCGAATCGGGCTCGTCAATCGCGCCGTCCCTGCTGACCGCCTGATGGCTGAGGCCAACGCGCTCGCCGCGCGCCTCGCCAAGTCGGCGCCGATCGCCCTGGCTCTCGCCAAGCGTGCCCTCAACCGAGCGTACGAGATGGATCTTGAGCAGGCCCTCGGTTACGAGGCTCAACTCCAGTCGATCGCGGGCCGGTCCAACGACCACAAGGAGGGCGTCGCCGCGTTCGTCGAGAAGCGAGCGCCAAACTTCCGAGGTGAGTGACTCGCAAGCGACGGCCGGAAGCCCGCCTCGGCGGGACTCCGGCCTCTGTCGCGCGCAGCCGGGCCGGAGGCCCCCGGCGGAGGAACTGCACTCGACCGACCCCGAACCGCTGATCGTCGGCGTCGTCGGCGCCGGGACGATGGGCGCGGGTATAGCCCAGGTCTCTCTTCAGGCCGGACACGAGGTCCAGCTGCACGACGTCGATCACGAACAGATCGAGCGTGGCCGTGCGCGTATCGCTGACGGTCTGACCAAGCTCGTCGAAAAGGGCCGCCTCACGCCCGACGATCGGCAACAGATGCTCGAT
>JBBDRY010000096.1:43098-96299 GCA_040905225.1 Chloroflexota bacterium | reverse complement strand
GAGGTAGTCGCCACTCCGAAGACCGGCCAAGAGACCCTCGACCGCGCCGTCGCCTTCGTCGAGGGACTCGGGAAGCAGCCTATCGTCAGCGCAGACGCCCCCGGGTTCATCGTGAACAGGGTCAATCGGCCGTTCACGCTCGAGGCGCTGCGCATGCTCGAGGCGGGCGAGGCAGGCGTGGAGCAGATCGATCGGGCAGTCCAGTCGGCCGGTTATCCGATGGGCCCGATGGCCCTGATGGATCTCGTCGGCATCGACGTGAACCTCGCCGTGGCGACAGCGCTCTGGCAGGGCTTCGAAGAGGCCGTCCGATTCACGCCTTCGGATATCCAGCGCGGCCTGGTCGCGAGCGGACGGCTGGGGCGAAAGACCGGCGAGGGCTTCTACCGATATGAGGACGGCCGATCTACCGGACTGTCGACCAGTCTGGCGGAAGTCGGCGTCCACGCGCCTGCCGACTCCGATTTGACGGACATTGAAATCGTCGAGCGCATCGAGCTGGCGATCATCAACGAGGCTTATCACGCGGCTGGCGAGGGGGTCGCTCACCCACCTGACATAGATCGCGCGTTGAAGCTCGGCGCCAATCACCCGCACGGTCCGTTTGAGCGCGCTGGACAGATAGGTTTGAGGAACGTCATCCAGGGATTGGCGCGGCTTGAATCACGCCACGGCGAACGTTTCCGCGTGGCGCGATCCCTGTGGCAGGTGGCGTCGATCTAGGAAGCCCGCGCTGCCGTTCGGGTACTGCAATGGCGCCCAGCGGCGTGACCTTTGGGCTATGCCGGTGCATATGGGCACCGCTCCTACAATCTGCGCATGTCGCGACCTCTCGATCGACGCACGCGCGAAGCGTGGATAGTCAGTGCTGTCCGCACGCCAGTTGGCCGTTACGGCGGCGCACTCGCGCGCGTCCGACCGGACGATCTCGCGGCTACCGCGATCAAGGCAGCGGTCGAGCGATCGGGCGTTGAGCCGCTCGAATTCGAAGACGTGATCCTCGGCTGCGCCAACCAGGCCGGTGAGGACAACCGCAACGTGGCGCGCATGGCCGCTCTCCTGGCCGGGCTGCCGGTGGAGATTGCCGGTCAGACCGTCAATCGGCTGTGCGGGTCAGGTTTGCAGGCAATCAACAGCGCCGCGCACGCCATCATGGCCGGCGACGGGGACGCCTTCGTGGCCGGCGGCGTGGAGTCGATGACCCGAGCGCCGTACGTGATGGCCAAGCCGGAAGCCCCGTACGACCGTGGCAATCGCGAGATGTACGACACCACGCTCGGTTGGCGCTTCACGAACCCGCGCCTTGCCGAGATGCATAACCCCTACTCGATGGGCGAGACCGGCGAGAACGTCGCTGAGCGCTGCGGAGTGACGCGCGAGGAGCAGGACGAGTTCGCCCTGCGCAGCCACAAGCGCGCCGTCGCGGCCATCGACGAAGGCCGCTTCATGAACCAGATCGTCCCGGTGATGGTGCCGCAGCCGAAGGGCGAGTCAATCTCGGTCGAGCGCGATGAGCATCCCCGCGCGGATACCTCGATGGAGGCGCTGGGGCGCTTGCGAGCAGCCTTCCGTGAGGGCGGCAGCGTGACCGCCGGCAACTCGTCGGGCATCAATGACGGCGCATCGGCGACGGTGGTCGTCGCCCGGGACTTCGCCGAACGCGAGGGCCTGAAGCCTTTGGCGCGCGTCGTCTCGACGGCAGTGGCGGGCGTTGACCCCTCAGTGATGGGCCTCGGCCCCATCCCGGCGACGCGGAAGGCACTCGAGCGCGCGGGTCTCGTGGTCGACGATCTCGATTTGATAGAGCTCAACGAGGCGTTCGCCAGCCAGTCGATCGCGGTCATGCGCGAGCTCGGCCTCGATCCAGAGAAGGTCAATGTGAACGGCGGCGCAATCGCGCTCGGCCACCCGCTCGGCATGAGTGGGGCGCGCCTGATCACGATGCTCAGTCACGAGTTGGCCCGCACCGGCAAGCGCTTCGGCCTGGCGACGATGTGCATCGGCGTAGGCCAGGGGATCGCCACGATCATCGAGCGCATCGGCGACGAGGTCCCCGCCTGATGGACAACGACCTGATGGCCCGGCGGCTTCGACCTCCGTCAGAGCCAATGCAGACGACTAATCAGCCGCCATCGATGCATCCGGCCGATCCGACCGAGGACTGGACACCGCCCACACAACAGTCAGCCGAGGGCGCACCCGCGTGGACGCCCGCTCCGGACGACGCGCCAGTGTGGACCCCTCCGGTGCGCGACGACGTTCCGTGGGATCGCCCAACCGACTTCGACCCGCCGACCGACACGGCCACCCTCGACACAGCCGCGCCAGACGAGCCGGCCTGGGACCGGCCGACCGCGGACGACTGGGTCGATCCTGATCCCGTGGACGATCGCACGCCCGACATGTTCGATGCGAACCCCGACAGCCCGGCAGGTCAAATGCCCGCATGGCCGATGCACGCGGCTCCCGTGGCCACGGTCGTCAGCGCGAGTGTGGCAAGCAACGAGTTTGTCGGCCAGTCCGTTGCCACGGACCCGGACGACGCTTATGCCCCCGTGCTCGGCGACGTATCCCAGCCTGTCGCTCATGCATGGCCGGAACCGAATGGCCACGACTCAGGCCGCAACGACCCAACCATCTCGGCTGAGCGGATCGCCCAGGCCCCGGTGTCTGGCGCCTCTTCAGAGCCGGTCGGCGCACCATTGGCCGCGACTGCCGACTGGCATGAGCCGGCCGAGCCTGCGATGAGCTGGCCCGAATCCACCGCAATTCAGAATGATTCGCCGCCAGCCGCCGTGGAGCCAACCGGCTTCGCACAGACCGGATTTGGCCCCACGCCGCCCGCGGGTCTATTCGGTAACGGTGTTGCGACATTCGCCCACGCTGACCCGCCCGAGCCCGCAGCTACGGAACCCCTGCCTTCGGAACCCGAGCCCTTCGCGCCGATCGATCCAGCTCCCGAACCTGTGCCTGCCGCAGCCGTGGAGCAGCCACAACCGGAAACCCCGCAGCAGATGCCACAGCCCGCGCAGCCCTATTCGACCGCGCCAGCCCCGCAGGCGCCACTCGTCGTTCGGATTGAGCTCGCCATCCTCGATGATTCGCACCGTCTAGTAAGCGCAGCCGAAGCCGCCCGGAGAGTCAACGAGCTCGACTTCCCGCCAGCTACACCTGAGCCGGCCAGGGCGGAAGTTGCGCACGTGACACCGCGCCATCCGGCTTTCGAGCCGCGCGGAAATAACGGCGGCGTCCACGACGCGGCGCCCGTTGAGCTGTCGCCATTTGTGCCCGAAGCTCCTGCCCAGTGGATCGAGCCGACCGCGCCGCAGCCGACCGCGCCCGTTGCTCCGGTCCAAGCGGTCGCCCCGGCGCCGTGGCAAAACCCTCAGCAAGCTCCCGTGTCCCCGCCCGACTGGCAGCAGCCGCAATTCGTCCAGCCCACAGAAATGCCGGCTGCGTTCCAACCCGCAACCGCGCCCATGCCGCCATGGGGACCCGCGCCGGCATCCTTCGCTCAGGCAGCGTGGCCCAACGTGGACAGCATGTCCGTGCCGACCGTTGCGCCCACCCAGGCCGGCGCCCCGTCGTTTGCTCCGCCACCCGTCGTCGAGCCAGCTCCAGCGGCAGCCCCGCCCTGGGCGCAGCCGGCATCGGCGGGTGACCCGCTGGCGGGACTTCCCGCCGCGCCGACCGCGTCACGACCCGTGTTCGCGCCACCGCCTGCATACGCCGCGCCGCAAGAGCCGATGCCTTATGCGCCGCTCGGTCCAGCCGCGATGGCGAGCCCAGTGACGCAGCAACTCATCCCGCACGCATCTGTCGCTGCGCCCGCGTTCGCCCCGCCGCCTTACGTCGAGCCCGAGCGCAGCCAGCCCCTGCCAGCTGCCAGCCCGCGCATGGTCGCGAGCGCCGCTCTTCCTGCCGTGTCAGCCCAGGATCAGTCGGATCTGTGGTTCCTCGCCACTGAGCCGGACGATGTCAACGATGGCAACGAGGACGCCATCTCCGAGGGAAAGGAACCCTCGCAGATCCTGACCGCCATCCTGACGATCGGCATGGCCATCCTGGTCATCGTGCTGGTCCTCGTCTTCATTCAGCTCATGACTTCTCTTCTGCGGTAGACTCTGATCCATGCTGAACACCGAACCTCAGGTCGCGCCCGAGATTCCCATGACCTCTGAGCCGCTCGTCGTGCTCAGCGACGCCGCTGCCGGCAAGCTCCAGGAGCTCGTCACGGCGGAGCAGAACCCCCAGATGGGCCTGCGCGTCTACGTTTACAGCGGCGGTTGCTCCGGTTTCCGCTACGGCATGATGCTGGAGGACCAGCCCAGCTCTGAGGACGTCACCGTCCAGAGCAAGGGCATCAACGTGTACATCGACCGCCAGAGCACGCAGCACCTGCTCGGCTCAGAGATCGACTACCTCGACACGCTCATGGGTGCCGGCTTCACGGTCAACAACCCCAACGCGGTTTCAGCGTGCGGCTGCGGAAGCTCCTTCCGAACCGCCGATTCAGAGGGAAGCCCCGGCGGTTGCTCCCACTGATCTCCCACTCGACCTGACGATCGACGGCGAGCCGCAAGGCTCGCCGTTTTGATTCCGCCGCCCGGACCTGTTTGACACCCTGGGCGTGTCAACGGACGCCCGAAGCCCATGTGGGCAAGTTCCTAAGCGCCCTCAGACGTCAGTCGACCCCCTAGACGTATCAAATCGGCACGTGAGGGCGTTCTCTCACTCGCCCAGGTCGGCTCAGCTGTCGTTTGACGCGCTATGCGTGTCAAACGCCATGCATTGCCGTCAGCCAGAGTCCGTGGCGCGACCGAGCGCGGACCAACGTGTGCCGGCGGCATCGATCCGTAGCACAGCGACGCGCCATATCTCGCGCCACGGCACCGCGGAGGTGTCGTACTCGACGATGTCGTAGTCCCTTCCGCACGTTCGCCAGCTCGTGCACGGTGCTTTGTTTGGCACTCCGTACCATGGCAGGTCGGCTCTGCGCCGTAACTCCTCAAGCGCATCCTCGAACGTCGAGAACCAGGCCTGCGGCTCGGCGCGGAACTCGTCCTCGACCAGCAACGTTGGCTCTGGCGCGGGCATGGTGCTCAGTCGTCGCTGAAGCGCTCTTCCTTCCACGGATCGGCATTGTTGTTGTAGCCGTAGCGCTCCCAGAAGCCCGGCTTATCGGCCGCCGTGAACTGAAGCCCGCGGACCCACTTGGCGCTCTTCCAGAAATAGCGCTTGGGGACGACTAGCCGGAGCGGGTAGCCGTGGTCGGGCGTCAGCGGGGCGCCATCGGCGATATCGGCCAGCAGGACGTCGTCGTCGTCCAGCACTGCTAGAGGCAGATTGGTCGTGTAGCCCTGCTCCGCGTGGACGACTACGAACTTGGCCGACGCACGAATTCGTGCGCGCTCGAGGATGTGCTGGATGGGCACGCCCTCGAAGTCCATGTCGAGTCGCGACCAGCGCGTGACGCAATGGATGTCGGTGTGGATCTGCTTGCGCGGCATCTCCTTGAACTCGGCCCAGCCGAACTCGAACGGGTTGTCGACCTCGCCCCAGACCTTGAAGTCCCAGGTCTTCAGGTCAACACGTGGCACGGACCCGTAGTGGAGCACCGGCCACTTCTCGGTGAAGTATTGGCCTGGCGGGATGCGTTTCTTCTGTGCCTCGCTCACGCGCGGGCCGCGGCCCAGAAAGCTGCTCATCACGGCCGAGTGTATGCGCGGCCAGGAACCAGTTCGACGCGGCGCCTCTGGGTGGCATGCGCTTCATCCTGGCTGCCTTCGCCGCGTTCCTGTTAGTCGGCTGCGGATCGGTCGTACCGGCCCCCACGGCCTTCCCAACGCCGACGCCGGCGACGCTGCCGCTGCCACAGAACGTGTCAGGAATCCCCGAGCAGGGCAATCCGAACACCGCCGTTATTGCTGCGCACACGCCGCGTGGCGAGCTTGAGGTGGGAGTCGCACGCACCTTCACGCTCGGGCATTGCGGGCTCATGTCGCCGATTGATATGGATGGCAGCCTGTGGGACCCGACGGCCGCGCACAACGGCGCAGGGGGAGCGCTCACAGAAGAACACACCGGGGAGCTGATCAACGCGACGCCCACTGTCGTCGTCCTGATCGACCCGAACTCGATCGAGCTGCGCACGCCGCTCGGTGCCGTGATCACGCTCACGCGGCACGACGGCCCGCGGGCCTACTTCCTGT
Source organism: Chloroflexota bacterium (assembly GCA_040905225.1). Taxonomy (GTDB): domain Bacteria; phylum Chloroflexota; class Limnocylindria; order Limnocylindrales; family CSP1-4; genus JALYGJ01. Next base: position 90,087 of record JBBDRY010000096.1, on the reverse strand, counting down.
GCGACTAAGCCGACCTCATGCGTCCTCGATCAGCCGTGCCAGCGCACGGGTGATGAACCGGGCGGCCTCGGCGCTCTTACCGCCGAGCTTCTGACCTTCGTCCTGCTCGAGGGCGAGGCGCAGATCGGCGAGCGTCTGATCGATTGCGGGAGTACGTATCAGCGCGCCCTCGGCGAACGCCGCCTCGAGTCGTTCTACCGCGGCGCGGGCGTTGTCCACCGCGTGGCCCTTCGCATCGATCAGCTCGCGGAAGTCGCGCCGCGCGGCGTCTGCGGCCGGGCCGCTACTCCTCAAGGAACCAGCACTTCGTCGGCCACTCCCGCGCGTCCGTAGTGATGCTCGAGCCACTCCCCGGCGAGCACGCCCATCTGGATCTCGTCCCAGTAACGGCCGTCGCGCAGGATCGCCTCCCGCTGGCGGCCCTCGGTCCGGAAACCGGCCTTCTCGTATGCACTGATGGCGCGCACGTTGTACGAGAACACGCTCAAGCCCACGCGATGCAGACCCAGCCGCTCGAAGGCGTGCCCGAGCATCAACTCGGTCACCTCGGTCCCCAGGCCGCGGCCCCATGCGTCGGGTTCTCCGATCGTGATGTGGAACATGACAGAGCCGTTGTCCCCGTCGAGCGAGCTGAACGTCGTGAAGCCGATCAACCGCCAGTCCGGCAGCTCGACTATCGAATAGGCCAACGCGTCGGGGGCCAGCATGCGGTGCTGGAAGAAGCGCTCCACCTCGGCCACACTCATCGGTCGGGCCTGGTATCGGGTCAGACGGGCGATCTCACGATCGCGATACCAGCGCACGACCGCGGAGAGGTCGTCCTGGTGCGGCCGGCGGAGCGCGACAAGCCGCCCGACCAACTGGGGCGGGTGCCACAGGTCTCGGTCCAGATACCCGCCGTCAGGCTCCTGTGCGGACACGGCCGCGATCCTATACCACGACTACCATCGGCCCGGATGCGCCGCTGGAGCGAGGTCGCCGCACGAATCGCGGCCACGTCACGCACGACAGAGAAGGTCTCGACGCTGGCCGAGTACTTGCGCTCGCTCACACCCGCCGAACTGCCGCTTGCCGTTTGGTACCTCACCGGCCGGCCGTTTCCTGAGCGTGATCCGCGCAGCACCGGGATCGGTTGGGCGGCTATCGCCGCGGCCGCTGAGCAGGTCGTCGAAGCTGGTCCTGGGGCGCTCGGCGCGTCGTACAACGAATCGTCCGACCTCGGGCAGGCCGTTGGCGATCTGTTCGCGGCCCACGACCACGTTCCGGAAGGGGCACCGCCATCGCTCGTTGACGCGGACCAAGCCTTCACCGCAATGGCAGCGGCGCGCGGTCAGGCCAAGCAGGTGCCGTTGCGCGAGCTGCTCGAGCGATCCGACCCATTGACCGCAAAGTCCGTCGTCAAGGTGCTCAGCGGGGAGCTGCGCATCGGTCTTCGGGAAGGGCACCTCGAGGCGGCGATCGCGCAGGCCTTCGATCGGCAGCTGGTCGATGTTCAGTGGGCTGGCATGCTCACCGGTGATCTGGGCCACACCGCCGAGCTGGCGCGCGACGACCAGCTTGGCCAGGCCGAGCTTGCGCTATTCCGGCCGCTGAAGTCGATGCTCGCCTCGCCGGTCGCGGACGAGAACGAGGTGCTGACCCGGCTGGGCACACCGGTCTGGGTCGAGGACAAATACGACGGCATCCGCGCCCAGTTGCACAAGCAGGGCGACGTCGTGAGGCTGTACAGCCGCGACCTGCACGACGTCAGCGGCGGCTACCCGGAAGTTGTCGCCACCGCCGCCACAGTTGCCTGGGACGGTGTCCTCGACGGCGAGCTGCTCGCCTTTCGTGATGGCATGGCGCTGCCCTTCATACAGCTCCAGGCGCGCCTCGGACGCAAGAATCCGTCGGCGGAGATGCAGCTCCAGGTGCCCGTCATCTACGTGGCCTTCGACATCCTGGCCCACGGTCCGGGTGGCGGCGCCGCCGTGGAACCGACTCTGCGTCTGCCGTTGCGCGAGCGGCGCCAGCGATTAGACGCACTGGGACTGCCAGAAGTGCCGGGCATGGCCACGGCAAATCTGATCACCGCTTCAACGACCGACGAGCTGGAGAAGATCTTCGATGGTGCCCAGGAGCGCGGCAACGAGGGGCTGATGGTCAAGGACCCCGATTCCACCTATACGCCCGGGCGACGCGGTTACGGCTGGCTGAAGCTCAAGAGGCCGCTAGCGACGCTCGACTGCGTCGTCGTTGGTGTGGAGGTCGGGCACGGCAAGCGACACGGCGTGCTGTCGGACTACACGTTTGCCGTGCGCGATGATCGGCCCGGCGCGGAGGACCGCCTGGTGACCATCGGCAAGGCGTACAGCGGCCTGACGGACGCGGAGATCGCCGAGATGACCGCCTGGTTCCAGGCCCACACACTGAAGCAACTCGGGCGCTACCACGTGGTCGAGCCCACCTTCGTTGTCGAGATTGCCTTCGACGTGATCCACCGCTCGAACCGTCACGACTCTGGTTACGCCCTGCGTTTCCCGCGCATCTTCCGCTTGCGCCCGGACAAGGACGTCCGCGAGATCGACACGCTCTCCAACGTCGAGACGCTGTATCGCCGGCTCGAGTCCGGCAGGCGGTTCAGCGTGCAGACCACGGCCGGTGCCGCGCCGCCGGCCTGATCGGGCCGGTGATATTTCGCTTGACCGGCCCCAATGACGGGTCTACGGTCGCGGCGGGCAGTACACGAGGGGAAATACCGATGGAACTTGCGGCGAGTGGCGCGCCGCAGCCGGAGGGAGCTGCGCCGCGCCAGTCAAGGCCCCCGAGAGTGTCGTTGCGACTCGGCGGAACCGCGCTCATTGCACTGGCAATCACCGCCGTGGTTGTCGTTGCCACGCTTGTGATCCTGCTGGCCGGTAATCCGCCTGCCGCGGCCTACCCCGCCGATTCCGCGGAGGGCGCTTTCCAGCGCTATCTCGGGGCCTGGTACGACGAGGATTACGACACGGCACACACGTATTTCTCGGCACGCATCAAGGCGCAGATGTCGCTTGCCCAATACCGACAGGATTCCGAGTACGGGTACGGCCCAGATAACCAGTCGGTCGAGCTCGACAGCGTGACCGGCACCGACGAGCGAAAAAACCTCCGGCTGACAGTTATCGACTACTTCGGCTTCGGCGGCGAAGGCTATTCGCGTACCGAAAGCGTGCCCATGGTTCTCGAGCCAGACGGTTGGCGAATCGATCGAGCCCTGCTCGGCATGCAGGAGCACTACGACTTCTCTGAGTTCTGATCGCCCGTGGCGATAGCGCGGCGTCTCTACCTCTACGTCATCGCCGGCGTGACGCTGGCGATGCTCATCGGCGCGCTGATAACGCTGATCAACCTGGCTATGGAGATCAGCCTGGGCAGCAATGCGGACCTGGTTTTCGGCGGTAGCAGCCAGGGAGCGCTTCGCGGCCAGTTGAGCCTCGTCCTGGCGACCATCGCCGTGGCACTCCCGGTCTGGGCGTTCCACTGGGGAGTTGCGGAGCGTTCCGTGCGTGCCGTAGCCGCGGGCGGCGCCGCCGAACGGAGCTCGGCCGTTCGGGCCCTCTATCTCACGATCGTGCTGCTGGCGCTTCTCATCGCGCTGATCACCAGCGGCACTCAGCTACTCAGATACCTCCTGAGCCTTGCCCTGGGGGCCGCTCCCTCTGACGAGCTCGGTCCCATATCCGCCGCAGCAACCCTTGCCGTCGTTGGTGCCTTCTGGGGATATCACGCGTTGGTCCGCTGGCGGGATCTCCGCACACCCATGGTTCGCGCCGCGGCGTGGATGCCCCGCACCTACCGCTACCTGGCAACGCTGATCGGGCTGCTCATCATGCTGTACGGCATAGTCCGCCTCATCGAGCTGGCCGGCGACTCCCTTGGACTCACTGGCGGCGGGCTCATCGGGGGAACTGCCGTCCGCCCGTCGGCGCTTGCCGACGTGATGGCGAACATCGGCGTCGGCTTGCTCGTGTGGATCGGCCACTGGGCCTACTCGATCCGAATGCTCGATGCGTCCGATTGGCGCGCGCCGGCAGAGCGCGAGTCGCGCACACGGGCCGGCTATTACGTCGTGGTCCTCTTCATCGGCCTAACCGTGGCTGTCTCCGAACTGGCGCTCGCGCTGGCGACGATCCTGCGCGCCGTCCTCGGGGCCGAAACCGTCGCCCAGCGCGGTGATGTCGCGCGCGAGATCATCGGATCAGTCCTGATCGGCCTCGTGTTTGCCGGCGTCTGGTGGGCACACCGGTTGGCGATGATCCGTGAGCGTGGACACATGGGCGTAGATCAAGCGAGGAGCGCGCGACGTGTGGACGCCTACACGGTGGCGCTGATCGCGGTCTCGTCAGGGGCAACCGCGTTGGCATGGTTGCTCGGCCTGGCCATCGATGTCCTCGGCCGCGGCCAGCGCACACTCGCAGGATCGGATGACTGGCGTGCCCAGCTCGCGTCGTTCCTCGCGTTGGTGATCATCGGCAGCGTGATCTGGCTCCTGGACCTGCGGCAGGTCCACGCCGGGCGAACGGCGGACGAGGTGGCCGAATCGCGCTCGACCGCGCGCCGCGCTTACCTGCTGCTGACGATCGCGGGCTCAGTCCTGGCGGGCCTGAGCGGCCTGCTGCTGATCCTCAACCGCTTCATCGGCTCACTGATTGGGGCGGACGTGCAGCGCAACCTGACATCAGAGCTCAGCACACCCTTGGGCGTCCTGATCGTTGCGATCCTGCTCGGCGGCCTGCACTTCTGGTGGCTGCGGCGCGATCAGCGAGTCGTGGCTGCCGAGGCTGGCGAGACGGCTGAGCCGGCCATCCCCGTAACCCAGGAGCCGCTCGGTCTGGCCGTGGCCTCGGCTGAGGCGGCCGTCGAGCGGGCGCTCGTTCTGACAGTGCCCGCGGGGACGGATGTGCCCGCCGCGCTCGAGCGGCTGCGGGCTGGGTTGCCTGACGGGTACCGCCTCGAGGAAGCTGACTGAGCCTTCACCGATAACATCGCCCTGCTGTGGCACAGGACGCTTCCGAGACGGCGAGGGTCGTGGCTCTGCGCGAGCTCCTGCCGGCCACGGGTGCCGGCATCTACCTCGACACGGCATATCGGGGCCCACTTCCCGCGGAAACCGCTGCCGCGATGCGCGAGGCGGACGACTGGGAGCTGCGCGTCGGACGCGCGACGGAGGGCCGCGCGGAGGACATGGAGCAGCGGGTCGAGGAGGCCCGCGCCGTACTCGCCGCGCTGCTGATCGCCGACCCGTCGGAGATCGTGCTGACGCCGGGCGTGGAGCACGCGCTGGCCCTCGCGGCGCAGATGGCCCCGGTCGACCGTTTGACGGTCGTCCACGCCGTCGACCCTGACACGGGCCTGTCATCGCTCGGACGCGTGAAGTCGGAGGAGCACGATCTGTGGTTTGCCGCCGAAGCGTCGCTATTGATCGGTGTCAGTCCGCTCGAGCCGGCCGCTCTCGGCGCCGAGTTCGTGGCGTTCGCGGCGGATCGCTGGCTGCTGGGGCCGGAGCAGACCGCCGCGCTGTGGATCAGCCCAAAGGCGCGTGAGCTCGGTCGCTGGAATCCGCAGGCGGCCTCCGGTCTCGGCCGCACGTCAGTGCTGGGGCTCGCGCGAAGCGTCGGTTGGCTCGAAATGTACGTGGGGTCCGACTGGGTGTACGAACGCACTCGTATGCTGGCCGAGTGGCTGCACGATGCGCTGTCGGCGATTGACGGCATCACCGTCGCCACACCGCGGGAGATGTTGGCGGGCGTCGTCTCCTTCAGCGTGGCGCGGTGGACGGTGGACCAAACGCTGGATGTATTGCGGCGACGCGTGTTCGCGATCATTGGAGGTTCGCCGGACGGCGCATGGGTGCGCGCCAGCGTCGCGTGGTTCAACACGGAGGAGGAGCTCGACCGATTTGCTGCGGCCGTGGCCGAGATCGCCAGCCACACGCCCGAATCTCTGCCGCACCGGCCGCCGCTGATCGTGCGATGAGCGGCCGGAACCCGCAGTCGCGTTCGTGGCTCGCCGTTCGCTGGCGTCAGTTGCGCAACCCGCCGCCACCGGTTCTGCGCGCTGTGCTGGCCAACCTCGCCATCGCCGCACTCGGTGGGGCGTTCCTGTTCGCTTATGCGAAGCTCAACCCCGGGGCGTCCATGGCGCCGCTGATCGTGCTGTTTATCGCTCTCGTTGTGGTGGCTGGAAGCGCGCTGACCTACCTGTGGGTCGAGCTGCCCACGGGTGCGTCGGGCGTCCGACGTCGGTCGGCATGGGCCGCGATTCTTGGGTTCTTCGCATCCGTGCCCATCGCATACCTGGTGCTGGTAGTCGTTTTCCAGGTGCTGCCCAGCGGCTGATGGCCCAGCGTCGGCCTTCAGTGCACGCGCAGGGGCCGTCCGTGACACTCGGATCGTCACGCCGCCCACTAATCGTCGGTCGTGGAGCAAGGGAAGGCTTTTGGTCGCATTCGGTCGGCGCACGTGGCGCGGCTCGCCCAGGGACTCGAGAGCGCCCAAATGTGGACGTGCAGAGGGTTTAGCCCCATCGGTGACGACCACGGTGTCACGCAGTTCAGAACTCCTCCGGCCACGAGCTGCGCAACGGGCCGGTGTACGATTTCGGGGCGGGGGAGTAGCTCAGTGGTTAGAGCAGGCGGCTTATATCCGCCCGGTCCCTGGTTCGAATCCAGGCTCCCCTACCAGACCCTCCAGTATGCGAACCTCGGACGCCGGCACCCGGTAGGTGGGCCGGATGTCCATTGGCGACACCACCCGGATCTCCTGGATCAGGACTCTGAGGAGTTCCTTGGTCAGACGTGGAGAGGTGCTCGCTAGAACTTCTCCCAGCGCCTTGCTGAGGCCCCAGGACACGAGGCCAACGTCGACCGTGCCCTCGGCTGGGCCGCCGCCAGGTTGCTGCGCCAGCGCTGCTTCCACGGCGGCAAGCTCGGTCTGCAGCGCAGTGACGCGGCTCTGGAATAGGGCCGCGCGCAGTTCCCCAGCTTCGAAGCCCGCGACGTAGCGATCGACCTTGCGTCGCAGCTCGGCCGCGTGGGATTGGAGTCGATCGTGCTCCGCGCTACGTTCGGCGTCTCTGGCCCGAGTCTCCGCTTGAGCTTCCTCCAGCGCCGCGGCGACGAGGCTGGTGTCGGCGTAGACCTGAGTCATCTGCGAGAGGACTGCCGCCTCCAGTTCGTCTTTGGGTAGGCGTTCCTGATCGCAGCCGCTAGGTCCTCTGCGCGCGCGGGTAGAACAGGTGTAGTAAGCGTAGATCTTGCCGCCGCGGCCCCGAGCGCTCGCGCCGACGATGGGATGGCCGCAGCGGTCGCACACGAGCGGCAAGGTGCTCAATAGGTAGTCGGTGGGGTTGGCCCGGCGCAGGCCCGGCGATCCGGCACGCTGATCCAGGATCGACTGGGCTGCGTCGAATATCTCGCGCTCAACGATCGGCTCGTGAGCGCTGGGACGCCACACCCCGCGAAAGCTCACCTCGCCGATGTAGGCCCGGTTGCGCAGCAGGGCAAGCACGCCCGAGGTCGACCACGGGACGCCGGACCGGGTTCGCACGCCCTGAGCGTCGAGCCAGACAGCGATCGAACGCGCGCCGTCGCGCGTCTGAATGTATCGGGCGAAGATCGAGCGCACGATCGGAGCGGCATCCGGGTCAGGCCGCAAGAGCGACTCGCCGCGGGCCTTCTGGTATCCGAACGGCGGTACTCCGCCAGTCCACTCGCCGCGGGAGGCCTTGCGCTCCATGCCCGCCCTGATTCGATCGAGCATGGTGGCCCGCTCGAACTCGGCAAACGAGCCAAGGAGCTGGACGAGCATCCGGCCTGCCGGGTTGCCGGTATCGAATGACTCGGTCGCGCTTCTGAAGGCCACACCGTGGCGCGCCAACTCATCGCCGAGACTGATCAACTCTCCAAGGTTGCGGCTGAGACGATCAATTCGATACACGAGCAGAAGTTCGAACTGGCCGGCCGCAGCTGCCGCCCGAGCCGCCGTAAGCGCCGGCCGATCGAGGTTCTTGCCAGAGGCCTGGTCGGTGTAGACCTCGATAATCGCCCAATCCGGCTGAGATGCCACGAACGCTTCGAGACGATCGCGCTGGGCGCCGAGCGAGTACGGCTGGTTGGTCTCGTCGGTACTGATCCGGGTATAGAGCGCGACGCGGACCGTTGCTGTCATTACCAGCGCTCAATCTCGGCCATCGCGTCTGCTGCCACGCTGCCGAGAAGCCGGCTCGCGGAAACTGCCTCGCCCGGACCGAGGGCGACGAGGCGGGGCGTTCCGAGAGCGATCGTGGCCCGGACCGCGGCTGGCTTCGGCATCGAGAGAAGCAGGAAGCCGAGAATGACCAAGACCAGGATCGTGAAGAGATCTAGCGGCCCTGCGGACAACGGGTTGGCGTCGGTCATGGCGCTCATGCTGACGAGCCGTCGCGCGGTGCCAAGAGCGACTTCGCGCGCCAGAAGAGGACGGTGGCCGGCCCGCCCACGATGCTGCGCTTGGGCCGAAAGCCGTCGCCCCTGTGATAGACGTAATAGCCGCGTTCGGCGGCCTCCTCGGCCCATTCAGAATCGGGCGCGAGCTTGTCGCAGTGGCCACAGTAGGCATGGTGCGGGACCTGATCGCGGAGTCGATTCCGTTCTGCAGTCAGCTCGACCATGGCGCGGCGGACCTCCGCGTTGGCGGTCTTGGCCCGTCGCACCTCGGCACGGGCCGCCGCGAGTTCCTCGCTCTTTTCTCGCAGATCGACCTTGGCCAGCGCCGCGGCCGGCTTCGCGGCGCGGACGGCCTTTGCCTTTTCCTCCAGGGCCTCGCGGGCAGACGACAGCTCCGCCTCAAGCGCGGCCAGCCGCGCCCGCATCTGCTCGGTCTCGCCGCTGTCGAGTAGGCGCAGCCCCGCGATGATGGCGGCTCGCTTGGTCTTGTAGACCTCGCCCACGCGGTCCACGAGACCGGAGTCTTCCGGGCCGAACTCCACGATGAAGCGCCGTCGATAGCGGCCGATGTCCGGCAGATCCATGCCGACTATGTAACATACATTAGCGCGGGATGCAAGGCCTTGGCGGCCCTCGTGGGCCGAGTTGCCCTTGGGCGGCGGCAACGAGAAGACTGGCTTCGCTGTTCGGGCGGACGCCATGGAGCAAGACCGCGACGATGCCGCGACTGGATGCTACCAACTGCGCACGGACCCATAATCAAGTCGTGCCGCCACGCCGTGTATCCGACCGCCAAATCCCCGACTGCCCCTTCGTTCGCGCACGATCAAACGGCCGCACACCTGACCGCTCAAGGGCCGGCGACTCGTAAGGCACGTAGGCTCCGGTTGTGCCCACAAGCCGGCGGAGGCGATGAGGGAGCACTTACACGACGCGGCGAAGCGTGGCCATCACCAACGCTGGCACGACGACGCTAGGTGTGGGAATCGGAGGTTCAAATCCCCTCGCCCCGACATTCTCACGTCTTCCGTGTGGGCCACGAGGCCGAGCAGCCACGCGTTCTCGTTCGGCTGCGGGTGTAGAGACCGACGCGGCGGCGTGTCGTGGACGGCTCCGAACGGACATTCCCACGACACCGGAACCGCCGCTACTGCGATGCTTCATCGTGGCCAGCGGGACCGTGAACGTCATCGACCGGTTCGACAGTCCGCCTGAGTTGGCCATCCGCTGACTCGTTCCGAGTCTCGGAGCTACCCGCCGCTCGGCCACGGCCGATGCGGCACAGGGCAATTCCGGGCATTGGCCGAGGCTACGTGCCCGGCAGCCGAGCGCTCATGCCCGAATTGGGACCTGGCGGGAGGCCCAGGGCTGTGTCCACCCCGATGTTCGCTCGCAGATCATTGAGCATCGAGGCTGCGTTCACCATGCTACCGACCTTCGCTTCGGACTCCGGATGGGGCTCTGCCACCTGTTTTGCCCGATAGACTTCGAGCGCCGGTACTCCAGCGGCAATCGCCCTGAGGCAAAGGCCCCTCAAGTAGAATCTGTTGAATTCGCCCTCTGCAAAGGTCCCGGCCGCGGTTACTGGGACGCGCTTCGGGAACCTCTTGGCTCCCCGCCGGCCCTCTTCCCATTCCGAGAAGCATCCTCGGTCCTGAGCCCCCGGGCCAGACTATCGTCGTCACCTCCGCGAACAGCATCCCGAAGCAGGTCTGGATACCGTTCCAATCCACGTGGTGTGAAGCGTGTACTCGTGTACTCATGTAGAGGCGGCCCTGTTGGACATCCGAGTCCACTTCCGACAGCGCCAATTCACGCGTTCGTGCGTCAAGGTTCACAAGTTCTAGGCCCATGGCGATTCTGGCCTCCGTGTTGCGTCAGCCGCTCCCGGACGTGAGCCTACGCCAACCGCAAGTCCGTGGCCACACTCGACTACCCCTGATCGGCATTGCTAGCGCCGACGCCGGCGCGAGCGAGAGGGCCAGCAGCGGGCGGATGCCCGGAGCTGTGACATCGTCGAATGGCGTGGATTGGCCGAGACCTCCGCCTTTGGTGGATGCTGTCGCGCAGAGACGGGCCGCTCACCCAGCGAAGATCGCGGCCCGCCAGTCCGGAAATGCCATGCCGCCGACCAAATAGCGGTCCAGATTCGGCAGTTCCTCCTGACCGAAGTCCTGGTCGCCCCAGGTCGGATCGAACAGGGTGAGTTCCGGCCACACTGCGAGCCAGTGATGGTCTCTCGGCTCTTCCCCATCGACGGCGAGATAACCGCCCGTCCACCGCCCGGCGCGATTGTCGAGACCGCGGCCTTGTTGCTCAACGCGAATCCCGGCAGCTTCGAAGTGTCTCCTCCAGGCAATCACCGTCGGAAGGCATACCCCTTTTCCGCCCATCGGGAGCGCTAGATCGGCGTCTACGGCTGAAGTCTCATTGCGCACGAACTCCCGTAGCCATGGCGGCGCCTGGGCCTCGAGGAAGTGGTCCCACCCTGGTCGATATTCTGTCATTGTGGAGATTGTCCATTCTGCCCGCGTGGAGGCATCCGCACGCCAATGGCGCCGAAACTTGATCCGTTCGCGCCCGGAACGCTCGAAAGGATTAGCCGGGTCATCGGAGCGGCCTTCACCGGACAGGTGATCAGTCGCATGCTGGCGACGACGGGACTGAACGATCCCATCGACCTGTCGACGAAGTGGAGACGAATCTACGCAGCGTTGGCCACGGCCCAGGATGGGTCCGGTTCGGGAACGCGTGTCGTGACGTTCATTAAGGAAGCGGCCTCACCGTCGAACTCAAGCGGTGATGCCGAGGCGCACGAGCGGCTGGTCCAAGCCCTCAATGTTCCGTCGGCGCTGGCGGGCTACAAGCTGATGCTTGACGGGAGGATGTTCCAGGCGCCCAAAGCGTCGACCGTCAGCGAGGCTCAGCGGCGAGCAGACAGGATGCGCGATGAGCTGGACCGGCGCCGGGTCCACCCGGACGTGATTCGGTTCTGTCGAGCCGAGTTGGTGGCAAAGGATTACTTCCACGCGGTGTTTGAAGCGGCCAAGTCGGTCGCGGACAAGCTCCGCTCGATCACTGGCTTGACGTCTGACGCGGTAACGCTCGTGCAAACCGCGTTCGAGCGGGGCGGATCCGGCCCGTACCTTCTCGTGAACGATTTGAAGGACCCGAGCGATTGGGATGACCATGACGGCGTCGCGGCGATCATGCGCGGGATCTTCAAGGTCTTTCGGAATGTCCCGGCCCACCTACCGCGCGTCTACAGCACCATCACCGAACAGGACGCAATGGATCTTCTCACGACGGTCTCGTACCTACATCGTCGCCTTGATATGGCGATACCAACGGCCCGCGCCAAGCCCCGGCCATAGCACCATGGACAGCGACCCTGGGATCACATCGAGCGACCTGCCGGAGATCGGAACGCCAGAGTTCGACGCGTTGAGCGCTGCGGATCGCACCGGACGCGATCCGTTCGAGGACGCCTACACGCCGTTCGGCGAGCACTACCGGCTCGCATACGACCTTGCTCTGAAAGCGCTCGACCAGCAGCAGGAAACGCTCGACGGTCTGCGCGAGCGAGCGTCGACGCTGCTCGCCGCGGCCGCGATCGTGACAAGCTTCCTCGGCGGCGCGGCGCTGCCAAGTGGCCAGAAGGCGGCCCTGGGCATCCCTGGGTGGATCGCCGTGGTCCTGTTCGGGCTTACGGTCGTGACGACACTGAACATCATCCGGCCGCGCTCCGGGTGGCGGTTTCTGCCGAATGCGAAGGAGGTGGTCGGCTCGTACGTGAGAAGCGAGCCGACAGCGTCGATCGCGCAAACGCACTACGGGCTCGCCGTCGAGATGGAGAAGGCGCAGATTGAGAACAGGAAGCAACTGAATGGCATGTTCGACGGCCTCACGTGGGCGGTTATCCTGATTGGACTGACAATCATCGCGTGGATTGCGGAGCTACTGGCATGACTGATAGGGAAATCGACCAGCCTCGATCGCCGGAACCGCCGCCCGAACCGGACCGGCCGCCGACGATTCCCAGAGAACGCATCGAGCACCCGCAACCGCCCACGGAGCCCGAGCGTGCGCCGACCATCTTTACAGCACAAGAGGCGGAGATCGAGAGGCGCTCGCGTGACGAGTGAGCCGAAGGCTCCGGCCCCGCCGGAGCGCCCCCCGACCGTCCCTCCCGAGCGGCGCGGGCCCCCAATTGAACCGCAGCGTGTCCCGACGATCGTGACGATCCGAAAAGCAGACGTCGATCTGCCCACTCCGAGGCGTCGCCCCGGCTGACCGCGGCTCGCGCCCAGGTTCTTTGAGACGACCGGCCTAGTCCCGCCCGGCTATAAAGCAGGCCCGTGGTTCGCTGGCCCCTCGCCTCGGTCGGATCACGCGGTGTTCCAGAGGGCGTCGAACAGCAATTTCGGCACCACTATTCGCGGCGTGGGACTTGGCGGCTCAAATCCTCTCGCCCCCGTGCCAGATGCGCTGGCCGTTCACAGAGCCGGTCGCGGCTTGACATTGCCTTGATCGGGCGTACTCTGTTCGCGATACATCACCGTCAGGGTCGGCTGCCCGTGCCTCACTGGAGAGCTGCTTTCGCCCTCGCCGCTGCGATGCAACTTGCGATCGCCGCTCTACCCGGGCTTCTACCCGTGGCCGCCGGCCACAGCTTCCTTCAGTGCCTGACGCAGGTGGCGTATGGCAGTGACCCGACGTGCGCCGCGCATTGGAACGCGAACACAATGTTGTGGCACTTCGGAAACGAGCTCGACGACGGCCATCATCTGGCCGACCGCGACTCGTACAAACGGGCCGTGGCGCAATGGGAGGGCGAGACAAACCCGAACAGTCCGTGGAACGCCACGAAAGACCTCGATGGAATCACGCACCCGAACATGAAGTTCGCCTCCGGGGGAGTTCTTGGGATGGGTCGCATTCTCCAGGAGGACGCGAGCAATCATATCCCTCGCGTGGCCGAGCTATGGGTCCGGCACGATGTTGAAGAGATCGATTGCGGAGACCAACCAGGCTTTCAAGCTTGCAGCTGGTACAATGGAACGGGAACACCGGGCGGCCTTCAGATCGACGAGTGGAGTGTTTGGCAGGAAGAACTCGGCCACGCACAGAACGTTTCCCACCACGACCCTCCCACGGGCCACGACACTCATACGCATCAGCACACGATGAGCGGCACCGTCGTGCCCGGAGAAATCACGAAGCGCGACCCGCTCCAACACGAAAACGAGCATGCGTGCTACGGGTACCAGGTTAGCCACGGTTACCAATGCTTCTAGTGATTCGCACCGGCTTGGCCGCAGTGATACTTGTGGTGGCGGTCGCATGTACCGCCGCACCACCTCGGTCCCCCAATGTGCCGAGTGCGCCACCGAGCACTACTGACGCCACCGCCACCGCTACCCCGCTGCGGTCCATCGCTCGGCCCCCAGCAACACCTAGTGTCGGCGCAACCAGTACGACGGCTCCGCAGGGCCCGAGTAGTACGCCCCGGCCTGGCGACCAGGCGATGATCGCGAACTGGATCGCGCGTCGCCCTCCTGTAGTCACAGGACAATATGCCACGACCGACACGTCAGCGTATGACGGTTCACTCGACACGCTATCAGACCAGCCCGCCGTGGACTCCACGATCAACGCCCGATTTATCGATGAATACTCGTACTTTGGAATTCGTACTCCCGAGCATCTCGCTTCAATGGCACGGCTCGCGGTGCAGGGTCGCGTGTTGGCGTTCGGTCGTCCGTACTTCAACTCTCTCGACGGGTCGTACTGGGACTCGTCTCTTGTCGGAAGCAGGGCAGGGCGCGACGTAGCCAGTGAGCTCCTTCGCGATGTCCTATTCGAGGTCGACGATGTACTGGCCGACGTAACCGACTCCGTGTCGCCGGGCGACGTCATCGAATTCACCATCAGGGGTGGTCAAGTCGTCGTCACGATCGCGGACACATCGAATGCCGACGCGGACGATCACCCCCTCCCTCTTGGAACGTATGTGATCGCAAGTGAGCCGCGTGTCGACCTTGCGATCGGCGAGCCGGTCGTCCTTTTCCTCGACAATGAGAAACTGGATGGGTTGTATGCCAAACAGGGAACGAAGTTCGGGTACATCTACCGGCTGATGCCCGCTCATGACCTGTCGTATAAGTGGTCTGTTGCGGACGGTTTCGCCGTCAATGAGTCACTCGGCATCGAGATGTCCCTCCCGGAATTGCGAGTTCTGACGGCGTCTAAAGACTTCGCGAGCGCAGTAGGCCCGAGTCCGGACGAGACGGTTCATCCGCAGGACCCGCACCCTTAGGCTGCCTTCGCGAGCAAATACGCTTCGTGAACTGTCGCTGGTATCTGGACATCCGCGCCGCCTCGTGTGGCCTCTTTCGCCCAAGCGAGACTCGCGGACAGCTGCTCAAGTTCATCGCGCCGGGCAGTCAACGTACTCAGTTCCTTGTCGACGAAAGTGGACAGCTCGGCTTTCGCCCGTTCGGTCTCAGCTCGAACGTCCGCGATGGTAGCGTCCTGCCGGAGGCGTAGCTGGCGCACGACATTGCTAACCGCTTCATCGATGTTCCGCAGCCGCGCAAGCCCAAGCACGGTAACTAGGTACCCAAGGATCGCGAGAAGGCCAACGGTTAGGGCTCCCGCGATGGCGGCTATCGGCCATGCGTTGTCTGGCATTCGGGCCCTCTCGTGACTCTTGAGTCTGGACCTGTCAAGCGCTCCCCCTGCGCTCGACTGGTATGGTCTTGATGGACCAAGATGTCAAGCAGTGAGCAGCGCTGCCTTTAGGTCGCGCCTGGGCTACTTCGTGATCAGCGAGAGGAGTCCGAGCACCGGATTTCGATTAGGCCGAGCGGCCGATGGCCGGAAACATCGTGCCGGGACCTAATCCGGACGTCTACCCGTAAAGCCTCGGCTCTACTCCATGCGCCCCGACCAGTTCAAGTACGCCGGCGGGGGCGAGCCACTGTCAGCGACCGCCGGATCGATCCGATCGCCTGGTTCGCATTCCGGCTACTCTTCTCTACCATTCCACCCGATGGATACGACCGATGCAAAGGCGGCTGCCCGACAGCAAGTAGAGCGGGCCAATGAGGCGCTGATCGGCCTCAGCCACTGGATCCACGCCAACCCGGAGCTCGGCTACGAGGAGCGCATGGCCGCGGGTTGGGTTGCCGAGTGGCTCGAGAAGGCCGGCTTTGCCGTCACCAGGGGCGCCGGCGGGCTCGAGACCGCGGTCATTGGCACATACGGCCCCGGGCCACTCAACGTCGCTTTGCTGGTCGAATACGACGCCCTTCCCGAGGTTGGCCACGCGTGCGGACATAACGTCATCGCCGCCTCGTCCGTTGGGGCAGCGGTCGGACTAACGGCCGTGGCGGATCAGCTCGGTATGCGCGTGACCGTGATCGGCACGCCGGCAGAGGAGGGCGGCGCCGGCAAGCAGCAGCTCATCGACGCGGGCGCTTTCGGGGGCGTCCACTGCGCACTGATGGTTCACCCGGGTCCGAACGACCAGTTGCTGCCCGAGGTCCTCGCCGCGCAGTCGATCGATGTGACCTACACGGGGCTGCCCTCGCACGCCGGCGCCTTTCCCGAGCGTGGCATCAACGCCGCCGACGGAATGGTCGTCGCCCAGGTCGCCATCGGATTGCTGCGTCAGGCGTTGCTGCCCACGGATCGCGTTCACGGCATCGTCACGGTCGGCGGCGAGGCGCCGAACATCATTCCCGCCAAGGTCCAGGGGCGCTGGATGGTCCGTGCCGCGTCGGTAGCGCGGATGGACGAGCTGCGCGAGAAGGTCCTGCGCTGTTTCGAGGCTGGAGCCACGGCCAGCGGAGCCGCACTCACCCTGGAGCAGCACACGGTTTACGCCGACATGATCCACAACCCGGACCTGGCGTACCTCTACCGCACCAACGCCGAGGCGCTCGGCCGGCGGTTCATAGACGACCTGCCGCCAGATCCATCGCGACTCCTGATGACGCGCTTCTCGACCGACATGGGCAACGTCTCCTACGTTGTGCCTTCGATCCATCCGATCATCGGCATCGAGTCGGCGCCGGCGGTCAACCATCAGCCCGAATTCACCGCGGCCGCCGCCTCGCCCGCCGCGGACAGAGCGATCTTCGACGGCGCGGTCGCGCTCGCCTGGACGGCCATCGACGCCGCCACGGACCAGCAGGTTAGGACGAAGTTATTGGGCGCGTCTTAGGCAGATCTCTCGATTCGACGACGCATCCGCCAGCGCAGCAGAGCATCCGTCACGCGCCGGAGCGGCGCCCAACGGATGAGGCCACCGTGACCATCCATGTGAGCGTCGATACGCGTCCGGCTCCCTCCGTCCAGTTCGGACAACTCGAACTCGTGCTCGCTTGAGGCCCCGCCACTGCCACGACCCCACCATGTAACCGTGGCGGCAATCCTGCGCGTTGGCTCGTACACCGTGTATTCCACGCGAGCACGGAGCTGGTCCAGGGACAGGACGAACCACGATCCGGCTCCGAGCGGCGGATCGGATTGCTCGACGATCGGCCGCTTGTGGTTGGCGGCAATTAGGTTGCGCGGATCGCTGAGATACGAAAACACCCGCGCGAGTGGTACTGACACCTCCAACGAACCTGACGATCGCACTGGACTACTCCGCGCGTAAGACCAAGATGTGCTGATGGACGATGTTCGGGACGAAACCGCGCGGGTAGCCGTACGGCCGTAGCCGCGAACCGGCCTGATACCAGACCAGGTCACCTTTGGTCACGAACCCGACTCGTTCGGCACGCGCGGCCAGGTCCGCGCCCGTGAAGCGGTAGTGGCCGTTCTGGTATGCGTCGCGGACGATGACCGTGGCATAGCGCTTCGGCCGTAGGACGCGGTGCAGTTCCGCAAGCACGCCCTGCATGCGGTCGAGATACTCCTCGTAGGTCGCGCTGTTCGCCAGATCGGCCGGATCCGCGGTCACCATGGCGTAGTCGGTTCGTCGGTTGGCGAACCGCTCGGCCAGCTTCCCGCCGGCCATCGTCAGTCGCAGCTGGGGGTTGTAGGGCGGATCGGTCGCAACGAAGTCGACCGACGCCGGTTCTAGCTCAGCCAGCAGCCGGATCGCGTCACCGATGACGAGTCGCGCTCCTGAAGGATCGAAACGCCGCCCGCCGCCGGGGTCGGACTGGCCCAGGTCCGCCAGAAGCGACGCGTCGCCGTTCTGCGCCGCCAGCGCGGAGCTCACGACGCCGTCGTAGACCTCCGCCCAACGCGGCTCGATCTCGAACCCCAGCGCGCGCCGGGGCGACCGACAGATGGATGCGCCAAGCAGCGTGCCGCCGACGCCTGCGAACGGGTCCAGGACCAGCTCGCCTGGCTTGGTGAAGAACTCGATCAGCTTGGCCATCAACCGCGGCGGCTTGTTCGCGCCGTGCGCTTTGCGCGCCGCGTGGCCCAGCTCGGACGGATACGCCGTCGTCCAGAGCGACTTGGTGAAGTAGAGCCACTCCTCGCCGGAGAGCTCGTTCAGCGAGTTGTCGGGATGCACGTGCCCGTTGTCCGCGCGCACCGCAGCCTGCGTTCGCGGCCGCTCGGTACCTTCCCGCACCTCACAAGTATCCACCAGACCACCGTATCCTTCGGGCATGGCGTTCATTGGTCGTGAACGCGAGTTGGACGTGCTGGGCTCGGCCCTCCAGCGCGCCGCAGAGGGGGAGCCAACCCGCGTGGCGCTTTCCGGGCCGCTCGGCATCGGTATTTCGCGCCTGATCGACGAGGTGTCGGAGCGTCTCGGCCGATCAGCCGGCGTGACGATCTGCCGCGCGCGCTGCTACGCGCCGACTTCCGGTGTGCCCTATGGCGCTCTGCGCGACGCGCTGGCAACGACGCTGGTCGGCGTGCCCACAGACCGCCTCGCGCCTCTCCTTGGCTCTGGCGTTCACGACCTGGTGAGGTTCATCCCCGAACTCGCGGATCGGCTCGAGGGACTGGATGTTGAGGCAAGGTCGCCGCGCCTGGACGCGCCAGACCAGCGCGGGGCACGGGTCCGCGAGAGCCTCTTTGCGGTCTTCGCCAGGCTTGCCGCCCAGAACCTGCTGGTCCTGGTCGTGGAGGACCTGGAACACAGCGATCCGGCCACGCGCGGCTTCGTGAGCGCAATGCTGCGCGTCAGACGGCGCCTGCCGATGATGTTGATCGTTGGCTACCACACGGACGAGCTGCCGCGCGGGCATCCCGCACTTGGCCTGATCCAGGAGATCAATGACAGCCCGGCTGTTGAGCGGCTGACGCTCGAGCCGCTGTCACGTGACGAAACATCCGCGCTGGTAGAGAGCCTCCAGGGCGAACGGCCTACCCTCGGTTTCGTGGCCGCCGTGACCGAGGGCGCGCGCGGCAACCCGCTACTCGCGGGTCAGCTGGTGGCCGCCGAAGCCGAGCTTGCCGGCCTCAGACTGTCAGACCCCTTCGACGAGATCCTGCACGCGCGCGTCAGCCAGCTCGACGCAGCCGCTGTGCGCGGCCTGAAGGTCCTTGCGGCTGCGCGTCGGCCGATCTCGGAAGCCAGCATGGGCCTGTTGCGATTGCCCGACGGCCACCTGCCCCGGAATGCGGGTGGAGCGGCCGTGGCGAGTGGATTGGCCCTTTCCACGGATGCTGGCCTGTCGTTGGTCCACGATCTGTGCGCCGAGGCAATCGAGGCCTCGACACTGCCTGCTGAGCGCCGTGGCCTGCACGCGGCCCTGGCCGACCTGTTGGCGGACGAACCAGCCGAAGCGGCATGGCACTGGCGGCGCGCCGGTCGTCCCGCGAAGGCTCGCGAGGCACACATAGCCGCGGCGGAATCGGCCGAGGAGCTCGAGCCGGGCGAAACGGCCTTCAGCCACTACTCCGCTGCCCTGGAGCTGGGCGAGAGCGATGAAGAAGCCGACGTCGATCTGCTCACCGCCGCTGCCTCCGCGGCAGCTGCGGCCGTCGCCTTTCGTCGTGCCGCGGCGTATGTCGAGCAGGCGCTCCAGAGGGTCGCGGGCGGGCGTGTCGAGCGCCTGTTGACTCGAACAGTTCCAGAGAAGGAAGCGGCGGCTCGGCTCGTGGCACGGTCGACCGCGGCCGAGTTGAGCGAGCAGCTGGGCCACTATCGGCGTGGCGGCGGCGATCCGGTAGGTGCTCAGGAAGCCTTCGAGCGGGCGGTCGAACTCGCGCCAGAGTCGGCGCCGGCATTGCGCGCACAGGCGCTCGCGTCTCTCGCACAGGGCCTCATGCTCGACGGGCGCTTCGCGGACAGCGCGCGGGTCGCCGAGGATGCTCGTTTGACCGCCAGAGCCGCTGGTCCCGAAGGCCTGGCTGCACTGGCTCATGCCAGCGACACGCTCGCGGTCGACTTGGGCTGGATGGGCGATATCGATACCGGCCTGGCCCTGCTCGACGAGGCGATGGCGACTGCCCGAGACGTCGGCAGGCTCGACGAGGTGATGCGCTGCTACGCCAACCGCACGACGCTGCTCGACCTCGACTCACGGCGGGAGGAGGCGCTGGCGGTGGTCAAGGAGGGCATAGCGGAGGCGAGTCGCAGCGGCCTCGGCTTGACGTATGGCGCCTTTCTGCGCGGAAACGCCGCGGACATCCTCTTCCAGCTCGGCCGCTGGTCAGAGTCCGAGGCCGAATGCAGGGCGGCGATGGAGTTCCCGCCGGCCGGCGTGGCGTGGTTCAGCCCGACCCTCTATCTGGGTCTCGTGCTGATCGAATCGCGCGCCGACGAAGAGGCTCGACGGCTCGTCGGGCAGACGCTGTTGCAGCTCGACACCGTGCCCGCCGGCCAGTGGTCGGCGCTCGTCCTGCGCACGGCAGTCAGCGATGCGCTGTGGCGCGGTGAGCTTGGCGATGCGCGCAACTCCGCGGAGCAAGGCTGGCAACGCGTCCAGGAAACGGCTGACCCAGCGCAGATCGCGTACGCCGCCTCGACCGTTCTCGAGGCGTGCGCCGCCTCGTCTGAACGTGGCCGCCTGAAGCGCGACTGGTCGGAAGTTGCGGACGCGGGCGAGCTCGCCGGGCGCGTCATGGCCGTCGCGGAAGGAGCGCTCAACGATTGGGACCTGCCCGTAACCGTCGGTGCGCGGCGCGAGGCGGAGCTTCATCTCGCCATGGCGCGGGCGCACGCCGACAGGGTCCGAGGCAAGGCAAAGCCGGAGAGATGGGCCGAGCTCGCCGAGGCATGGTTGAAGGTGCCCATCCCGTACCAGGCAGCCAAGGCGCGCTGGTGGCAGGCACAGGCGGCGCTGCCGGTACGTGCGAAGCGTGCAGAGGCGCGCAAGGCCCTGACCGAGGCGTGGCGTATCTGTAGCAACCTTCCAGCGGCGCCCCTTCAGCGTGCGCTGCGCGACCTTTCGGTCCGCGGCCGGATCACGCTGCCTGACACGAATGTCGTGGCGATCCCCATCGAGACCGAGGCCAAGGAGTTGGTCGCGGTCGGGCCGGGCCGACCCAAGCCGGTCGACTTCGGTGTGCGTGTCGGCGGTGGAAGCGGCGGCCTATCGCCTGCCGAGGCTCGTTTCGGGCTCAGCCCACGCGAGAACTCGGTGCTCCTCGTTCTGACCGAAGGACGTACGAATCGCGAGATCGCCGAGCGACTCTTCATCAGCGAGCGAACCGTGGCGGTTCATGTTCGGCGGATCCTGTCGAAGCTCGGGGTCGGTGGACGTACCGAGGCCGCTGGCATGGCGATCAGGCTGGGGCTCGTGCCCGAGGACCCGGGCGCCATCGCAGCCTCTCCGCGATCAGCCCGCGCCTGACCAGGAGATCCGACGGCTGCGCTCGCAATCGGCAAGAATGCGGCCATGAATAGACGCCCTCTGTCCGTCCTCGCGCGCGCCGCGTGCGCGACGATCGCCGCGCTCGCCGTCGTCGCCTGCGCTTCCGGCACAGGTCCGGGCTGGACCTACGCGCCGCTCGGGCCGACTCCATCCGCAGGCGCCTCGTCCGCGCCGACCCCGGGTGGGTCGCCCGCAGGCACGTTGATCGAGGTCGCGACGAACAACGACAACCCGCTGGCGTTCGTGCCCGCCACATTGAACGCGACGCCGAACACGCTCGTGACCGTCCAGTACAACAACAATAGCTCACTCGAGCACAACATCAACTTCTTCAATGGGCCGGACCAGAACGCGCCGTCGCTGGGCGCCACGGAGAAGATCACAGGACCAAACCAGCTCCGCTCCGTGACCTTCACGACGCCGGCAAATCCGGGCGATTACTTCTTCTGGTGTGACGTCCACGCGACGACGATGGTCGGCACCCTGCACATCGCCCAATAGCGTCCGGCGTAGCACGCCAACCGGTCCGTTCGTCGTTCTGACGTAGACTTCGCCTCCCTCCCGCGGTCGTGCCCAAGGAAAGCGGGAACAACCGGCGCTCCGACACAGTCGGAAGATTCGCTCGACAACTCTCCGCTGGGGATCTGACCTTCTAGATGACTTCTAATCC
The DNA here is from genome assembly GCA_040905225.1 of Chloroflexota bacterium. Taxonomy (GTDB): domain Bacteria; phylum Chloroflexota; class Limnocylindria; order Limnocylindrales; family CSP1-4; genus JALYGJ01. Next base: position 68,171 of record JBBDRY010000096.1, on the reverse strand, counting down.
GTCGCCGGCCGTCGCCGCGCTTCTCTCGTTCCTGTTTCCGGGTGCCGGCCAGGTCTACGCCGGCCAGCCACGCAGGGGCCTCCTGTGGGCGATCCCGATGTTCGTATTCGTGGTCGCGGTCGTGGGCATCCTTCTGGGCGGCCAGAACGCGATGCTCGGACTGATCAGCAGCCCTCAGAAGCGGCTCGCGCTGCTGACCCTGAACGTCGCCTTCTTCCTCTACCACCTCGCGGCCATGTTCGATGCCTATGGGGTTGCCCAGCGCGATCGCTATCGGGGGCCCGGGTTCCGTGGAGCGGCACCGATCGTGCTCGCCGCGCTCGTCTCGCTCACGCTGGTGCTGCACGGCCTGCCCGAGGTGTACGGCGTCCAGGTCCACAACACGATGTCGTCGATCTTCGACCCGAACCGCCCGAACCCGATCCAATCATTCAGTGTCCAGTCGATTGCGCCGACCACCCCCGGTCCGCAGACACCCACTCCGGTACCCAGTCCGACGCCCGTTCCCAGCCTCACCCCGGGGACGGGTACGCCTGGTCCGAGCGGCTCGCCCGGACGCCAGACGCCACAGCCAACGCGCTCGCCTCTGCCTCCCATCGACCTCGCGACCTGGCCAAGCTGGGCCCAGGACAACCGGCTGAACATCCTCATCGTCGGCACGGACTCGCGCTCGGACGAGGGCGTCGGCGACAACAGCCTGCGCACCGACACGATGCTGCTGATGACGATCGACATCCAGGCCGGCAAGGCGGCGATGTTCAGCTTCCCGCGCAACATGTGCACGCCCTCGATCGATCGCAGCTGCGGACCCGCCGGCAGCGACTCACGCTACCCGGACTGGCTGCGCATACCGCTCCCCGCCGAGAGCGCCGGGATCTATCCGAATGGGACATTCCCCGACATGCTCAACGCCCTGTGGCGCCGGGCCGCCGAGCGCCCCGAGTTCCCCGGTTCAGAGGGTGTCAGCGGCCAGGATTGCGCCCAGCAGTACACGTGCACGCGAGCATGGCAGGCGCTGGTCGGCACGATCCAGGAGATGACCGCGGTCCCGATCGACGGCATCGTCTCGGTCAACCTGAAGGGGTTCGTGTCGGTGGTGGACAACCTTCCGCCAACTTGCCCGGCGCGTGCCGCCCGAGTGGCGCTGACCAACGCGGACTGCTACGGCGGCGTCTGGCTCGATGTTCCTGACCGGCTGCGCGACGAGACCTATTTCACGTCTACCCAACAGCGGATCCAACTCGACATCGCCAAGGGCTGCCAGTTCTTCGACGGTGAGATGGCGCTGGCCTACTCGCGCTCACGGCATGAGAGCTCCGATTACGACCGAGCCCGCCGCCAGCAGTACGTGCTGACGCAGGTAAGGAAGCAACTCGACCCGCTCGGCCTGCTGCCGCACATCCCAGCCTTGCTCCAGGTTGCGCAGGAGAACCTGTACCTCACGTGGAGCGACGGGGACATTCCCTATTTGGCCGAGGCCGCGTCGCGCATTGATGCCGACCGGATTTACAGGTACGACTTCGCGCCCGGCAGGTTGTCGAGCCTCGGGAGCATGAGCGGCATCCGCCAAAAGGTGCAGAACATCTTCGAGGAGCCCGAGCCGGAGCCCGACACGCGGCCCAACGCGCCGCCCTGCCCACCGCGCAACTAGGTCGGCGCGAGGAGGCCTCGCCGGTTCAGCTCAGCCTGGAGGCTGCGAAACATCGTGACGGTTCGCGCACCGGCATTCAGCAGATCCGACTTGGAGGCGACACCGTAAGGGACGCCGATCCCGATCATCCCCGCTGCGCGGGCCGCGAGCATGTCCCACGTCGCATCGCCGACATACCAGCACCTGCTTGGCGGGGTGCGCAGCTGTTCCGCAGCGAGAAGCAGCAGATCGGGCGCTGGTTTGGCGTGCTCGACGTGACTACCGTCCACGATCCGCGGGCGTTCCGGGAGTTTCAGGGCATCGACTGACGCGCGCACCTGCTCCGAGCGGCTGGAGGTAGCGATCGCCCACGGCAGCGCGGAGCGGCACAGGGCAAGTAGGAGGGCCCGGGCGCCGGCGATGGGGCGTGGGTCCGTGTTCAGCTCGTCGTAGATCGCGCCGGAGCGCTTGTCTATGGCCTCCGCACGGTCGTCGTCGATGTGCCGGTTGGCGACGTTCGCGACCTCCTTGGCCAGCCGTTTGCCGTCGGCGCCGATCAGCCGCGCGACATGCTCCCGATCAGCTGGGATCCCGATCTCGGCGAAGACCTGCATCCAGGCGCGGATGCGGACCTCGACGGTGTCAACCAGGGTGCCGTCGAGATCGAATATCAGAGCGCCCGGATCGGGCAGCGCGGCGAGGCCGGTCAGCGTCGTGAGCGGGCGAAGAGGAATAGAGCGATTGCGCCGATCGCGACGGCCCCGATGAGCAACGCCAGAAGGGCGTCGGAACCGGTGCCGCTCGGGGCGGGATCAACAGGGGTCGGCGTGGCCACAGGAACAGGCGTCGCCGTCGCGGCAGGTGTCGCCGTCGCGGCCGGTGTCGCAGTCGCGACTGGGCTGGATGGCGGAGTTGTGGGTGGCACGGGCGTCGGAGTTGCCGTCGGTCCTGGCGTCGGAGACGCAGCGACGTCGAACGTGAAAGTCCCGCGCTCGACTCCGTTGTCGTCGGCGGTGGTCGTCTGCCATTGGACGGTGTACTCACCGGGTTCGAGTGCCGGCAGCTCGACGGTCATGACCGTGGGGTCGTCATCGCTGACTCCACCGCGGGCAACCTCGGCACCTGACGGGTCGACGACGCGCACGAAACTGCGCTGCGGATTCGGATCGAACTCCGCGCTGAACGTTGCGGTTAGCGTGTAGGGCGTCTCGATCGTGTCGCCATCCGCCGGATCCGACTCGACAAGGTGGGCATGGCCAAGGGCCGAAACAGTGAACAGGAGCGTGAGCAGGCTGACGGCGACGAGGGCGCTGATAAAGCGACGTGTCATTGCGGGGATGCTAACTGCGCCGCAAGCTCGGCGGGCTCTGTCGTCGGGGCGCGGCAGGCGAAGCCGCGGCACACATAGGCAGTCGCCTTTCCGTCGCGCTTTTCGCGGTCGTGCAGGAGTGGTACTGCCTTCTCGTTAGCCCGCCTCCCCCCGGCCAGGGCGACGACGCTGAAGGGCCGGTACTCGCCGCGCATCACGTCGAGCAGCGCTCGAGTGTCGTCCGCGGCCGGATCGCCCACGATCGCGACCTCCGTCACGTCCGAGAGTGAAAACGCGAGCGCGCCCAGCCACTGGCCAAACGCGGTCGGGTACCGGTGCGCGTACGACGTCACCTGCGCCAGTGCGCGTTCGGCAGCGTCCGCGTAACTGCCTTCGCCCGTCAGCGCGGCGAGCTTGAGCAGCACCGTGACCGCCATCGCGTTGCCTGATGGCATTGCGTTGTCCTGGAGGCTCTTGGGTCGCGTGATGAGCGCCTCGTGATCGTCGGCCGTATCGAAGAAGCCGCCGGCAGGATCCGCGAAGTGGGCGAGGATCTGGTCTGCCAGCTCGCGCGCGGCCACGAACCAGCGCTCTGCGAACGTGGCTGAATAGAGCGCGAGCAACCCTTCGGCCAGGTTCGCATAGTCCTCGAGGACTCCCGCATGAAGCGCTCGGCCGTCCTTGAACGACCGGTGTAGGCGCCCTTTCTCATTGCGCGCCTCGTTGAGCAGCAATTTGGCCGCCTCCTCAGCGATGACAACGAGATTGCGTCGCTCCAATACGGCGCCAGCCTCGGCGAACGCGGCGATCACCAAGCCGTTCCAGGCGGTCAGGACCTTGTCGTCACGCGCGGGCTGTGGGCGACCTTCGCGCCGGTCGAGAAGCAGCCTGCGCGCCAAAGTCAGCCTCTCCTCGCTCGCTGGCTCACCGCCGACTCGACGCAGGATGTTCTGCCCCTCCCAGTTGCCGTTCTCGGTCACGTCATAGGACGCCGCGAAGTCATGGGCATCCGCGCCCAGCACGGCGTCGATCTCGGCCTTTGACCAGACGTAGGTGGCCCCTTCCTCGCCTTCGGTGTCGGCATCCAGGCTCGAGGCGAAGCCGCCGTCCGCGGTTCGGAGCTCGCGCTGGACGAATTCCAAGGTTTCCTCGACGACCTCGCGATATCGGGCGTCAGACGTGAGCTGCCAGGCGTGGAGGTACACGCGCGCCAGTTGGGCGTTGTCGTAGAGCATTTTCTCGAAGTGGGGCACGAGCCAGACCGAGTCCGTCGCGTATCGAGCGAACCCGCCGCCGAGGTGGTCGTAGATGCCTCCCGCAGCCATCGCGTCGAGACTTCGGCGCGCCATGGCCAGAGGCCTCTGGTCGCCCGTCCGGAGGTGCATCCGAAGCAGGAACTCGATCGTCATCGGCTGCGGAAACTTGGGCGCTCCGCCCCAGCCGCCGTTGCGTGAGTCGAACTCGCGTTCCAGCGCCACGAGAGCCGCGTCCAGCATCCACCCCTGCGCTCCTGTGCCCTGCCTGCCGACATCGGCCGCCGCCGGCGCCGAGGCCACCTGCCGGGCGATCGAGCTGGCAATTGCGGCCCCCGCCTGCTCGACTTCGCCGCGCCGCTCGCGCCAGGCCTCGGCGACTCCGCGTAGCACATCATTGAATGAGGGCAGTCCGTGTCGCGGCCGATCGGGGAAGTACGTGCCGCCGTAGAAGGGCTTGCCCTCAGGGGTAAGAAAGACGCTCATTGGCCAGCCGCCCTGCCCGGTCATCTGCTGGACCGCGTCCATGTAGATCGCGTCGAGATCAGGGCGCTCCTCGCGGTCCACCTTGATAGCCACGAAACCCTCATTCAGAAGAATAGCCGTCTCGTCGGTCTCGAAGGATTCGCGCTCCATCACGTGGCACCAGTGGCATGCCGCGTAGCCGATGGACAGGAAGATCGGCCGGTCCTCCTGCTTGGCCCGGGCCAGTGCCTCTGGGCCCCATGGGTACCAGTCGACCGGGTTGTGTGCGTGCTGGAGGAGGTAGGGGCTCGTCTCCTGAGCGAGTCGATTCGTGTGCGCCGACTCTGCCTTGACCATGTTTCGATCGTACAGGCGCCTCGGAGGAGCCGCGCCACTGCGCCCAGTGATAGGTCTCGGGGACCGATCCCATCTCAAAGCGGCGGGCCGTAGCGCCAAAGTGCCACCACCACCAGTGGGTAGTGACGCTATAGTGAGAACGTGGAAAGCGGTGAACTTGTCGCACAGCTCACTCGGCTCGGCCTGACCAGCTACGAGGCGAAGGCCTACCTGACGCTCATCAGGCGCGATTCGTTTACGGCCGCGCAGGTCGCGCGCCAATCGGGCCTGCCCCGCCAGCGTATCTATGACGTGCTCGGCAGCCTCGTCCAGAAGGGCCTCGCCGTTTCGCGGCCGGGCAACGTCGTCAAGTACGCAGCGACGGCGCCGGAGCTTGCCATCGACCTGCTGCTCACGGCGCACCGCGATGAGCTTTCGCGCATGGAGCGCGATGCGCGCGGCATGGTCACGGACCTCAAGCCAGCGTTCGAAGCCGGGCAGGCGCATACCGACCCGCTCGAATACATCGAGGTCCTGCGCGACCGGCGCGCGATCAACGAGCGCTTCGCCGAGCTCCAGAGCGCGGTCAAGAAAGAGATCCTGGTGTTCACCAAGCCGCCCTACGCGACGCCGCCACAGGAGAACATCGAGGGCCTCGAGGTGATCCAGACGCACGAGGCGCGGTCGCTGTACGAGTTCTCGGTCTTCGACGAGCCGGCCGTCATGCGCGGCGTCCAGCGCTTTGTCGAGGCAGGCGAGGACGCACGTTTCGTGCCCGAGCTGCCGTTGAAGCTGGTGATCATCGACGAGACGATCGTGATGTTCGGCATGGAAGATCCAGTGGCCGGGAGCTCGGAGCTGACCATCGTCGTGGTCGAGCACAAGTCTCTGGCCAAGGTCCTGAAGACGGCCTTCAACGCGATCTGGGAGACCGGGCTGACGTTCGATCAGGCGCACGACCTGCTGGTCGCCCGAAAGGCCGCAACCGCCTAACCCTCCACGGGAGGCTTGTGTCGAGGCCATCGCCTCGGGAGCTCCGCTTCGCGCCTCGTTGGCCAATTGTCATGATTCTGAAACGTGACACCCTTGCCGGTGGTGCCCATCCTGTCGTACAGTGGAACCACTACACGTGGTGTCGTGCTCCTTTGGAGGTCCCGTCCGCATGACGCATAGCCGGTCCGCTTTGCGTACGAGGTTCGCCCTGTCGACTGTCGGCGCCCTCGTGCTCCTCGCAAGCCTTCTTCCCACGGCCGCGATGGCCGCGCAGGGCGCCAACAAGAGTTACGTCGTTGTCCTGAAGGGCGGCTACGCGCTCGACGGGAGCTACGCGCTGGGCCAGGGCTATGCCCTGGTTGGTCAGGCGTCGAGCTACGCGCTCGATGGCACCTACGCCCTCGGCCGGAACTACGCGCTCTATGCGCTCAACCGGACCTATGCGTTGGTCGACCAGTACGCGCTGACCAATAAGTACAAGCAGACCGACGACTACCGCGCCTTTGGCCAGTACGCGCTCGACTCCAGATACGCCCTGGACAGCAACTATGCCCTTGGCCAGGGCTACGCTCTGGCATCTGAAACGGCTACGTACGCGCTCGATGAGAGCTATGCCCTCGCTGACGATGGCGCTGGCTACGCGCTCAGCGGTAACTACGCTTTGCTCGACGCATACGCACTGGACAAGAACTACGCCCTCGCGCGCGACTACGCGCTGTTCATCATCAGCGAGGCCGGCGGCGTGATCACTGCCGACCTGACCCGCCAGATCGGCGTGATGATCGTCGAGTCCACGAACACTCTGTTCGCCCAGACGCTGGGCAGCTACGCGCTGGTGAATGAGGTCGGCAACGACTTCGGCTCCAAGCAGTTCCCCAGCCTCACAGAGGCGCTCCACAGCGGCCAGCTGACTCTCTCCCAGTCGTCGGACGATCCTCCGGCCGGCTTCGATCCGCTCGAGGATCAGCAATGGGGCATGGCGCAGATCCGTGCTCGCCAGGCCCAGGCCCGCCAGGCCGGCCGGGCGAAGGTCCGCATCGGAATCGTGGACTCCGGGGTCGACGGAAACCACCAGGACTTCAAGAAGAACGGCGTGTCGAATGTCGACTGCCAGCATGGCGCCGACTTCACAGCTGACGGCCCGGGCATCGGCAGCCCGCTGGCGTGCGTGGACAACAACTTCCACGGTACCCACGTGGCCGGGATCGTCGCCGCCCGCCGGAACGGCATCGGCGTCGTCGGTGTCGCGCCCAACGTGACGCTCGTGCCGATCAAGGTCTGCGACGCCGACGGTCACTGCTATGTCAGCGACGCCGTTCAGGGCATCACCTATGCCGGGGACCTCAAGCTCAACGCGATCAACATGAGCTTCTTCGTCGATGACGCTGAATTCCAGCAATCCACCGAGTTCAAGTGCCTGAGCGACAGGACACAGCAGGCATACCGCGAGTCCGTCGAGCGAGCGCTCGCGTACGCGCGGCGCCAGGGCGTCAGCCTCATCGCCGCCCTCGGCAACTCGGACACGAACCTCGCCAAGCCGCCCGGTGGCGCCAACTGCAAGACAGTGCCGGCAATGAGCCGAGGCGTCATAGGCACGGTCGCGCTCGGCCAGCAGAGCGAGAAGTCGTTCTACTCGAGCTGGGGCGCCGGATTCGCCGACGTGTCTGCCCCGGGTGGAAATGACGAGATCGGCGCCGGATGCGTCAACGAGATCCTGTCGACCATTCCTGGCGGCTGGGGCTGCTTCCAGGGCACGTCAATGGCCTCACCGCACACCACTGGCGTCGCGGCTCTGATCATCAGCCAGTTCGGCAAGGCTGCTGGCAATGGCCGGTGGGCCATGTCGCCCGACGCGGTCACGAACAAGCTCGTCAAGACGGCCATCGACATCGGCAAGAAGGGCGTCGGCGTCAAGGACAAGTGCTTCGGCTATGGCCGCATCGATGCCTACCGCGCGGTACGGAACGACACCTCTTACAAGTACCTGAGGACGCCTTTCTGCCCGGAGTACATGGAGTAGCAAACCCGAGCTGGCTGCTCACGCGTTAAAGCAGCCCGCTCCCTCCGCGGGGGGAGCCGCCAGCACCACATACGCGACCGGTAAGGACGGGTTCCGGTCGCAGTGAAGCGGCCCCTGAGATGACCGGCTCGGGGGCCGCTCCCTTTTGCCCTGTACGATCGAGCCATGAGGGAGTTACTCCCCACGATCGATGCCTGGCGCTCCGAGGGCCGTGACTTCGGCCGCGCCGTCCTGATCCGGGTCTTCGGGAACGGTCCCCGACCAGAAGGCGCCACGCTCCTCGTTGCGGACGATGGCTCCGTTGCAGGCTCGGTCAGCGGCGGCTGTGTCGAGGGTGCCGCGGCCCAGGAGATTGCCCGCGCACGAAGAGATGGCCGCGTGCGTGTCGTCCGCTTCGGTATCAGCGACGAACAGGCGTGGGGCGTTGGGCTGGCCTGCGGCAGCACGATCGATGTGCTCATCGAGCCCGTCCTGCGGCCCGAGGTCGAGGCCGCCGCCCGAGCCGCGTCCGGTACCGCGATCGCGATACCTCTGCCGACCGACGCGCCAGCCGCGGACGGCAAGCCACACTTAATCGTCACAGCTCCCATGGCCGAGCCTGTCGCCATCGACGGCGACTTGTCCGCTGCAGCCGCCTCCCTGGTCGCCACGGGTCGATCTGGCACTGTGACACTGGGTCAGGAACAGTTCTTCATCCAGACTTTTGCCCCGCCTCCGCGGATCGTGATCTTTGGCGCGGTTCAAGCTGCGATCCCACTGGTGCGCATGGCGCGCGAGCTCGGTTATCGCACCGCCGTCGCGGATGCCCGCGCTGCATTCGCCTCGCATGAGCGTTTCCCGGAGGCCGACGAGGTGTTGGTCGGCTGGCCCGACGAGGTGGCCGAGAAGATCGGCCTTTCCGCCGACGATGCAGTCGTCGTGATGAGCCACGATCCAAAGCTCGACGAGCCGGCAATCGTCGCGGCCATGCGGGCCGGCTGTCGCTACATAGGTGCGATGGGCAGCCGCCGAACGCAGGCCGGGCGACGCGAACGGCTGCTCGCTGACGGCCTGACCGAGGCGGACCTGGATCGGTTGCATGGACCCATCGGGCTCGATCTCGGCGGCCGCGAGCCAGGTGAGATGGCGCTGGCGATCCTGGCCGAGATAGTGGCCGAGCGCAACGGAGCCAGCGCCGCGCCGCTCAGCAGGCGGTGACCGCGGCGATCGTTCTGGCCGCAGGCCGCGGAACCCGGTTCGGCGGCGGCAAGATGTTGGCGGAGATAAACGGACGGCCGATGCTCCAGCACGTCCTCGACCTTGCCGCCCATACTGAGCTCGACCCGGTGGTGGTCGTGCTCGGCGAAGACGCCGATGCCATTGAGGCAGCCACCGCGTGGCGCCGCGAGCTACGTGTGCGCAACGACGATCCAGGCCGCGGGATCTCGAGCTCGCTCAAGCTGGGCCTGGAAGCCTTGGGCGATTCAGACCGGGTGTTGATCCTGCTGGGCGACCAGCCCAATCTCACCGTCGGGCAGCTTCGCCAGATCGTCGACGCAGGACGCGCATCTCGGCCCATCACCGTTCCGCGTTATCGGGGCCGCCCGGGAAATCCAGTTTTACTCGAACGCAGCGTCTGGTCGATGGCCGGGGCCCTCGATGGAGATCGAGGTATGTCGCAGCTGTTCTCGGCCAACTCGCCGCTCGTCTGGTACGTCGACGTCGACGGCGACAACCCCGACGTCGACACGGAAGCAGACTTGGCGGCTCTCAGTCGCGACGGAGGATGAGGCCGATCTTGCCGTAGGGCGGACGCGGATCGGTGTAGACCTTGACCCGGTCGTCCTGCTCCGACGTGATGGACAGGTCCCACAGACGGTTCTGAGACTCGAACGAGACCTCGGCGAGCTGCGGCCAGCGGTCCAGCATGGCCCCTCCGATCTCGTTCACCAGGTGCTGTATCGACAGGCTCACGAATCGATGGAAGACCGCGGCGCACAGGTCGGCCACCTGCTCGCCGGCGACGTACTCCGTGTGGTCGGGGGCAAAGGCGGTCTCCGGTTGAGCGTATTTCCAGCCCACGTCCATGTGGACGTACAGCGGGCGGTCGAGGCGTTCGGGCAGCGTCGTGTACTCGTCGCGCGCGAAGTCCGCGAAGGATGATCCGGTGACTTTCATGAGCTGGAGGCCCTGACGCCCACTGCCGTGGTCGGTTGCCTGTACGTTGCTGTCGGTCGAGCGCTGGAGCTCGATCCAGGCGGTCGATCGGTCACCGTGCCCTCGCGCAAAGAGCACTTCGCTGGCGCCGAAGCCGTCGTCGTCTGACGAGGGAACGAGTGCGGGCTCGAACGGGATCTCCACGCCGCTGACGCGGAGGCTCTCCATGTGCGGGTAGGTCTCGAGAAAGCGGCGTCCGACGAAAAACAGCCACTCCTCCAGCGTCGCGCCGTCGAAGGCGAGCGACTCGCGATGGATGAAGTTCTTCATCGTGTCCGTGGCGACGACGAGACGGTTGTCGCCCTCGGTGTAGGCAGCCATGAAGGCTGTGCCCAGGACCTGCACCTCGATGCTCGCGGCCAGCAGAACGTTTGATCGGCCCGTGAAGCTCGACTCGGGGATGGCAGTGAGTCCCTCCAGCGGCGTCCCGTAGGTCCGATATGTCGAGACGTCCGCCTTGCCGTAGCTGATCTCGGCCTTCATCGAGCCTCCTCAAGTGGTCTGGAGAGCTTGTCCAAGCGGCTACGGGCGATCAGGAAGACGTCCGACAAAGCACGCTCCAGTTCCTCCTCGCGTGAGGCAAGCATGCGACCTTCCATAGCGTCAGCGATCTCCGTCCGCGGCCTACCGGCCACGAAAATAACGAAACGAAAGCCGAACTCCGCTTCGTAGGCCTCGTTGAGGCGGTCGAGGCGTGCCTGTAGCTCTGCCGTGCCGGGGTCTCGGTCGTAGCCCTGTTCGCGAAACGAGGTGGCCGAGACTGTCTGGGGCGCCGCGCCGATGCGCGGATGGCCGTCGATCAGCTCGAGCTGCTCGTCCTCGGGCATCTGTGCTGCGATCTGCTCGGCTCGGTCCAGGAGCTCGCTATAGGATTCCACCTCTTCGTCGGCCAGTCGCGCGGTGAAACGCGGGACGTTCTCGAACAGCGCCACAAGGACCTCCCGAGAGGGCAGCATCAGCTCCCGCGATATGTCGTCAGCGAGAACGCGGACACCAGGAACGGCACGTGATAGCTGCGGCTCGTGTCCTCAACGGCGAACGTGATCGACGCGCGGCGCAGAAATACCGCTCCCACCTCAACGTCCATCCGATACTCGCCCGCTGTCAGCGGTCCATCCAGCAACCTATGGATGCGCCCGTCGTCATCGGTTGTGCCATGCCCGGCCCATGTCTCGCTCTCTCCCTCAACCCGGAACAGAGACACGTGGTAGCCGACACCCGGGTCGCCACCGCCGATGTCCAGCACGTGCGTCGAAATGGTCGGCCCGTCGTCCATTGCCCTCCTTTGGAGCGCGGCTCGCGCTACCCTTCCTCTGCATGGGTGACCTGTCGATCAGAGTCGGCGACCTGAACTTTACTGCCCGCTGGGTGGCCGAGGCACCCTGGACGCAGGCCGCAATCCGGGAGCTGCTTCCCATACGCAACAAGCTCATCCACTGCCGTTGGAGCGGGGAGGGGTGCTGGATCCCGTTCGGTGACAAGAAGGTCGCCGTTCACTACGAGAACCACACCAGCCACCCCGCACCGGGCGACATCATCATCTACACCGGCGATATATCGGAGTGCGAGATCCTGATTGCCTACGGGGCCGTGGATTTCTCGTCGAAGCTCGGCCAGTTGGCGGGCAACCACTTCGCGACGATCGTCGACGGTCGCGATCAGTTGAAGGAGATGGGCCGCCGCGTCCTGTGGGACGGCGCTCAGGAGATCACGATCGAGGAATTGCCGTAGCTGAGCTGATCGTCCGCGGCGGGACGGTTGTCACGCCCGAGGGTACGCGGCGCGCGGACGTAGCAATCGAGGGCGGCAGGATCGCCGCGATCGAACAGCGGCTGCCTGGGTCGGCCGACGCCCGCGAGGTAGATGCGAGTGGGTTGCTCGTCCTCCCCGGCGTCGTCGACGTCCATACCCATACGCGCGTCGCCAGCGACGCCGAGCCGGACCGTTTCTTCCAGGATTCGGTCGCCGCGGCGTTCGGCGGGACCACGACGTTCCTCTCGTTCAACAACCCTGGCACCGGTGCCGCGACGACCGGTTCACTGGTCGCTGATCTGCAATCGTGGCAATCGGCGACGAACGGCGACTCGGCCGTCGACTACGGGCTCAGCCTTGTCGTGACGTCCGCCCATTCCGATCCTGTCTCGGAGTTGCCCAGCGTGATCGGCGCAGGCGTGCCGACGCTCAAGGCCTTCATGGTCTACGACTTTGGCGTTACAGACGCTGTTTTGCTGGAGATGCTGGGCGCGGCGGCGCGCAACGGCGGGATGCTCGAGGTCCATTGCGAGAACCGGGCGATGCTCGAAGCGACGACACAGGACCTGCTCGCCGCTGGCAACGTCGCTCCGCGTTTCCACGCCGCATCGCGGCCACCGGCGGTCGAAGAAGCGGGCGCGCGCACGGCGATCGAGCTCGCGCGGATCGCCGGCGCGCCGCTCTACATCGTCCATCTGTCGAGCGCCGCGGCACTTGCCGCAGTGCGTGAGGCGCACGCCGCCGGCCAGGCCGTTTTCGCGGAGACCTGCCCGCATTACCTGGCCCTCGACGAGTCGCGCTACGCGCTGCCGGACGAGGATTGCGCCCGTTACGTGATATCGCCGCCGCTCCGCGCGCCCGCTGACCGTGACGCGCTGTGGAGCGGGCTGGCCACAGGCTCGCTCGCCCTGGTTGCCACTGATCACGTTCCGGATCGCGTCGCGGTGGAGAAGCAGTCGTGGCGTGAGTCGTTCGATCGCATAAGCAATGGCGGGCCGGGCATCGAGACGCTGCTGGCGATCGTTTACAGCGAGGGCGTTGCCCGCGGGCGCATCAGCATCGGGCGCATGGTCGATCTGTTGTCCACGACGCCGGCGCGCCTATTTGGGCTGCCCCGCAAGGGTGCGATCGAGGTGGGCCGGGACGCGGACCTGGTCCTTTTCGATCCCACAGAGCGGCGAACCCTGAGCGCGACAGAGCTGCACCACACGAGCGACTACACGCCATACGAGGGGATGGCGATCACCGGTTGGGTCCGCTCCGTCCTCGTGCGCGGCGAGTTCGTCATCCGCGAAAGCCACTTCGTTGGCCGCCGTGGCTACGGCCAATTCCAGGAGCGCCGCTTGAGCCTGAACGGTCAGCCGGTCAGGCGCTCGTAGGCGGCGAGCGTCAGGAATTCCACGAACTCGTCACTGAGCGCAACCTGCTCGAATAGTTCGGCCGCCTCAGCGTGCTCAGCTCGGAGTTGGTCCACCTCCGCGCGAACTCGACCGCCATCAAATCGGCCGTCCCTCACCCATTGCCACACTTGCGAGCGCGAAATTTCGGCTGTCGCGGCGTCCTCCATCAAATTGTCGATAGCCGCCGCACCGGTGCCAGCCAGCCACGACGCGATGTAGCGCACTCCGACCGATACGTTGGTTGCCAGCCCCGCTTCGGTCACCTGTCCGCCGGACACCTCGAAATTCAACAAATCCGCGGCAGTCACGTGCACGTCGTGGCGTTGGCGGTATTTCTGGTTCGGGTGGTCGCCGAGCGCCTTGTCGAAGACCCCCATCGCCACCGGCACGAGGTCGGGATGGGCGACCCAGGTGCCGTCGAAGCCGTCGGTCGCCTCGCGCTCCTTGTCCTCGGTCACCTTGGCCAGCGCGTTCGCCGTGACCTCCGGTTCGCGCCGGTTGGGGATGAACGCCGACATGCCACCCATCGCGTGTGCGCCGCGGCGATGGCATGTCTTCACCAGGAGCTGCGCATAGGCGCGCATGAACGGCACTGCCATCGTGATCTGCGCTCGATCGGGCAGGACCAGGTCGCGTCTCGCGTTGAAGACTTTGATGATGCTGAAGATGTAGTCCCAGCGGCCGGCGTTCAGTCCCGCGGCGTGCTCGCGCAGCTCGTGCAGGATCTCGTCCATCTCGAACGCGGCCCAGATCGTCTCGATCAGCACGGTGGCGCGGATTGAGCCGCGCGGCACGCCGACGACGTCCTGGGCCCACAGGAACACGTCGTTCCACAGTCGCGCCTCGAGGTGGCTCTGCAACTTGGGCAAATAGAAGTACGGGCCGCTGCCGTGCGCCAGTAACTCGGCACCGTTGTGCAGCAGGTAGAGCCCGAAGTCGAACAGGGAGCCCGATATCCGTTGGCCGTCGACCTCGAGATGGCGCTCGACGAGGTGCCAGCCGCGTGGCCGAACGACCAGGGTGGCCACGTGGTCCCCCAGCCGATATTCCTTCCCTTCCGGGGAGGTGAACGCCAGCGAATGACGCACCGCGTCCATCAGCGCCGCCTGGCCACCGACTACGTTCGCCCAGGTCGGCGACAGGGCGTCCTCGAAGTCGGCCATGAACACCTTGGCGCCCGAGTTGAGGGCGTTGATCGTCATCTTGGCCTCAGCGGGCCCGGTGATCTCTACCCGTCGGTCGTCGAGGTCCACGGGGGCTGGCGCGACCGACCACTCCGATTCTCGAACCGAGGCAGTGTCGGGCAGGAAGTCCAGGTTTTCGCCAGCAGCAACGCGCGCCGCTCGGTCACGACGTGCGGCAAGGATCTCCTGCCGCCGTGGCTCGAACTCGCGATGTAAGCGGCCGAGGAACTCGAGCGCGTCCGGGGTCAGCACGCGTTCGATCCCGGGCACGGCCGGTCCTTTGATGTGGGCTCCCTCAGGGATCATCGGGAATGCTCCTCGAGCGTGGTGCGGACGCGGTCCGCGAACGGCTTTGCGCCAAGCCTGTCGTACGTTTGGAGTGCCCCACGGAGCAGCTCCGAAGATCGCTGTTCATCGACCAGCCCGGCCAACAGCTCCCGTGTTCGCGCTACCTCGAATGGCACCGAGAGTTCCTCGAATCGAGCCAATGCGACCTCCAGCAGCCTGCACGCCTCATCCCGGTCGCCGCGCCTTAGCGCGACTGTCGCTTCGGCGCGATCGGTGATCGGCCCGAGCATGACCACAGGTCCGGCCATACGGCGCACCTGTGGCAGCATCCTTTCGAGGGCGTCGAAGCGATTGAGATCAGCGAGCGTTTCAAGGTAGTACTCAATCCCGTCGGGCAGCGTGAGCCGATCGGGATCCGACGCCATCGAGTCGACAATCGCGGCGGCTATCTCTTCGCGGCCAGCGAGGATGGCGTAACGCGCCAGGATTGCGCGGTCGAACATTGTGTCTCGATCGGGCGGCGCATCGCCGATCGGAACAAGCTCCAACGCCCGATCCAGCTCACCGCGCCATCCGAGGAGCATCGCGCCCAGAGGCGGGCCGCCGCGCACGTTAGGACAGTTGACGTCCGGCTCGCGCGCGGCCGCGTCCAGGTGCCACGGCCAGATCTCCAGCGCGCGATCCCAATCGCCCATCGTGATCGCCACCCACATGACATGGAAGCTTGCGTGCATCCGTTCGTGGAGGCTGAGGCCATCGGCCAGCTGGAACGCTTGCTCGGCTGCTGCGAGCGAACCCGAGAAATCGCCCACGTCCATTCGCACCGCCGACATGCCGACGAGGACGTCGACGCGCTCGCGCCGCGATGGAAGGCGCTCGAGCAGGCCAGCTTCGCGCTCGGTCATTTCCCGGTAGTTATCAATGTCGCCAGTGTGCCAATAGAGCAGTGACAGCACCTCGTAGGCGCGGTACATCATGGCCGGATCGTCGAGCTTCTTGGCGAGAACGAGGCCAGCCTCCACGTCCCTGATGTGTCCGGGGAGCGCATCGCGATCCTCGCTTGCCAGCGGCGTTCGGCTGCTCGTGCGGGCGCCCGAGGGCGAGATCATCCCTGAGCCGATCAACAACTCCGCCCTAACCCGATCGCTGACATCGCGGGCCAGACTCTGTTTGATCAGATCGTGGATCAGCGCATGGGGCGGGGTCTCACGGAATGCGCCCCACCGCCTGGCAAGCGACGCGATCTTGGCGACGAGCTGCCCGAAGCGGTCAGAATCGTTGTCGCCGCGCTGCTCGATCTCGACCGCCGCGAGATATGCCGCGAGGGCCTCATCCATGTGGAACAGAGCCTCGTGATCGTCGCCGAGAGCCTCGTTCGCGTCGCGGCGTTCCGCCTCCTCGCTCGCTAGTGCCAGCGCCTCCTCGTGGAGCGCGATCGCCCTGTCGACGGAGAACTTCCGGAGGGCCGCGTTGCCAGCGCTCACGAGCGCATCGAAGGCGCGCTTGCGAAGGTCGTCCCGTTCGGCTGGCGCGTCCGCCCAGGCCAGGTCCGCATCCTCCCCCGCGGCGGCTGCGGCGTAGTGGTACGCGAGCAGCTCACCGAATTCGTCGAGCCGGTCGGCGGCCAATGTCTCGATCCAGCGCCCGGTTTCGGCGTGAGCCCGCGCGCGGCGAGCCTTCGGCACGCTCGCGTATGCAACGTCCCTGATCAGGACGTGGCGAAAGATGTATTCGGGTTGCCCCTCGATCGTGGAGCTTGTGCGCGCCGAGACGAGCCCGCGGCGCTCCAGTGCGCGCAACAGGTCGACCGGATCCCGGCCGTTCGCGGCCGCAGCCAGTGATCCCGGCCAGAAGATCCGGCCGACGACTGCGGCCTGCTGCAGCAGCGCCTTCTCCGCGGTCGGCAGCGCGTCGATCCGCGCGGCAAGCAGTGCGTGGATGGTGTCCGGCAGGCGCACGGTCTGGGCGCGTTCGGTCGCGACCCAGCGGCCGTCCTGGCGAACGATCGCGCCTTCATCGATCAACCTCTGCAGGATCTCCTCGAGGAAGAACGGATTTCCCTCCGCCTTCTGGCGCACGTCCATCAGCAGTGCCTGGAGCGGGTCACTGTCGCCCAGGAGCTCTGTGACCAGCCGCTCGCTCTGCGCCTCGGTCAATGGACGGAGCGGGATCACCGTCAACTCCCCACTGGGCGCGAAGCCCGCATGCGTTTCGAGGAACTCCGGCCGCGCGGTGCCGATCAGCATCAGCCTGCCTTTCGACCGCCCGGCCAGTGAATCGATCATCGCCACCATCCGCTCATCGGCCCAATGCAGGTCCTCGAGCACGATCGTCGTCGGCGAGCGAGCGGCAAGGCCGGTGAGGAAGCGCGGCCATGCCCGTGCCATCTCTTCGCCCACGCCTTCCGGTTCGATCCGTTCCAGCGGATTGCCCGGGACCGGCAGGCTCGCCCCCGTCGCAAGCGCGAAGAATGTTTCGTCGAGCTCGTTCTGGTGCATGCCCAGAGGCTCGAGAACGGAACTGACCGTGCGGCGGAGCTTCTCGACCGCGGTCTCGACCGGCTCGTCGAGCGAGATCCCGCAGGCGGCGCGCAGGATCTCGCCGAGTGCCCAGAAGGTAATCCCGTGGCCGGCGGCGAGGCACCTGCCGCGCAGAGCGACCAGACCCTCGTGGCGTTCGGTCGCGGCGCTGATGAACTCGCGCAGCATCCGGCTCTTGCCTATGCCGGCGGAGCCGCTCACCACGACGAGCCTGGGTTGCTCGGTCTCGATCGCCTCGTCGAGCAGCCCGACGAGGGTCTCAAGCTCGCGCTCACGCCCGACCATCGGCGCCTGGAAGCGGACACCCCGTCCCTCCTCGCCAGTTGGCGCACCGAGGCGCCGGGCAAGCACGGGCTCGCGCTTTCCCTTGACCTGCAACGAGATCGGCTCGGTGAAGGAGAAGGCGTTTCGGGCGACTGCCCAGGTCCGCTCACCGACCATGACCGAGCCCGGCTCGGCAGCCTCCTGGAGTCGCGAGGCGACGTTGACCGGATCGCCCGAGACGAGGAACTGACCTCCAGTCCGGGCACCGGCCGGCGCGAGGACCTCGCCCGTGTTGACTCCGATTCGGACCGCCAGCCGAACGCCGTGTCGTGACTCGAAGTCGTCGTTCATCCGGTCGATCTGGGCGAGCATGTCGGTCGCCGCGTTGAGTGCGCGGATCGGGTCATCCTCGCGCGCCGTGGGAACCCCGAACACGGCCAGGACCGCGTCGCCGATGTACTTCTCGACCGTTCCCGCCCATTCCTCGATGACGCGGGACATCTGTCTGAAGTAGTCCTGGAGCATTGCGCGGACTCGCTCGGGATCGAGTTGCTCGCCCAGGTCGGTCGAGCCGGTGACGTCGGCGAAGAGGATGGTCGCGACCTTGCGCTCCTCGGCCGTTGTCGCCTCGAGTGCCGTGCCGCAGCTCGCACAGAACCGCGCATCAGCCGCGACGGCCGCGCTGCAATTGGGGCATGAGGTCATGCCCCCGCTCCACCGATCGGGTGTCGAGCGATCCACCTCTACCAGCCGCCTGCCTCGCGCAGCAGGCGATGCAATATCCGCGCGGTCACGACACGCCGATAGTCGGCTGTCGAGCGCACGTCGTCTATGGGGCTTATCTCTCCGGCAATAGTCACTGCGGCGTGATCGGCGGTCTCGCTCCGTGGCGCTGCGCCTTCGAGGACACGCTCCGTCTCGGGCGCCCGGACGGGAGTGGCGGCGATTGACCCGAGCGCCACCCTCACGTCACGCCACACACCGGCGTCTGGGCGCCAGGAAAGGGCCATCACGACCTTCGAGATTGCCTGGGCGCGCCGAGTCCCGACCTTGCGGAATCGAACCTGGCGGCCGCCCGGGACTGGGATCCGCACGCGCACGACGAGCTCATCAGGCCGCCGCGCCGTCTGCCGATATCCAATCCAGAAGTCGGCCGCCGGCACGGTCCGCTCGCCCGTCGCGCTGCCGAGCACGATCTCCGCGTCCGTCGCGAGCAACACCGGCAGCGTGTCGCCGGCAGGCGAGGCATTGACGATGTTGCCGCCGATCGTCCCGCGGTTCTGGATCTGTGCCGCGCCGATGGTCGCTGCCGCCTCGACGAGCGCAGGCAGATGCTCTCGGCAGAGGTCGGACAGGCGGATGTCGGTGTACGTCGTCAGCGCGCCGAGCACCAATACGTCGCCGTCCAGGGAGATGCCGCGCAGCTCGTCGAGCCGCCACAGGTCGAGGACGCGGTCGGGCGGTGGCGACAACTCGCCCGTTATCTGGACCATTAGGTCTGTTCCGCCCGCGATCGGCCGCCAGCCGTCACCGCTGGCCAGCAGGCTGTATGCCTGCCCGAGGTCGCTCGGCGATTCGATCGGCGGCTCAGCGGGCATCAGCGGAGCCCCTCGCGGCGACGGCGATCGCCTCGATGATCTTGGTGTAGCCCGTGCAGCGACACAGGTTACCGGCGATTGCCTCGCGGATGTCCTCGTCGACCGGCGCGCCGCCCGAGTCGATGTAAGCGCGCGCCGCCATGAGCATGCCTGGCGTGCAGATGCCGCATTGCGCGCCGCCTCGTTCGAGAAACGCCTGTTGGAGCCCGTCCATGCCGCCGGCCGGCGCGAGGCCCTCTACGGTCATTACCGAGGTGCCCTCCACCTGGCTGACCGGCACGAGGCAGCTGTCGACCACCTCTCCGTCGACCAGTACCGAACACGCCCCGCACTCGCCCTCGCCACAGCCCTCCTTCGTGCCTGTCAGCCCGAGATCCTCGCGCAGTGCGTCGAGCAACCTGCGCATGCCGGGCACTTCCAGTGACACCTCCTCGCCGTTGACCGCGAATCGGTAGGTCACGCTCCAAACCTCATGGCGGCGGCCCTCACGGTTGTGGCCCGCGCAGTGGCTGAGGATCGGTCGGAGCGTCCGGCTGTGGATCCAACCCCTCCTCAGGAGCTCCCGCGTCCTCCGCGGACGGTGCGGGCGTTGAGGATCGCTCGCTGACCGTGCTGATGCCGGGAAGCGGCGGTGGCGTGATGCCGTGGAGCGCCGCGAGGACTCGCTCCGGCGTGGCCGGCAGATCGTGGACCCAGACGCCCGTGGCGTCGTGGATCGCTGCCACGACGGCCGCTGCGGGCACGTCCATGGGCAGCTCGCCGACGCCCTTCGCGCCGTGCGGCGCGCCAGAATAGGGGTTCTCCACGAGGATCGTTTCGATTCGCGGAGCATCCAGGGCAGTCGGGATCAGGTAGGTCGCCAGCCGGTCGTTGAGGTATCGACCGTCCACGAGCTTGATCTCTTCGATCGTCGCGTAGCCAACCCCCTGGAGCGTGCCGCCTTCGACCTGGCCCTCGGCCATGACCGGATGGATGGCCTTACCGATGTCGTCGGCAGACACGACGCTGCGCACGTGGGTCTCGCCAGTGTCCAGGTCCACCTCGACCTCGGCCACGGCGCATGCCCAGCCATACGCCGGGTAGGCGTCGCCACGATAGGTCTCGTCGTCGAAGTTAACGTTCGGATACGGCTCGAACTGCTGGTCGACGCGCAGGCCGCCGTGCTCGCGGGCGTATTCGACGTACGACTCGGCGAAGGAGCGCCCAGTGGATGCTTCGACCATAGCCCTCATGCGCGCACTCGCAGCGATGACCAGCCCGCCGACGACCATGGCCGTGCGCGAGGCGACGGTTGGGCCGCTGTCGGGGACGATCGAGGTGTCCTGCGGAGCCATCTCGACGTCAGCCTCGTCGATGCCGAGCTGCTCGGCAGCCAGCTGCGGAAAGATCGTCTTCGTGCCCTGGCCCATCTCGGTCGAGCCGGTCAGGACACGGATCCGGCCGTCCGGCATGAGTTCGAGGCTGGCCACGCTGGCGAGCTTCACCTCGCCGCTGCCCGTGAAACCGGCTCCGTGCCAGGCAAGCGCCAGGCCGATTCCGCGCGCGGTCCTATCCGACGCTGTCGTTAGCTGCGCGACGCTCGGATTAGGCGGTCGGGCGGCACGTTCCGAGCGGGCGCTTCCGGTCAGCGCACTCACGCGTTCGAACTCAGCCGCTTCGGCGGCGCGCTCCAGCACCTCCTCGCCAGCAACGCTCTCGCGCAGGATCTGCCCGCTCGGCGTCTCGTCCCCAATCTGGTAGACCCATCTGCGTCGGAGTTCGAGCGGCGAGATACCGAGAGCCTCGGCGATCCGATTGACCTGCATCTCCACCGCGAACTCGGTCTGCGGCGCTCCAAAGCCGCGGAAGGCGCCGTTGGGCGGTGTGTTGGTCGCGACCGCGCGGCCGTTGATGCGCACGTTCGGGCAGTCGTACGGCCCGCCGGCGTGGAGCGTCCCGCGCGACAGCACCACTGGCGTGAGCGTGCAATACGCACCGCCGTCCATCACCACGTCGATGTCCTGCGCCACCAGGCGTCCGTCGCGAGTGACGCCGGTACGGTGCTTCACGATCGCCGGATGGCGCTTGGTGGTAGCGGCAAGATCCTCGTGCCGGTCGTAGATCATGCGCACGGGCTTGCCCAGCCGCTGGGCCAGTAGCGCCGCGTGGATCGCGATGATCGACGGGTACTCCTCCTTGCCGCCAAACCCGCCACCCGTTTCGGCCTGGATCACGACGGCCTGCGCATCGGTCAGGAGCAACGCCCGCTTAAGCGCCTTGTGGATGTAGTACGGGCATTGCATCGAGCCGTGGATCGTCACGCCGCCGTCCGCCCGTGGGACGGCGATCATCGCGTTGTTCTCGATGTACAGCTGCTCCTGGTGGCCCACTCGGTATGTGCCCTCGATGACCAGCTCCGCCTCGGCGAAGCCCGCTTCGATGTCGCCCTTCGCGAGACCAAAATGGGCGAATTCCTGGGTCGCTTCGAGCGGGTCGAATACGGGAGGCAACGGTTCTGTCCGCAGCCGGACGCGACCCTTCGCCGCGCGCAGCATCTCCCGATCCGGAGCGGCGAGAAGCGCGACGGGTTCGGCGTGATGACGTATCTCGTCGTCGACCAGGATCGGCTGGTCGTCGGTGATCAGGCTCACGAAGTTCTCGCCCGGAATGTCTCGGGCGGTGAGCAAGACCACGGTCGACCAATCGAAGTCCGGATCCAGGTCGATCCCGAGCAGCCGTGCGTGTGGCTCGGTCGAGCGGATCGTGTGGCCGTACCAGGCGCCGGGGAACACGAGATCGTCGGTGTATAGAGCCGTGCCGGTGAGCTTCTCGGGGCCCTCGCGACGCAGCGGATAAGCGCGAGCGCGGCCGATGCCGATGTCACCGTCGAGCGGCGCGCGGACCGGCGCAACAGGCGCGTCAGGACGCGGGGCGACGCGCGGTGGCCGCGTGGTGACGGTCATTTGCCGGCGATGGTACCTGCCCAAGGTGCCCTCAACGCAACACTCGGCTGTGCTAGCGTCAACGGCGGGATAGGCCGCAAATTGGCCGACAGAGGGTGAGGGCGATGGACTGGATATTCCTGCTGCTGCTGTTCCTGCACGTTGGTGGGGCGATCGTCGCCTTTGGGCCGACTTTCGCGTTCCCGATCCTGGGCCCGATGGCGGGTCATGAGCCCCAACACGTCAACTTTGCGCTCCGCTTCCAGAAGCGAGTGGCGACGACGTTGATCGTTCCGCTGGCGCTGTTCCAGGGGATAACCGGGCTCCTGCTCGTCTGGAAGATCGGTTTCGAGATCCTCACGCATGGCTGGCTACTGCTGGCGATCGCGCTGTACGTCTTCTTGGTTGGCACTTCGCTCGCCATCGGCCTGCCCACCCTCCGAAGGCTGATCGAGCTCACGTCGGCTCCTCCGCCTGCGCCGCCGCCCGGCTCGCCGCCTCCGTCGGGGCCGCCGCCGCACATCGCGGCGCTCGTGAAGCGCGGTCGCCAGATTGGCATGATCCAGACGGCGCTGATCGTCGCGATCGTCTTCCTGATGGTGACCAAGCCGTTCTAGCGGCGGATTGCCCGCCCCGGCAACGCGCCCGTGTGCTCGCCGTGATCCACGACGAGAACACCGTTGACCACGACGTGTTCGATCCCATCCGGGTAGCGGCGCGGCTCGTCGTACGTGGCGTTTGATCTGACTGTCTCGGGGTCGAAAACCACGACGTCTGCCAGGTAGCCGTCGCGCAGCAGGCCGCGGTCGCGCAGTCCGAGCCGCGCCGCGGGCGCCGATGTCATCTTTCGCACTGCCTCCTCGAGCCCGAGGAGCGCGCGCTCCCGCACGAACTCGCCCAGCACGCGCGGATACGACCCGTACGTGCGCGGGGAGGGCTTGGCGCCGATGAACGTCGAGTCGGTCCCGAACATCCCTACCGGATGGACGACGAAGTGGTGCATCGTCTCCGTCCATGGACCGGACGTGACCTGGTTGATACGCAGGTCTTCCTCGAGGAGCAGGTCGCATATCGCGTCGACCGCGTCGACCCCCCGCTCGGCCATCACGTCGGCGAGCGTCAGCCCCTCCCAGCGCAGGTTGCCCGGTGTCGCGAAATAACCGAGACGAACGTCCCCCCAGCCGGCGGGAGATGTGTACGCCGCGCCCCGTTCGCGTAACTCGGCCCGGACACGATCGCGCGCGCCCTGGTCGGCCAGCCGCTCCTTGAGCGGTCCTGGGCCGCCGGCCTGGATCCACTGCGGCAACTGGATGAGAAGCCGGGTCGAGGCCCATTCGTAGGGGTAGGTGTCGAACGTCACGTCGAGGCCTCCCGCGCGTGCGTCGTCAACCAGCGCGAGCAGTGGCTCGGGCCCGCCCGGATGGGTCTGGCGGTGATAGAAGTGGGTGATGTGCACGGGGCCGCCGCCGCGCCGGCCGATCTCGATCGCCTCACGGAACGGATCCAGGTAGCGATCTCCGAGCGGATACCGCACGTGGGTGTGATAGAAGCCGCCATTCCGCGCGGCCTCGGCGGTCAGGGCGGCGAGCTCGTCGGTCGTGGCGAAGGCACCGGGCGGATAGTCGAGCCCCGACGAGAGGCCCAGGGCGCCCGCGGCCATCGCGTCGCGCAGCATCGCCCTCATGTCCGCAATGGCGGACTCGTCTGCAGGCACGTCATCCCAGCCAAGCCGGCTGATCCGAAGCGCGCTGTTCCCGATGAGCAGGCCGATGTTGACGCTCACCCGACCGTCGAACCTGTCCAGGTAGCTTTCGACCGTTTGCCAGTTGGCGGCGATGTCCGGCGCCCCATCCAGTCCGGCATTCATCTCGATCAGGGCGTCGAGGTCTGTCTGCGATGGCAGCGGTGCGTACGACAGCCCGTCGACCCCGATTACCTCGGTGGTGACGCCCTGGCGGACCTTGGGCTCGTGGAGCGGGTCGGCCAGGATCATCAGGCCGGCGTGCGAATGGAGATCGATGAAGCCCGGGGCAACTACCTTGCCACTGGCGTCGATCAGTCGTCCCACCTGCCCCGGGCGGTCCCACTCGGGTGGATGGACTGTCATGCGATCGCCACGCACGGCTATGGAGCCGATTCGGCCCAGGGCGCCGCTGCCGTCGACGATTGTGCCGCCCTCGATCAGCAGGTCGCAGGAGTCCATTGCGGGGAAGCCTACTGATCCGACCTACAATCGGGGCAACACGTCAGACATCGCGCCGCCGGCAGCCTTCTCCCGCCGCGCCAAGCACCAGGAGAACCATGTCCCTGATTCGTCGCGTCAGCCTCGTGATGACCGTCGCTATCTTCCCCGTGGCGTGTGTCGGCGGTCAGCCAACCAATCCGCCCGCCAGTCAGTCCGCTCCGAGCGTGGCTCCAGGAACCGCCGCTCCGGGCAGCGCCGCGCCCGGGAACTCTGCGCCCTCGGTGCAGCCGACCACGGGACCAAGTGCCAGTCTCGACCCGACTCTCAGTGACGCCGGGATTGTGGCGCGAGTCACCGTGAGCAACGACACGCGTGGAGGCCGCGATGGCACATACGACGTCATCGGCGTCGCAGCCGACGCGAGCGATTGCTCGTTCACGTTCGAAGGCGACGAGTTCCTCGCGGTAGCGTGGTACGACGACGCGCCTAACGGTCAAATCCACCGGTTCGGCGTCAGTGTTCCGGCCACGGGCGTTCCCGAGACCGACGGCGAGGTCCTTGACATTGGTGACGGCGCAGTCAGCTTCGACTTTACGTCCGAGAGCGGCTTCGGTACGACCTACACGGGCGCGGCAGGACGCGAGAACGAGGGCTCTTCCACGATCGACGTGACCCGTGCCCGCACCGCCCTGATCTTCGACTTCGAGGGAGTCACATACGACGACGTGAACTTCGTCGG
>JBBDRY010000096.1:40721-42998 GCA_040905225.1 Chloroflexota bacterium | reverse complement strand
CCATCATGCGTCCAGCAGGCGGCCGCGAACCCACGCGCCGCGGACCATGTCCGGCCGCCCACGGTAGATGAGCCGGCTCATCACGTCCTGCGGATCATCGGTCTCCTGGCCCGGTAGGGGAGCAGTCACGCGCGGATCGACGCAGATGAAGTCCGCTTCCTTGCCCGGCTCCAGCGAGCCGATCCGGTGATCCAGCCCGAGCGCGCGGGCGCCGTCGAGGCTGCCCATGCGCAGCCAATCGAGGGGAGCAAGAGATGCGTGGGTCTCGCCCAGCATCGTGCGCAATCCGCTCTGCGTGTAGGCACCCGCGCGCATCACCGAGAAGAGGCTCAGGTCCGGGCCTGCGGCCACGTCCGTGCCGAGGGCGACGCTGAGCCCCGCTGCCAGGTACCGCGCCAGCGGCATGGCGCCACTCGCCAGGAACAGGTTCGACGACGGGCAGTGGGCGATACGCGCCTTTGCCTCGACGAGTCTGTCGATCTCACGCTGAGAGAGGTAGATCGCGTGGGCGAGGATCGCCCGCGGCCCGAGTCCCCCTGCCCGGTCGTAGACGTCGGTGTAGTCGATCGCCTCGGGGAACAGCTCCCGTACCTCGTCGATCTCCTGGCGATCCTCGGCCAGATGGGTCTGCCAGTAGGCGCCGGTCGCGGCCGCGAGGGCCGCCGATTCGCGCAGCATGTCGGCCGAACAGCTGACCGCGAAGCGTGGCGTCACGGCGTATTGCAGGCGCCCGTCGTCGCGACCGTGCCAGCGCTCGATCAGATCCTGCGACTGGCGCAGCGATAGTTCCAGTACCTCGCTGTCCTCGATGCTCGCGTCATAGCGCAGCCGATCCATCATCACCTTGCCGATGACGGCCCTTATTCCATGGGTCTCGGCCGCTGCGAAGCAGGCATCCAGGCTGGCTTCGTATACCGCGCCGTACAGGACGGCCGTTGTGGTGCCTGCCGCCGCGAAAGCTCGGAACGCCTGCGGAGCGAGCGCCCGCGCCGTGTCCTCGTCGAAGCCGCGCTCGAGCGGGAAGATGTAGCGGTCGAGCCAGGTCAGCAGATCGAGGCCGGCACCGAGGCCGGCGTTGGGCAGCTGCGGCAGGTGGGCGTGCAGGTCCACGAGGCCGGGCAGCAGGAGCTGGGGGCGAAGGTCGACGATGCCCGCGGACCCCGTTTGGGCGCCCGGGTCGGGATTGTCCGGGATTGCGTCCTCAGCCCTTCCGATACCGACGATGCGGCCCGCCTCATCAACCTCGAGCAGGCCGTCGGGCACGTAGGACGTGCCGCCAGCGTCGAGCGGCGTCAGGATGCGGGCACGAATGCTGAACGGAGGTGTCAGCAGTTGTGCGTGCACGCGGGCATGTTAGGGGCGGTTGTGGGCGGTTAGCTGCAGTCTGGTACCTTCGTCCATCCGAAAGGCGAGCCTGACAAACGCCATCTTCACCGACACACTTGACGTCGATGAAGCATTGCCGAACGTCGTACCAGGCTGCTCGCAGCGGCAGACGCACTCAGCCGAGTGGCGCCAGCCGGATGATTGGGCCGCTCATCGTCGTTCTCGCCGCCTCTGTCTGGCCAGGTGCCGTCCTCGCGGCCGAGAGCACAGTCGAAACTCAGGGCAACGCGATCGTCGTGTTCGTCGTGATCATCCTGCTGCTTGGGTCAGTCACCGCCGGCCTCCTGTTCGCGAGCCCATTGCGTCGCCGCTTGAGTTCGTCCGCTGCCGAGAGCGAGGCCGCGACCGCCTCCATGGACGCGCGAGTACGCGACCGTCTCACTGAGGCCACGGCGCTCAGCCTCGATCACCGACCCTCACCCGGGCCTGAGCAATCGTTTGTCCACGCGCCAGAAGCACAGTCCGGCTTGGAACGCCACGCCTGGCCACAACCCGGTCGGCAGGCTGATGCGATTCGCCCGTTCGAGCCGAGGTACGAGCTCGCGCCAACGCAGCCGCAGCCCTACCAGCAGCCGCAGCCTTACCCGCAGCCGATCGCCCCGGTCCAGCCGCAGCCCTTCCAGCAACCGATGGCTCCGGTCCAGCAACCGATGGCTCCGGCGCAGCCTCAGCCGTTTCCGCAGCCTCAGCCGTTTCCGCAGCCTCAGCGGTTCCTGCAGCCGATCGCACCGGTCCAGCCGCAGCCCTACCAGCAGCCTATGGTTCCGGTGCCGCCGCAGCCTTTCAAGCAACCGATGGCTCCGACGCAGCCGCAGACTTTCCAGCCACCGATCGCCCCGGTCCAGCCGCAGCCCTACCAGCAGCCTATGGTTCCGGTGCCGCCGCAGCCTT
>JBBDRY010000096.1:0-40621 GCA_040905225.1 Chloroflexota bacterium | reverse complement strand
GGTCCAGCCGCAGCCCTACCAGCAGCCTATGGTTCCGGTGCCGCCGCAGCCTTTCCAGCAGCCGATCGCCCCGGTCCAGCCGCAGCCGTACCAGCAGCCCTTCCAGGCTCCCCGTCCTCAGCCGCCCATGGCTCAGCCGCCCATGGCTCAGCCGCAACCCATGGGTCCACCGATGCCACTGATGCCACGACCCGGGCCGCAGCCACAGGCCGGCCCTCAGCCGCAACCGACGGCTCAGCCGCAGCCAGCGCCGCAGCCACGACCTGCTGCGGTGCCCTGGTCAACCGGCAATCCTGCAGCCGACGCGAACTGGAACCCCGGCCGTCGGGACGCGCCCTGACACCCAGCCGCTAAGGTCGGGCGTCAACCCGCTTCAAATCGTCGCGTTGCTTACGAGTTGACTGCGCCTGCTGACGCTGCGCGCGTCCACCAGGCGAGCCGCGGCGTTTCTGACCCGACTTTCGACCACGCGGGCGCGGTGCGTCCAGCCAGTCCGCGGGAACTTTGCGGATCTTCATCAGTCCGTCCCCGTGTAACTGATATGCCCGACGCGTCTGGCTGCCCGCCCATCCAGTCGGTGGTTATAGATTGGCCGGCGCCCCTCCGACGCCGGCCAACTGGTGGCATCGTATCCGGGCGAGGGCCGGCTGCACATCACGCAAATTCCGTATTCGGCCGTGGACAGGAATGAATTCCTTGACAGATTGACCGCGGGTCCCTCAGGGAACAATCCGACCCGGCGAGAGGTCCGCTCGCTCGGCGCCCGTTCCGAGCATCTGATCCGCGACCAGCCGGGCCGAAGCCGGCCCAGTGGAGATCCCCCATGGCCCGTGGCCAGCGCAGACGAACAGGCCATCGGTCCCGGGCACCGCACCGATGATCGGTCGTCCATCCAAGGCGACAGGTCGCGCGCATGCTCGTACGGCCTCGACCTGAGCCCCGCGCAACGCAGGCACGAAGCGTCGCCCACGTTCCAGGATCTCGTTCGCCAAACCCGCCGCGTCCGGCTCGTTCGGTAGAAATGTCGACCCGACGCTCGTGGTCCCGCCCGCCGCGACCAGGCTGAACATTCGATCCGGCCGCGAGCCGGGACGGTCGATCCCGAGCTCCTCCAGCACGTGCAGCGGTGCGGTGGCCATTGAGGTCGAGACGACGACGCCCCAGAGCGCCCGAATCGGCGGGTCGGCCGCCCAGCGCGGTATCACCGCCGACGACCATGGTCCACAGGCGACGAGCACCTGGCCGCACGGGACAGATTCGCCTCCGGCAAGCCGAACGCCAGTCACCCGGTCGGCCTCGATCATCGGCGTCGCATCGGCGTGGGTGCGGAGTTGCGCCCCGGCGCTTTGTGAACGCCGAGCGAACGCCAGCGTCGCGGCCGCGGGCACGACGGGATACCCAGTCTCCAGCCGGCAGGCGGCAAGCCGCTCGTCGAGTGCCGGTTCCACGGCCGGTGCGGCCCCGGCCGGCAGCAGTGCCGGTGCCAACTCGGGCCAGTCCCGGGCGAGGGTGGACGCTGCAGCCGCTACCGCCACCTCGTCGAAAGAGATGAGCATCAGCCCGTTGGGCCGCGCCGCGAGCTCGAACCCGGCCGCGCGCAATTGCGGTTCCCGATAAAGCCGCACGGACTCGTGATGCAGCTCCACGAACGGCGCATCGAAGGGATGCTGCACCGCACCCGAGTTGCGGCCCGACGCCCCAGCCGCAAGTTCGTCGCGCTCGAACAAAACCACCGAGACGCCCGCTTCGGCGAGGTAAGCCGCCGCACTTGTCCCGATGATCCCGCCGCCGATGATCGCGACGTCGAAGCTTCTCTCGCCCACCTCAACCTGCCCGCGCAGGCTCGACACGCGCGTCAGCGCTAGACTCGGTCGAAATGACGACGAAAAGGAGCCGAGCCATGGACCTTCTGGACCGCATTGACGGGATGATCGCCGAGCGCCACCTGCTCAAGCATCCGTTCTACACGAAATGGGCCGAGGGGACGCTTCCACGCGAGGCACTCCAGGAATACGCGCGGCAGTACTACGCGTTCGAGTCGGCCTTCCCGCGTTTCATCTCGGCCATCCATTCGCGCACGGAGAGCGCCTCCGCGCGACAGCAGTTGCTCGACAACCTGTGGGACGAGGAGCACGGGCGCGATAACCACGCCGAGCTCTGGCTCAGGTTCGCCGAGGGGATCGGTGTCTCCCGCGACGACGTTCGCAGCGCCGATCGGAACGAGGCAACCCAGTCGCTCGTGGACCTCTACTCGGAGCTGAGCCGAGAGGCTCCGGTCCCTGCCGCCGTTGCCGCCCTGTACGCCTACGAGAAGCAGGTTCCCGACGTGTCGCAGTCCAAGATCGACGGCCTGAAGACCCACTATGGGATTGACGATGCCAAGGCGACAGCCTTCTTCGCGGTCCACGGCGTGCTGGATATCGAACACTCCGGAGCCGAGCGTGACATGCTCGGCGAGCTCGCGACAGATGCCGATCAGGGAGCAATCGAGGACGCGGCCGGCCGGACACTCGAAGCCTGGTGGAACTTCCTCAGCGCGGTCGACCAGCCGCAGGTGGCTGCGGCCTGATCGGAGGAATCGCAAGCGACGGTCGGACCCCGGCGGTCCGCCGGGAGCCGACCGCTTCGCGCACAGCCGGGCCCAAATGGCCCCCGGCGAAGCAAGAAAGTGGACGACGGGCGGGCGGGTCATCTGGAGCCGCGGCGGCTCGTGGCTGGGGCGCTACCTATCCCGCCGTCCAATGCGCATGATCGCCTACCGAGTCAAGGGGTCTCGCCGAGATCCCGCTGAACCCCGGAGTTCAGCTGCTCTGGCGGTAGCGCTGGGCCGCATCGGCTCGATTACGGACGCCGAGCTTGTGCAGGATGTTGCTGACGTGCGTTTCGACCGTTCGCGGGGAGATGGTCAGCGCATTCGCGATCTCGCGGTCCGTCAGCCCATCGGCGAGCATGGCCAGGACGTCGTTTTCGCGTGGACTGAGCCCCATGAGCTCGCCCTCGCTCCCTGAGACCGAGCGCCCGCGCCGCGCCGCGTCCGCGAAGTAACGGAGTGCGCGGGCAGCGAAGCGGCGCGACATCGCCAGCTCACCTCGCTGCGTACCCCGAAGGGAGCGCAGCAACGCCTCCGGGCTGAGGTCCTTGGTGAGGTAACCGGACGCGCCACGGGCGACGGCCTCGAGCATGTCGCGCTCTGAGCCAGATACGGTGAGCATCACGATCTTGGTCTGGGGCAACCGCGGGGCCAGCTCCTGGACGAGTTGGATGCCGTTCATCCCGGGCAGGTCGATGTCCAGCAACAAGACGTCAGGCCGCAGTAGCGGTGCGAGTGCCATTGCCTCCTGGGCGTTGGCGGCCTCGCCGACGAATTCCACATCGGGGGCAGTGAGCGCCTGGCGGACGGCTGATCGGACGAGCGCGTGGTCGTCGACCAACATGACGCGCAGCTTGCCGTCTATCTCGCTCATCGTCCCCTGCTCGGCGTCCCCGACGCCCTGATCGGCACCTCGAGGTGGACGGCCGTCCCTCCGCTGGGCTCCGACGACACAATCAGATCTCCGCCCATGAGCCTTGCACGCTCCTTCATGCCCTGTACGCCCAACCCCTCTCCGCTTGTCTCGTCCGGCCTGAAGCCCCGCCCGTTATCGATCACTGTCAGCCGTATGTTGCCGTCTGCGGCCTCCGCATTGACGCGCACCACGGTCGCATCGGCGTGCTTGCGGACGTTGGTCAGCGCCTCCTGGAGGATCCGCAGAACCTCGACCTGGGTTCGTGGCTCGAGCGCTGCGGGGAGGTCGGCCACGGCAAGATCGGCGC
This sequence comes from Chloroflexota bacterium, assembly GCA_040905225.1. Classification (GTDB taxonomy): domain Bacteria; phylum Chloroflexota; class Limnocylindria; order Limnocylindrales; family CSP1-4; genus JALYGJ01. The sequence goes on along the minus strand of JBBDRY010000096.1, from coordinate 36,808 downwards.
GGACGCCAGATCGCCCGGCAAAATCGTCCACGGTACGGGTGATGAGCTCCTCCAGAGGACGCTCGCGCTCGTCGGCAGCGCGCATTGTGACGACCGCCTGCTTCGCCTCCGCGATCGCGGCATCTATGGCCTGGGTCACCTCGGTTGCGAGGGCCCGGTGCTCGTCTGGCACGTGGGGTACGAGCCGCTCGTGCTTCAGCTTGGCGAACCACAGGTCCTGCGCGAGGCCGTCGTGCAGCTCCCGCGCCAGCCGGGTCCGCTCCTCGAGCGTGGCACGCTCGGCTTCGGACATGCGCAATCGGTCGAGCGCGGCGTAGGCGCTGCTCAGCGCGCGCAGGTCGGATCGCGACTCCGCGTTGATGCCCAGGAGCAGAACCACGAAGAAGCCCAGCCGCAGCACCTCGGCTGTCGTGACCAGGCTGCCGTAAATGCCCGGATAGAAGTAGAAGTGGATCTCGGAAATCGCGCCGATGAGCATCGCCACGGAGAGATAGCCGTCGAGGACGGGACCGTTGCGCAAGTAGGAGCGCCGATACAGCAACGCCCCGACCAGGAAGATAGCCGCTGCGGCCGCCTGGATGACGAGGGCGATGCCCGTCATGTCGGGCAACGCGCCGCTGATGCGAGGTTCCTGGATGATCTCCTGGATGCCGAGTGGCCCGATGAACGCGGGCACCAGTTCGTTGAAGTTGTCGAGCTGTTCGCGGATCACGTAGAGGACGACGGTGACGACTGTCACCGCCACGAGCGGCGCCAGCAACGTCCGTCGTACGCGTGGCGTCCGAGTCATCAGTCCGATGGCGGCGGCGCCTCCCAAGAGCAGGATGGCGCCGGCGCCCACCCTCGACAGGGACAGGATGTACAGGGGCAATTGTTCGGGCAAAGCGCCCAGCGACAGCCCGAAGTCGCCTTCCTTGCGCAGCACGACGACCGACACGTTGAGCAGCGCCACCCATGCAAGGAGCAGGAACGCGCTGCTCTGGAAGAGGCCGGCCAACCGGCCGGATTCGCGGTAGCGGGCAAGGGCCAGGGCCGCAAGGCTGCCCGCGGCGAGGACGGTAAGGGAGTTGATGGCTACGTCGGCCGATCGGTCGATGAGAGCGAAGCTGAGGGAAGGATCGACCAGGAACGCAACCGTCAGCAGGATCCCGCCGATCGCGGTGACGAGGAGCACCAGGTCGAGTTGCCGGATCGCCAGCAGGTCCCGTCGCGCGCGCAGGCGTTCCATCTGCCGATGATAGGTTTGCCATCTGGCCGCGCCGCTCAACGGGGTCTCCCGATCCATCGCAGACAAGACTAGAGCCGGACCGCGCCCCAGCGCCGATCCGGCTCCTGTCAGCGCTCCGTCGGCACACCCCGCCGTGTAAGGGTGGCGACAGAACTGTCTTGTTCTAGTACGCATACGATGAGCGTTGCGCGGACGCACGTGAATCCGAGGACGTACGGAACCGAGTACGGAGATTGAGTACGTACTCGAAGATGCAAACTCGTCCTCTACGGCCGTGGTTTCAGTTGTGGGATGTCAGGCGGAGGCGGATGAAACAGGCACGCCCGGAGCAGGCAGCACCGGAATGGCAGATCTGGGCGGCGCTTATCGTCATATACATCGTCTGGGGCTCAACCTATCTCGCGATTCGGATAGTCGTCGGGACGATGCCGCCGCTGCTCTCGGCCGGCGGACGCTTTCTGATCGCCGGGCTGATCCTGTTCGCCTACCTCGTGATCCGCCGGGGTAGCGGGTCGATCAGACTCTCACGCAGAGAATGGCTTGGCGCCACCTTTGTGGGCCTTGCCCTTCTACTTGGCGGCAACGGGTTGGTGATGCTCGGCGAGCGCGATGTGCCGAGCGCGCTGGCGGCGCTGATCATCGCCGTCATTCCGCTGTACGTCGTAATCCTGCGGCGCCTGTTCGGCGAGTCCATCCGCATGATGACCGTGCTCGGCGTGGCCATCGGGGTCATTGGCGTCGCGGTGCTGGTCGTGCCTCGCGGAATCGACGGCTCGGTCGCCATAGGGGGCTTGCTGTTACTGATGCTCGCGCCGATCAGCTGGTCCATCGGCACCTATTTCTCGAAGCGTGTGGAGCTGCCGGTCGACGCGTTGGCCTCCACCGGAGCGCAGATGCTTGTCGGCGGCGCGGCCCTGACGATCGTCGGCCTGCTGCTCGGCGAGGCCGGGCTCTTCCAGCCGGAGCGCTTCAGCTTCGACTCGCTGGTCGCGTTCGGGTACCTGGTCATCTTCGGCAGCGTGCTCGCCTACACGGCCTACACCTGGTTGCTTCAGCACGCTTCGGTTTCGAAGGTTGCGACCTATGCCTTCGTTAACCCGGTCGTGGCCATCGCCCTCGGCGCCTGGTTCGGCGAGGACATCAACGCGATGATGCTGATAGGCGCGGCGATGATCGTCGTGGCCGTCGCGATCGTCGTTCGTACCGAGTCACGTTCGCGCCAGCCCGCAGTTTCGATGGAGGCCACCCCGGCGGGTAGCGAGGCTGCGTAGTGGTCAGTCAGCAACGTTCTCCTCCGCAGTCCTTCGGACCGCTGCGCGCGAAGCGCTCGGCTCCCGACTAAGACGCCGGGATCCGATCGTCGCTTGCGAAACGTTCTCCTCCGCAGTCCTTCGGACCGCTGCGCGCGAAGCGCTCGGCTCCCGGCTAAGACGCCGGGATCCGATCGTCGCTTGCGAAACGTTCTCCTCCGCAGTCCTTCGGACCGCTGCGCGCGAAGCGCTCGGCTCCCGGCTAAGACGCCGGGATCCGATCGTCGCTTGCGAGATCGGCCAGAATCCGCGCCATCTCGCGCGCGTTGGTCGCGCCGTAGTTCGAGTAGCAGTTGTTCATGAGGACGTGCAGATCGCGCGTCTCTCGTGCCGCGTCGCGTAGCCGCGGAGCCCATTCGGCCAGCTCTTCACGGTCGTAGAGGTACCTGAAGCGCTCGGCTGGCGTCACGTTGCGTGCTTCCCAGGTCTCGGTTCGCCGACCGTGGAATCGCATCACCGCGAGGTCGGGAGACGTGACGGCGATCAGCGGCGGCACGCTGCTCTTGAACCCCTGGGGCTCATCGACCATCACGAAGGGAAGTTTGTTGTCGGTCAGGAAACGCAGCGTCCGCTCGACGTTCTTCTCGTTGAACCACGACGCGTTGCGCAGCTCGACCGCGAACGGCTGATCGCCGAGTCGCTCGCGCGCCTCGAGGATCTCGTCTCGGCTCTGGCTGATGGGGAAGAACCAGCGCGGGTACTGGAGCAGGATTGAACCCAGTTGGCCGGATTCGCGCAACGGCTGGAGACCTTCCAGGAAGATCTGCCACACGGCGTCCTGTAGCTCGGGGGGTAGGTCGCGGGCGTAGATGCGTGCCTTCTCCTGCAGCTCGGCCGGCAGTTCCTCGCGCAGCATCTTGGGCAGCCGCTTGACCTCCGTCGGCTGGCCGGTCATCAGTGCGTGCGCCTTGATGTCGAACATGAAATCGGGCGGCGTGCGGTCGCGCCACAGCTCCGCCATTCTCGGGAACGGCAACGCGTAATAGGTCGAATCGACCTCGACGAGTGGGAACTGGCTGGCGTAGTACTGGAGCCGTTCCTCGGCGCTGTCCACGCCACGTGGGTAGAAGACGGTGCCAGCCGTCATAGTCGGATCGGTCCAGGAGGCCGTGCCCAGGCGTACCGTCGCGCCTCCGGGTAGCTCGATTGGCTCGGCCGCGGCGTCCATGACGTCCTTCGCCCGGCGTCCGGCGACATCTGGACCCGGATCGTGAACGGGCGCGGAGTTATCGGTGGGCTTGGTTGCGACCTTTGATGTCGGGCTCACGTTGCACCGGATTCTGCCCCAGAAACCCCAAGTGCCGATGCATCGGAGCCGACCGGACCATCGTCGCTCGGCAATGAGACGTGAGTCGGCTTCCCCGGGCCTCGGTGCGCTTCGACCATGACCGCTCTGGATCATCGCCGCGCCGGCCGAGTCGACGCTGCATCTCGAGTGGGGAGCCCGTCCGTTCATGCCGCTTCGCCGTACCTTCCGAAACGCCCGCCTGCGCGCCACAGCCCTGATCGTCGCGGCAGCACTGGCGGCGCCGGTCGTTCAACCGTCCGCGGCCCTCGCCGGAACAGAGCGACCGCGTTACACGGGCAGCGGCGCCGTGGACGATGCGCTCCTGGTCACGCTTCGACCCGGAGTTGGATCGACTGACGCTGCGCAGGTCCTGGCACGGGCTCGGGCGACGGAGCTCGGCCGTGTCGATGTCAACGGCATTCGCGTCGTGTCTGTACCGAAGCTCCAGCGCAACCTCGCCCGGCGCGTCCTACTGGCCGATCCACGCGTGGCATCCGTGGAGGACGACGCGGTCGCCTCGGCCGCCGTGACGCCGTCGGACCCGTACTGGCCGCAGCAATGGGGTGCCCGACTCATTCGTGCGAGCGAGGCTTGGAACGCGACCCGCGGCGACAGCCGAGTGGTGATCGCGATCGTCGATACGGGCGTGGATCCCACTCAACCCGACCTGCGCGGCCGAGTCCTGCCCGGTTGGGACTTCGTGAACAACGACGCCAGGCCAAATGACGACGACAGCCATGGCACCGCGGTGGCAACCGCCGCCGCCGCATCGGGCAACGACGGCGTGGGGATCGCGGGCATGTGCTGGCGCTGCCGCATTCTGCCCGTCAAGGTCCTCAACGGAAACGGCCACGGAACCCACTCGAACATCGCGGCCGGCGTTGTATGGGCCGCCGACAACGGCGCCGACGTGATCAACATGAGCATCGCCGGACTCTCCTCAACGGCGCTACTGCGCGGAGCGATCGCTTACGCATTGAGCAAAGGCTCGATCGTCGCCGCCGCGGCCGGCAATAACGGCACGTCACGGCGCAGCTACCCAGCCGCATACCCGGGTGTGGTCAGCGTCGCCGCGACTACCCCGCTCGATCGCCTCTACAGCTGGTCCAACCGCGGGAGCTGGGTCACGCTTGCGGCCCCCGGCTGTGCCTTCGCCGGCCGGCCAGGCGCCAGGTGGACGTCGCTCTGCGGGACGTCTATCGCGGCCCCGATTGTCAGTGGCACGCTGGGCTTGATGAGGAGCCTGGCGCCACGGATGGGCCGAATTCGATTGACATCGATGCTGATCAACAACACCCAGCGGCTGCGGGTGAGCCTCGCCCATGGCCGGCTGGACGCCGCGCGCGCGATGAGATCCGTGCTCACTGCGGTGCCGACTCCGACGCCAGACCCAACGCCCAAGCCCACGCCAAAGCCGACGCCAAAGCCGACGCCAAAGCCGACGCCGAAACCAACCGTAAGGCCAACGCCTACGCCGACGGCCAAGCCGACTCCCTCGCCGACGCCAAAGCCCACTCCATCACCGAGCCCGTCGACATCTCCCACGAGCACGCCGCCCCGACACGGCGACTATGTCTGGCAGGGGTCGCTCGGTGGCAACGACCAGTGGGACCGCGAGCAGTTCTGGCTGCGCGGCCACGTGCACGTGAACGTCGAATGGTGGGGTACCCGCGAGCTCTCTGTCTGGGTAGTCAACCCTGGCGGCGACGTGATCGTCCATCGCCACGGCGACGGGATCTACTTCGAGATGGACCTCCCTGCCGGCCTGTACCAGTTCACGGTCCAGCAGGAGGGCTCTGACCAGGTTTCGTACAAGGTCGAGATCGAATACGGGATCGTGGACTGAGCGCCCTCTAGAAGACCTTGCCCGGGTTCAGCAGCCCGTTCGGATCCAATGCGTCCTTGATCGAGCGCATGACCGCTACCGCTCGAGGGCCGCGCTGGAGCTCCAGCCAGCGCTTCTTGGCCAATCCCGTGCCGTGCTCGCCGGTTACGGTTCCACCGAGGTCAAGCGCGGCGCGATAGATCTCGTCGCGCGCCGCGTCAATGCGCGTCTCTGCTTCCGGGTCGTCGCGGTCGAGGATGTAGGTCGGGTGGAGGTTGCCATCGCCGGCGTGGCCGAAGACGCCCACGCGGAGCTTGTGCGCAGCGGCGATGCGCTCGATGGCCGCCAGCATCTCCGGTATCCGGCTGCGCGGAACGCCCACGTCATCCATTCGCGCCACCCCGGCCTTCTCGAGCGACCCATGTGCGGCGCGGCGGGCCTGGCGCAGCCAATCCGCTTCCTGAGCGTCGGCGGCGCGAACGACCGAGGTCGCGCCAGCGGCGATACAGGCCTCCTCGGCAGTGGCAAGTTCCCGTTCACCGCCTTCTGCCCCCGCGTCGGACTCGACCATCAACATGGCGCCCGCAGCGCGATCCAGACCCAGTTGGTGCACATCGTCAACCGCGGCGATGGTGAACGCGTCCATGAGCTCGAGCGTGACCGGGACGATGCCCGCAGCGGTGATCCGCGAGACGGCCTCGCCAGCGGCAGCCACGCTCGGGAAAAACGCGATCAACGTCAGCTTCGGCGGCGGCATCGGGAGCAGGCGCAGCGTCGCCTCGGTGATGAGCCCGAGAGTGCCCTCCGAGCCAACGAACACGTTGGTCAGGTCGTAACCGGCAACGTCCTTGATGTTCTTGCCGCCGGTCCGGATGACCGACCCATCGGCAAGGACGACCTCGAGGCCGAGTACCCAGTCACGGGTGACGCCGTACTTGACGCAGCGCAGGCCGCCGGAGTTCTCGGCCAGGTTGCCGCCGATCGTGCACATCTCGAAGCTGGCCGGATCTGGTGGATAGAGCAGGCCGTGCTCTGCCACTGCCCGGTTGAGATCCGCGTTGATGATGCCGGGCTGCGTGGTGACGGTCAGGTTGGCCGGGTCGATCTCGAGGATGGCATTCATCTGCATGAACGAAACGGTGAGCCCGCCGTCGACTGCCACTGCGCCACCGGAAAGCCCGGTCCCTGCGCCGCGCGCGACGATCGGGACCGCGGACTCGGCGCACAGGCGGACGATGTGCTGGACGTCCGATGTCGAGCTCGGGAAGCAGACTCCGATCGGCTGCCCAGCGCGCAGATAGGCGGTCTCATCGAAGCGGTATGACTCGACGTCTGCCGCGTCCGTCAGCACGCGCATTGCCGGAAGCTCGCTCGCCAGCGCGGCCAGCAGTACATCGGCGCGACCGGCGGCTGTCATCTAGGTGAGCGTAACCCCCGGCTGGCGTCGCTTGCGATAAGCGATCATCCGCGCCGTGCGACGCCTCTCCCTCGCCCTGTTCCTCGTCCAGGCCGGCTTTCACGGCTTCACCGCCTCGATCCCGCTCGCCCTTGCACGCGCCGGCCGGCCCGATGCGGAGATTGGGGCGATCGTTGGCACGGCGGCGCTGATCCAGGTTCCGGCCGCCCTTGTGGCCGGCGCGCTCGTCGATCGCTTCGGCGGCCTGCGCCTCTTCGTCGTAGGCGGCGTCGCGTATCTGGCCGCGACCCTGGTCCTGTTGCTGCCGGAGCTTGATCCGTCCACATCGAGCGTGCCCTTCATCGTCGCGCGCATCCTTCAGGGCGTCGGGTTCGGCATGACCTTGCCATCGACCCTTTCGGTCATCCCGAGGCTGGTGCCAGCCGCCCGTCGGGGAGTTGCGCTGGCGACAGCCGGGGCATCGCACAACCTGACGCTCGTCGTCGTGCCGCCGCTGTCCATCGCGGTGCTCGATAGGTACGGGCTCGCCGGCGTGTGCGTTCTCGTCGCCTCGTTCGTCGCTCTCTCGTTCGTCGTCGCGTTCATCCGACCAATCAGGCCGCTTCCGTCGGCCGACGAAGATTTGGGCACCGCCAGGCGAAAGTTCGGCTTTGCCTACCGCCGCGCCTGGCTGGGGCCGCTCGCGATCGTCATCCTGTTCGTAGCGCACTGGGGCGTGATCACCGCGTACTTGCCGCAGCGGGCGGACGCCGCGGGCGCGGACATCGGGCTGTTCTTCGCCGCCGACGGACTCTTCGTCCTGCTGGCGCGCCTGCCCTCCGGCTGGCTGTCGGATCGCGTGCCGGGCGTCTGGCAGGTGCTCGCCGGCCTGGCCATGACCGCCCTGGGGGTGCTGCTAGTCATGTTGCCGCTCTCGACGCCGCTGCTCGCCCTTGCGGGCTTCCTCACGGGCGCCGGTGCGGCGTTGATCGTGACCCCGCTCATGCTCGCCCTCACCGAGCGCAGCAGCGACGCGGACCGCGGCAGCGCATTCGCGCTCTTCTCGGCCAGCTTCGCGATCGCAATCGCACTCGGTTCGATCGGCACGGCGCCGCTCATCGAGGGGCTGGGCTTCGAGGTGCTGCTGTCCGCAGCCCTTGCCGCGGTCATCCTGGCAGGGGTTGTCGCGTTGGCGGACCGTGGGCTGCGCGCACATCCGGTGCCCGCCGCGGCCGTCTCCGCGTCGGAACCACCCGCATCGACACCACTCGGCTCGTGAAACATTTCCGGCTATCCTTCGCTGACTTTCCCACCTCGTTGCCAGGACTTTCATGAAGATCGGACTCGTAAAGGAGCGCGCGCCCAATGAGCGGCGCGTGGCGCTCGTGCCAGAGGCCCTCAAACCACTCCTCGCGGCGGACGTTGAAGTCCTCGTCGAGCGTGGCGCCGGCGATGGCGCGGCCATTCCTGATCAGGCGTTCGTGGACGCCGGCGCCAAGATCCATTCGCGCGACGACGTGTACAAGGCGGCCGACGCCATCGTGCGCGTTCAGAAACCCGATGTGGACGACGTCAAGTCGCTGCGCGAGGGGCAGGCTGTCATCGGGCTTCTCCAGCCGTTGATCGACCCGCAGCTGATGGCCGCCCTGGCGAAGAAGCGCGTAACGGCGATCAGCCTCGACGCCATCCCACGCACCCTCAGCCGGGCCCAATCGATGGACGTGCTCTCATCGCAGGCCAACGTTGGCGGCTACCGCGCCGTCCTCCTCGCGGCGGGCGAGTACGGCCGCTATTTCCCGCTCCTGACCACGGCCGCCGGGACGGCGCGGCCGGCCAATGTGCTTGTCCTCGGCGTTGGCGTGGCAGGGCTCCAGGCGATCGCCACGGCACGTCGACTGGGCGCGATCGTCAAGGCCTACGACGTTCGCTCGGAGACCAAGGAACAGGCCGAATCACTCGGCGCGCAGTTCATCGTCCTGAAGTCGGTCGCGGACGCGAGCGGCGTTGGGGGATACGCGCGCGAGCTGACCGCCGAGGAGCGCGACGCGCAGCAGAAAGAGCTCAACGACCACATCGGCACGATGGACGTCGTGATCACCACTGCCCAGGTGCCCGGCCGCCGGCCGCCGCTGCTCGTGACCGCGCAGGCTGTCAAATCAATGAAGTCGGGCTCGGTGATCGTCGACATGGCCGCCAGCGCCCTGGGTGGCAACGTGGAGCTGTCGAAGGCCGACGAGACCGTCGTCACTGATAACGGCGTGACGATCCTGGCGCCGACCAACCTGCCTGCAACGATGCCGGCTGGAGCCAGCCAGTTCTACGCCCGAAACCTGTCGGCTTTCCTGTTGCACCTGCTCAAGGACGGCCAGCTGAACATCGACCTGACCGACGAGATCACGTCGGCGACGGTCATCACTCACGAGGGTGCCGTGATCCAGGAGCAGACCAAAAAGCTCCTCGACCCGGAGAAAGCGGAGGCCGCCAAGTGAGTCCCGAGCTGCTCAACGCACTGGCCATCTTCGTGCTCGCGATCCTGGTCGGCTTCGAGGTGATCTCAAAGGTTCCGGCGACGCTCCACACCCCTTTGATGTCAGGGGCCAACTCGATCCACGGCATCGTCCTGGTCGGAGCGATGCTCATCGCCGCGACCGCCGACAACCCGCTCAGCTACGTGCTCGCCTTCGTGGCCGTCGTATTCGGCGCCGCGAACGTAGTTGGTGGCTACGTCGTCACTGACCGAATGCTCCAGATGTTCCGCAAGCGCGAGACGCCCCAGAAGCCTGCGGATAAGCCCGAATGAGCCAGGAAACGATCTACGCGCTGGTCTTCCTGGCCTGGCTGGCGGGTGCCGCCGCGTTCGTGCTCGGTCTGCATCAGATGAACTCGCCGGCGACGGCGCGCGGTGGCAACCGACTTTCCGCTGGCGGCATGGCCGTCGCCGTCCTCGCCACGCTCGTCTGGCTCCTCGTCCGGCCGGGCGGACTGGGCAACAGCCCGCTCCCGTTGATCATCATCGTCGGCGGGTTCGCCATCGGTGGCGGCATCGGCTGGGTGCTGGCTCGCCGGGTGGCCATGACCGCGATGCCCCAGCTCGTCTCGCTTTTCAACGCGGTTGGTGGCGGCGCTGCGGCCCTCGTCGCGATCGACGACTACATCCGCGGCTTATCGATCGGCGAAATGGAGGTGTCAACGGCCATCTTCGTCGTCCTCGGTGCGGTGATCGGCAGCGTGACGTTCTCGGGCTCGCTCATCGCGTCGGGCAAGCTCCAGGGCTTGGTGCCCGGCCGGCCCATCTTCTTTCCCGGCTCACGGCTGGTGACCCTCATCCTCGCCCTCGGGACCGTGGCTGGCTTCGTACTGCTCGTCCTCGCTGCGGCAGGCGCCGTCGCCCTCACCGCCGAGCTCGCGATCATCGTCCTGGGTCTCATCGTCCTTGCCGCGCTGATTTTCGGCATCACGATGGTCCTGCCCATCGGTGGCGCGGACATGCCCGTCGTCATCTCGCTGCTCAACTCGTTCACCGGCACGGCCGCGGCAATGGCCGGGTTCGTGATCAACAACCCGGTTCTGATTATCGCCGGCGCGCTCGTCGGCGCCTCGGGCGCGATCCTCACGAAGCTCATGGCCGACGCGATGAATCGGTCGATCGCCAACATCATGGTCGGTGGCTTCGGCGGCGGCGACGCTGCGGCTGGACCGGCGACCGGTGCGGAGGGCGGCTCGGTGCGCGAGGTCGGTATCGACGACGCCGCCATCCAGCTTGCGTACGCCCAGAAGGTGATCGTGGTTCCGGGATACGGATTGGCCGTCGCCCAGGCGCAGTATGCCGTGCGCGAGCTGGCCGAGCTGCTCGAGGCCCGTGGCGTCGAGGTGTCTTACGCCATCCACCCAGTTGCCGGTCGCATGCCCGGCCACATGAACGTGCTGCTGGCGGAGGCGAACGTGCCGTACCCGCTGTTGAAGGAGATGGACGAGATCAATCCCGAGTTCGATCGGGCCGATGTCGCCCTGGTCGTGGGTGCGAACGACGTGACCAATCCTGCGGCGCGCTCCAACCCGCAGAGTCCGATCTATGGCATGCCGATCCTCAACGTCGACCACGCCCGCAGCATCGTGGTCATCAAGCGTTCCATGCGCCCGGGGTACGCGGGCATCGATAACGAGCTGTACCTGAATCCCAAGACGGGCATGCTCTTCGCCGATGCGCGCGAGGGGCTGACAGCGCTGGTCGCGGCGGTAAAACTGGTCTGAGGCAAGGGAAGCGGGAGCAACCGCCGCAGGCGAGGGCTCGCGGGTCCCGCGCAGCAGCGGCCCGCAGGCCGACTGCGGAGAAGAAATCGTTTGAGGAGCGCGAAGACTCGCCGAAGGCGAAGGTTGGCGCGTACCGCGCAGCAGCGGCCAAAGGCCGACTGCGAAGTCAAGTCAGCGAGGGTCCAACACCTCGTGCGCGGTGCTCCGCGCACATATTCTTAGGCCGTGGCCGCCAAGCACGTCCGCCTAGCCGCCGCCGCGGTACTGGCCGCGACGCTGTCAGCACTTGCTGCCCTACCGGCATTCGCCGCGCAGACGGAGATCACATCCGCCGGTCCGCTCACGCGGATCATCGTCAGCGACGACCTCACCTGCCAGGTTGCTCATCGCGACGATCAGCAGTTCGAGCTCTTCGGCGGCGAGCTCGGATCGTGCGGCACGTTCCTCGCCGTCGGCGGGACCGTCTATGGCCCATTGACCGGAGGGGCGACGGGGACGCCTTGGACGACCGTGAGCCAGGCTCCAGTTGTCGGGAATGGGTCTGTCGGAGATCCATTGCGGGTCGTGACCGTGGTCGACGCGGTTGCTGCAGGCTTGCGCCTCCAGCAGACCGACAGCTATGCCGTCGGCAGCCAGTCGTACCGGACCGACATACAGATCACCAACGTCGGCAACGAGCCGCGCGCGGGCATTCTTTATCGAGGCGGCGACTGTTACCTCCAGAACGACGACACGGGCTACGGCCGGGTCGACGGCGGTGCGCCGGCGTGCATCGTCAATCCAGCGGAGGGCCGCAGGATCGAGCAGTGGTTGCCGATCACCCCTGGCAGCCACTACTTCGAGGGGTATTACGGCGAGGTCTACTCGATCATCGGCTCGCAGGAGCATTTCCCTGATCGATGTGACTGCAACGAGGACCTGGACAACGGAGCAGGCCTTTCGTGGTCGGTCAACGTGGCCCCCGGTCAGTCGGTCGTCATCTCCCACGAGACGTTCTTCTCGCCCGTCGGTCGCGGGCCCGTGCAGACCTCCTTCGGCGACTCCGTTCCGGATCCAACTCGGATCTCGTTGGATCCAGTGGTGGTCGCTTCGAGCATCGCGGTGACGGCAGGGGTCATCGTGCTGGTGCCGTTCCCGTCGGCACTTTTCAACAGCACGCTCGAGGAGAACTACGCGGAGGTGATGGCGGGCATCGGCCGGATCCGTGCCTGGCTGGCAGGCATCTGGGCCTCGATCCTGGCCTGGATTCGCGGGCTGGTGGCGGAGCAGCGCGCACGTCGCGCGACTGCCGCGGGTTCGTCTCCGCCGCCAGCCGGACCGCCGGCGGTCGAGCCCATCGCAGCGCCGCCGGCCCAGGTCCCCCCTGGGGGCCAGTCCGCGGCCGCGGCTCGACACGATCCGTGGCGAACACCGCTCGGCATGGCCGGTTTCATCGTCGCCACAGCGCTGCTCTACGCGTTCCTCGATCCGACGTTCGGATTCAGCCTGACCTCGGTCGCCACCTTCGTCGGCCTTGCGCTGGGCCTGTTCGTGGTCCTGTTCGCATATGGCTTGCCGCTCGTCCTCGTATCGCGGTCGCGCGGCCTGCCGCTGACTGTGAGGGCTCTGCCGGCGACACTGCTCGTGGGCGTCGCCTGCGTGCTGATCAGCCGGTTCGTGAACTTCCAGCCCGGTTATCTGTACGGCCTGATCATCGGCTTCTTCTTCGCGCACGGGATTCCACGCGCGCAGGAGGGCCGAGCCGAGGCGATTGCCGCGGCGAGCTCGCTGCTCGTTGCGTTCGTGGCGTGGGTTGCGCTCGCGTTACTGCGTGGCGGAGCCGGCGGGGCGGGCGACCTGGTGACGGCGATGCTCTCCGCCGCGACCGTGACGATCGTCGTCGCTGGTCTGGAGAACGCGGTGTTCGCGATGCTCCCGCTGCGGTTCCTCCCCGGCGCGGCGGTGTACGAATGGAACCGGCGAGTGTGGATCGTGTTGATCGCGCTGGGTCTGTTCGGGTTCGCCCACGTACTGCTGAACCCGAGCGCTGGCTACCTCGCCGATACGACGCGGACGTCGTTCTTCACGCTGATCCTGCTGCTCGCCGCCTTCGGTATCGCATCCGTCCTGTTCTGGGCGTGGTTCCGCTTCCGCCCCAAGCGCCAGGCGCCAGCTTGAGCGATCGAGTCGAGCTCCAGACGGAGGTCGACGCCGCGCGCGTTCTCGTCTACCCGCTGCTCGCCACAGCCGAGGGCCTGGGCAGGTGGCTTACGGAGGCCGAGCTCGATCCCCGCGTTGGTGCCAAGGCGAGGTTTCGACTGCGTGACGCGGTGGCGGTCGGGGAGGTGCTCGCAGTCGATCCCATCCAGCACATTTCGTTCTCGTGGGATTGGGAAGCTGAGCCGCTGGGCACCCTCACGGTTGTGGCATTCGACGCTATCGACCACGGCGCGCGGACCCACGTCACCATTCGCCACGTGGGCCTGCCGACGCGCGCGTTAGTGGAACTCCACGATGAGATGTGGCGCTACTGGCTGGCGCGCTTCGAGGACGCCGCGCGAGCGTTGCCGAGAAGGGACGAAGCGACCCACCCATAGGCGCGCCGTTCCACCAGTTGCTCACGCCTTCCATGACACCGTGGGAGTGTCAACGGACGAGCGAGGCTCGCTCCCGGGGCGCACAGGTGCCTCCCAGCCGACGTTTGAAACGCTGGGAGGGTCTATTCGCGGCGGAGACGGCTTGGGCGGGTACGCGTGGCGCTTCCAGCCGCCCGTTGACACGCTGAGGGTGTCAATTGGGCTCGTCAGGCACGCCCGTACGTGGCGCTTGCCTTGGTGAGCTCGGTAGCTATCTCGGCGCGCAATTCGGGCGGCTCGAGGACTTCCGCATCCGCCCCCCAGCCGAGAATCCAGATCTTGATCTCGCGCATGCCCGAGACCAGGCCGCGCCAGATAAGGCTGCCATCCCTCTGCGGCTCGAGCTCCTGGCTCGGGTGCCAGCGCGTCTCGGCCGCCCGCTTCGCAACCGCGACCGAGAAACGGATTACGACGCTCACCGGGTCTTCGTCGGCTATCACGTCCCACGCCCTCAGGAGGTCGCGCGCAGTCGCCTCGCCGGCTGGTGGCTCGAACGTCTCGGGCGTCAACGAAGCGGAGAGGATGCGCTCGACCTTGAACGTGCGTCGCGCGGCGCGTGACTCGTCCCAGCCCATCAGGTACAGCGCATGGGTGAGTGCCGACGGCTCGATCGCCAACGTGTGCACGCGCGTCTTGCGCGCCCCCTTGGTCGCGTCGTAGACGCCCGAGTCGTACTCGATCTCGACGATCCGACGCTGGGCCCACGCCTCGGCCAGCACACGGAACACGCGAGTGAAATTCTCGTTCCGCTCGGTAGTCGTCGCAAAGGCATCGACCGTCTCCTGGATGTGCTCGGCCAGCACTGGCGGAAGGATCTGGGCCAGCTTGACGAAGGCGCCGATCAGCTCTGTGTCGTGCTCGTCGCTTGCCTTCGCCAGCATCCGTGCCGCGAGGAAGAGGGTCGTCGCCTCGTGCAGCGTCAGCGCGAGTGGCGGCAGGAATGCTTCCTTCTCGAGGCCGAACTTGCCCTTGTCGTTCCAGATCGGCAGCCCGGCATCGATGTCCATCGCATCGATATCGCGGTAGATGGTCCGTTTCGCGACTCCGATCCGCTGCGCCAGCGCCTCGGCCGAAAGTCCGTCCGGATGGTCGCGCAGGATCATCGCGATCTTGAAGTAGCGAGCCGCACGGTCCCATTTGGCGCCGGCTCGATCATGTGGGTCGGTCATGCTCCGCTCAAGGTAACCCGGCGGGCGGGCGATCGGGAGCATTCGCCTACCATCGGCCGATCATGGCGCGCCGCTTCACTCGTGTCGTCACCACCCCGGCTGCCGCGCGCCTGCCGCACGAAGGCAACCGGCCGTTCGTGAGCCTGACCTCGGACTGGGGCGTGCGCGATCCCTCGCCGGCAATCTGCCGAGCTGTCGTTCTGGGTATCGCTCCCGAGGCGCTGATCGTGGACATCACCCACGAGGTCGAGAAATACAACATCCGGCACGGCGCGCTGATGCTCTGGTGCGCCCTGCCATTTCTGCCGATCGGTGCACACGTCTGCGTGGTCGACCCGGGTGTCGGCACCGCGCGACGCCCGATTGCCATCGAGACCGCTCGGGGCGACTACCTCGTCGGGCCTGACAACGGAGTGCTGCTGCCCGGCGCGGAGCGACTTGGTGGCGTGAACCGCGTGCACACGATCGACAACACCCAGTACCGGCTGCCCGTCGTCAGCTCCACGTTCCACGGCCGCGACGTGTTCACCCCTGCCGCCGCGCACCTCGCCCTGGGCGTTCCACTCGACGCGATCGGGCCACGGGTCGACCCGGCTGAGCTGACGACAATCGACTGGCCGGCCGTGGTCGTGCGCGACGGCGAGCTCGAGACGAGCATCATCTACCGGGACACGTTCGGAAACGTGAAGCTGGCTGGGCTGACAGCCGATCTCCTCGCCGCGTTGTCCGGCGCGTCTCACGGAGACACGCTCGAAGTGCGCTTTGGCAAGTCGCGCGCCAAGCCGACCGAGATGAGATGGGTCCAGACCTTCGGCGATGTCGCGAAGGCCGACTACCTCATGTACGAAGATTCGTACGGGCGGCTATGCATCGCCCAGAGCCAGGGCGACGCGGTGAAGACGCTCGGTTTGGACGAAGGGATGCAGGTGCGCATCTCGCGCCACGTGCCGGCCGCGGCACCTGCCGCCACGAAACGGAACCAGAGACTGGGTCAGGCCGCCGAGTAGGAGGGCTCGCGCGACACCGGATCGCTCAACGTGGGCTGACCTGGTGTTGGCTCGGTAGGCCGGAATTCCTCGGCCAGTGCCAGACCCTCGATCGCAGTCGCGATCCGGGCGCGACCGCCACGTTTGCCTGCGTAACACGCACGGTCGGCGGCGAGGATGATCGATGGGCCGTCGTCGCCGTCTTTGGGAAAGACCGCGATGCCGATCGAGCACGTCAGTGGCGTCGGCGCCGGGCGGCCATCACTGACCGACCGGACGGCATCCTGCACCTTTTCGGCCACGGTGCGCGCGCCGGCCAGAGACGAGTTTGGGAGCAGCAACGCGAACTCGTCGCCGCCATAGCGGAAGACCTTGTCCGTCTCGCGGCACGATGCGCGCAGCTGCGCCGCAATCTGCTGGAGCATCACGTTGCCGGCCTGGTGCCCGAAGCGGTCGTTGTACTTCTTGAAGAAGTCCAGGTCCACCATCAGCATCGCGAAGTCCTCGCGCTGAGCGACCAGCCGATCGATCTGCTCGATCAGGGCGCCGTGGTTCCATAGCCCGGTCAGCGTGTCGGTCTCGGCGCGCAGCTCTACCGCACGGTGTGCCTCTGCGTTCTGGAGGGCGATCGAGACGTGCGCGGCGAACAGCTTGACGAGCTCGAACTCCTCCTCTGCGAAACGCGCGTCCGCTCCGAGGCGCTCGATGGTCAGCACGCCTCGGATCCGATCAGCGCCACGCAACGGCGCGACGATCATTGCACCGGGTTCTGGGCCCAGGTCCGCGAAATGGATGACACGCTCGTCGGCCAGCTGGTCCTGCACCAGTTGCGCCTCGCCGGTCTGGAGCACGTAACCACCGACCCCCTCATGGTCGGGAATCGTCGCGACCAGGTACTGGGGAGCCTGGACTCCGCGGGCGAAGATCGGCCGCAACAGTCCGGCACGCTGGTCATGAACATCCACGCAGATGTTGTCGACCCGGACCAGCGAATTCAGCCGCTCGGCGATCTCCTCCAGCACGGCCTGGGTGTCGAGTGTCGAGAGGATCGACTCGGTCACGCGGAGGAGCTCGCGCCGGTTGTTGAGCTGGCGTGAGAGGGCCTCGGACTGAGCTCGCAGGCGCTCGGTGGCATCTGCGTTGGCCATCGCCTGGGCCGCGATCGAGGCGTAGATCTCGAGCAACCGCAAGTCGTCAGAGCTGAAACGGTTCAACCCCAGCTTGGCGAGGACTATGACGCCGATGACCTCGTCCTCGTAAAGCATGGGCGCCAGGAGCAATGATTCGTCGAGGTCGTCCTCGGTTCCCGGAATCGTTCGTGCGCGTCGGTCGTTCGCGGCGTCCCCGACGTTCTGGGCGAGACCGTACTGAGCGACCCAACCGGTTATGCCCTCGCCGACCTTCAGCTTGAGCTGCTCCATGTCTTCGCCTTCGTATTCGCCGATCTCGCCACGCCACGCGACCGGGACGCAACTGCTCTCCTCGACGCGATACACGCGCACGTTGTGGAAGTCGATGAGCTGATTGAGCTCGGTGCAGATTGCCTGTCCGATATCGGCGACGGTGCGCAGCCGTGTCAGGCGCGAGCCGAGCTGCTGGATCGACTGGAGCTGCGCCGCCCACGTAGCCATCTGGCTGTAGTTCTGTGCGTTGCGCAACATCATCGCCGCCTGGTTGGCGAGCTGTTCGAGGAGGGCAAGCGGCTCGGCCGCCCATTCGAAGTGCGCGTCGTGGTACAGCACGAGGGCGCCGAGCGGTTCGTTGTCGGAGAGAAGGGGCGCCACGGTGATCGTGTTGATGCCCTCGCGAACCAGGCCGCGCCGGACCTCGAACGCGCGCGGGTCGTCGGGGTAGTCCGCGACCGTGACCACGCGCCGCTCCTCGAAGGCAACCTCAGCCACCGGCAGCTTCGAGGCGTGCTCGATCAGCTGCGTGAACTCGGCGGACAAGTTGCGCGTCGCCCTGGCCTTGAATGCGCCGTTTGGCAGGCGGCTGAAGACGGCGCCGTGGTCGGCCCCAAACAGCTCCGTCGCGCGATCGACGAGCTCGCTGAGGACGACCGGGAGGTCGAGGTGCGAGCCGAGGTCGCTGCTGATAGCCATGAGGAGCTCGGCGCGGCGCTGGCCTTCGGCGGCATTAACCATTCGAGTGCGCATGCGTGCCGCCGTCGCGAGCTGCGCGGCGACGGCTCGCAGAAGCCCTTCCTCCTGCTCCGAGCGTGTCTCAGGCGTGCCGCTCAGGAGCATCACGCGGATCGATCCGTCCGTGCCGGGCACCGGCACGCCGGCCCGGTAAGTCCCGTCGTCGCGGCGCGTTCGCGTGACCGTGGGAAGGCGGGTTGCTATGACGTTGTCGACTACTCGACGATCCGTACGCATCCGCCCCACCAGCGGGATGAGACGATCCTCGGCACCGGCCAGCGCCGCAGAGGCATAATCGGCGACGGTGCACATGACCACGGCGACGTCGCTAACGAGGCGGTCGAAATCCTCCGCTTCGGCGCTCAGCCGGGCGACTTCGTCCAGGACGGCGCTGCCGCGGCTCGAATAGTCGATCTCGGTCCCCGGTTCGTGCGGTGAAGCACCATTTCGGCCCCATCCGCGCTTGTCGGTGCGGATCTCCACGTTCGCGCGGGCCAGGAATCGATCTATGTCCTGCTGCCGGTAGCGCCGGTCGCCGCGCGCGTTGATCCGCAGGCACGAGAGCAGTCCCCGATCCGTCCACGCGCGAACCGTGTTGGCGTGGACGCCAAGGCGGTCGGCCGCCCGGCCGACCGTGAGGAGATTGCTCGTGGTGGGTGTGCTCGTGGCCGGCCTCCGTTCGTGGGATTTGGTAGGTCGTCGATTCGCTGACCAACCAACGGGAGGGTAGGAAACCCCACCAGACCTGCCACTCACTCAAAGGTCCCAACGAAGCTCGCCGACGTACTGCGCGGAGCGGTCAGGTGCGTTTGGGGTCGGCTGCCACCAGTGCTGGGTACGGGTTAAATACATCGACCGCGCGATCCTCGCCGAGCGGCGACCAGTCGATCAGAAAAGGCGCCCGAAGTTCGAAATGAAGATGTGCCCGAACGCTCTCTAAATCGGCATTTCCCGTCCGCCCGACAGTGCCCACGACCTGGCCGCGGGTGACTTGCATTCCGGGCTCGACCCAGACGCGATCCACGTGGGCGAACAGCGCGATGTATCCCTCGGTCGCAAGCTCCTCGCTCACGATCACCACCGTCCTGCCGTAGCGATCCGGCTCCCACGGCTGCCAGCGGCTGCTGGCGGCGACCACCGACCCGTCGAATGGGGCGACGAGCGGCTCGCCATGCGCGGCGTAGATGTCGATCCCGTCGTGCAGCCGGACAAGAGCGCCATCCTTGCCGAGCCGCGCGTGGTTGTAGTCGTCAGGGAGACCGTCGCGGACGTCGTGCCAGTTGTTGCGGTATCGGTACCTCGTGTCTGGTCGGAGCGGAAATCCGATCGGGATGCTCTGAGCGTCGAGGTCGAACTCGGCTGAACTCGTCGGTGCACCACCCGAGCCGGGCGTAGTCCGCGGTGAGGGTTCTGGGCTGGCCGATGGCGATTCGCTCGGACGTTCGGTCGGCGTGGAAGTCGGAGGCGGCGTGGGGACGGCAGTCGGTTCATCGGAAGGCTCTGGGGTTTCAGCCGGTTCTGCGCTTGACAGAGTCGGTCGGTCGCTCGGGAGCCCGGCGACCGCACTATTAAGGGCGGGTGTCGGCGTCGGGCCGCCGCCGAGCATTCCCGAGACGCCCATCGCGACGATCACCACCAGGACGACCGCGGCCACGAGAACACCGACTTCGCGGCGTCGTGATTGTGGCGCCGCGAGGGGGCGGGCCATGACCCGGGGCTTCATCGCGCTCTCGTGACCCGAACGTACAGCGCGGTCACGGCCGCCGCTGCTGCACCGATGGCAATCACCGCGACCAGAGCGAGCAGCGGCGCGCCGACCCGATTTGCACCGGAGCCGGCCCGCGGATCAAGTGGGTCGATCAGTAGCCCCGATGCTGCTGGAGTTGGGTCGGCGGCGAGGGCCGTAGCCGCAGACAACACCAGGAGCAGCATCGCGAGCGCCAACGCGACGCGCAATGAGAACACCCGCCCCGAGCCTAGCACCGCTTTGCCCGTGCGACCGGGCGGACCGCAAACGTTGCCGGTCAGGCTCCGATAAGGAAGGCGGCCACAGAGCCCGCGAGCAAGCCCAGGCCGATGCCCAGTGTCACGGCACCGACCATCACGCGGCTGCGCTTGCCGCGGGCCAGGACACGCATCGCCGCGGCCTGGTCCAAGCTCGTCACGATGAGCGGCCGCCCGAGTCCACTCGTCATTCGCGGAGCTCCATGTGCGAGGGCGGGCTGGCCCACGACCGTCGCCTGCTCCACCGCGGAAAGTTGCTCGATGCTCAGTCGTGCCGGCGTTTCCGGGTCGGTTCCCACAGGGACGTCCGCGGCGAAATCCGCGGGCAGGTCGGCCACCTTGCCCGCCGACACGCGCGGGATGACGATCAGTCCCTCGCCCAGCGCAACATCGTCTACGGCTATGTACGAAGACCTCGTCTCGACTCCAAATGGGACGGCCTCGCTCTCGTCGATCAGGGTCAGCCAGTCGCCATCGTCCTTGCGAATTTCGAGGCGCGTGCGCCGAAAGACGAGCGGCCGGTTCTGGTCGTCTGGAAACTCCTCGTCGCTGCTGATCCGACCGCTGACTCGTACGTAGCGCGGCGCCTTGGCGTTCGCGATGCGGAGCGCCTCGTCGATGCTGACCGTCTGAGCGCCGCCGAGCAGGCGTCCGATGCGCAGGCCCGGCCCCACCGACCGGAGCAGGAGCCCGGCGACGACCAGGAGCAGTGCACCGCTCGTGGCGAGCAGGGCATAGATGCTCAAGGCAAGCAAAAACCCGAAGGAACCTTCACGAGGCGTGGACCTTGATGTGATCGCAGTCACTAGCTTCGCTTCTGGCCCCTCCGGGCTGAGAGGAACGGTAACGGTGCCCTGGTCGAGCGGTCAAGCGCGGTTTTCCACAATTCGCATAGGCAAGTGTGCGTATGTCCACCGCCGATCCACACTCGCAAGGGAGGCGAGGGTCACACGCCACGGGCGGGAGGCCCTCGCCGAGCGCGCAGCAGCGGCCGGAGGCCGAGTGCGGAGGAAACATGTCGCCCGGGCCGCCCGTGGACAGCGCCCACGCGGCGTCACGCTGCCTGACCAGTGCGCGCGTCGAGGTACACGTGCTGGCCGGTGTAGGTGGTGAGGTCGAGTCGGCCCGCGACAAGCTGGGCGTCCGTGATCACATCGCTGTGCGCTGCGCGCCAGGCGACATCGCCGTCCGCGCCCAGCGCGATTGTCTCGACCTCCGTCTGAAGCAGCACATGATCGAGCCGGGACGACGCCAGTACCGACAACGCGGGCGTGCCGCTGGCATAGGACCAGGCCAGGTCGCCGGTGCGCGGGTTGAGGGCATAGAGGCGGAACCCGTATTTCACGAGTAAGAGGGCGTGGGTGTCCCAGAGGACGCCCTGCGGTTCGTCGAACACCATCGAGGCGAAGCGCGCCGTCCACGAACCGGTGGGTCCTTCGACGCGCAACTCGGCGCGGCACAGGCTGTCGACGTCTCCGCCGCCAAGCGTGCCAAAGTCAGTCAGCGTCCCAAGGGCCTCGGAGATCGCGAAGACCTCCTCCGCACGGCCGCTGCCCGCCCATCGGAAGCGTGCCGCAAAACCGCCCGGATATTGGACCGACTGGCGCCCGATATCCGCCCTTGTCCCAGTCACGCTCTTATTGATCCGGTGGCCGGCGGCCGGTCAGGCGTTGCTGGACGCGCCGGCAGGCTCTTGCTCGATCTGGCGGGGTCGGCTCGCGGAGATAGGGGTCACGACCGCGCCGGTCAGGATGCGCAGCGTGTTCGGGGCAAGTGGGAACACGGCGTTCGGCGTTCCGGCCGCGGCCCAGACCATGTCGTACCGGGCGAGGTCCGGATCCATCACGGTGCGTATCTGCTGGCGGTGGCCGAACGGCGGGATCCCGCCGATGGAGAAGCCCGTCAGCTCGCGCGCCTCGTCGGCCGTCGCACGACGGATGCGTGGCACCGTCAGAACCGCCCCCAGAAGAGCCAGATCTACGGTGTTCGCGCCACTTGCAAGGACGAGGCAGGGCTGGAGGCCGTCGACGTCCTCGGAGACGAAGATGAGACTCTTCACGATCTGCCCAACCTCGGCCCCGACCGCGCGCGCGGCGTCCTCTGCCGTGTGGGTCGACTTGTCGAAGAAGACGACTTCGAGCTTGACGCCCTTACGCTCGGCAGCTTCGAGCACTCGTTGCGTGGCGGACGGGATCTCGCGCATGGCGGCCGCGAGGATAGCATCGGCCACGCTCGGGCTCCCTCTCGATCGACCGCTACAATCAGAACAAATTCATCACGGGACAGGGGAGCGCCACGGGGCGCTGAGAGTGCGGACTTCACCGCAGACCCTAGGAACCTGATCTGGTTCGTACCAGCGAAGGGAGTCCACGAGCGACGCGCCTCCGTCCCACCATCCTGGAGGCAACGCGTTGCGAGCAATCATCGTGGCCGACGGCGACATCCGTGCGGGTCCCGCGCTGCGTCGCGCGCTCGAACGCCCAAACGCCCTCCGCAGCGCTGAGTCCGACCTGGTCGTGGCCGCCGACGGCGGCGCACTGAAGGCTGTTTCCCTTGGCCTGCACCCGGACGTGGTCGTGGGCGACGGGGATTCGCTCGCACAAGAAACGATCGATGAGCTTCGCGCAGCTGGTGTGGAAGTCATCGTCCATCCGCCCGATAAGGACGCGAGCGACACGGAGCTGGCCGTCCAGTTGGCACTGGCGCGTGGCGCGACCAGCATCGTGATCCTTGGCGCATTCGGTGGGCTCCGCTTCGAGCACAGCGTGGCCAACCTCATGCTCCTGACGCTGCCCGAGCTCCAAAACATCCATGCGGCGCTCATTGATGGCTCGACCACCGTGCGCGCGATCGCCGGCCCGGATGGCGGACAAATGGCGGTGTCGGGTAATGTTGGCGACTTCGTTTCCCTGTTCGCGCTGAGCGAGCGAGTTTCGGGCATTACGACCCACGGTATGCGCTTTCCACTGGCCGACGAGGTGCTTCTCCAGGGCCCAACGCGCGGGCTCTCCAACGAGCTCGCGGACGATCGGGGCACCGTGACCATCCGTGCGGGCCGTCTCGCGGTCGTGCACACGAGCCGGACGGAGGGCCCCATCGATGGCTGAGCGCATTCGCCTCTTGCTGGCCGTTGCCGCGACTTTGCTGGTGATTGCCGCGTGCAACTCGCCTCTTGGTCCATCAGTTGCCGTGCCCACGCCGCTCGTCGTGCTGACGCACGATGCCTTCGCAATCTCGGATGCCGTCATGGCGAAGTTCGAGTCGCAGCACAACGTCGACGTGCAGATCCTCAAGGGCGGCGATGCGGGCGAGATGGTAAACAAAGCGATCCTGACGAAGGACGTGCCGCTGGCCGATGTCCTGTATGGAGTCGACAACACCTTTCTGTCCCGGGCCCTCGAGGCCGGGATCTTTGAGGACTACGCATCCCCCGCACTGCCCGCTGTACCCGAGACGCTGAGAAGCGACACCAAAGGCGCCGTCACGCCGATCGACTACGGCGACGTGTGCCTCAACTACGACAAGAAACGTTTCGGGGACAACCTTCCAGCCCCCGACTCGCTCGAGGACATGGCCGATGGGAGGTACAAGGGCATGCTGGTCGTCGAGAACCCGGCCACCTCCTCTCCAGGCTTGGCCTTTCTCTTGTCGACGATCGGGCGGTTCACCGGGCCCGGCGACTCCACCTGGCAGAGCTACTGGGCTGCGCTGCGCGATAACGACGTGCTCGTCGTCAATGACTGGGACACGGCCTACTACACGTCGTTCTCTGGCGGTGCTGGAGAAGGCGATCGGCCAATCGTGGTGTCCTACGCCACGAGCCCGGTCGCCGAGGTGGTCTTCGCGGACCCACCGGTGGCAGAGGCGCCGACAGGCGTGATTACAGACGGATGCTTTCGGCAGGTCGAGTACGCCGGTGTACTGAAAGGCACGAAAGAGCCGGAGCTGGCACGGGCATTCATCGACTTCATGCTTTCGCCCGACTTCCAGAGCGACATCCCGCTGAACATGTACGTGTTTCCGGCCAATAACGCGGCCACGATCCCGGAGGTGTTCAGCGACAACGCCGCCGAGGTCACGGACGCGATCACGCTCGATCCGGCAGAGATAGCGGCCAATCGTGAGCAGTGGGTCCAGGAGTGGACTGACGTCGTCCTCCGCTAGCTCCGTGCGGGTCGACACGCGAGCGTTGCTCCTCGCTGCGCCACCGCTTGCGTTCGTGCTCCTGTTCTTTGCCTATCCCATCGCGACGATCCTGTTGCGTGGCCTCGCCCCGCAGGGGGTGTTCGACCTCGGTGCCGTCCTCGAGGTGCTTACCCGCCCGTTCGTGCTCGAGGTGGCGTGGTTCACCCTCTGGCAAGCGGTCGTATCGACAGCCCTCACGGTTCTCGTGGCCTTACCCGGCGCATACGTGTTCGCCCGGTTCGACTTCCCCGGCCGCAGGTTGCTCAACGCCGCCGCTCTCATTCCGTTCGTGCTGCCCACGGTCGTTGTCGCGGCGGCGTTCCTCGCGCTGTTCGGCTCGCGCAGCCCGCTCGGCCTGCGGTTGGAGCACACGATCTGGGCGATCCTGATCGCGCACGTCTTCTACAACTACGCCGTCGTGCTGCGCATCGTCGGCGGCGTCTGGGCGCAGCTCGACCCGCGGCTCGAGGACGGGGCCCGCGTCCTCGGCGCCACCCGCTGGCAGGCATTCCGACGCGTGACCCTGCCACTGCTGCGGCCCGCCATCCTGTCGGCGTCGTCAATCGTCTTCCTCTTCACATTCACGTCCTTCGGCGTGATCCTGATCCTCGGCGGGCCGCAGTTCGCGACCCTCGAGGTGGAGATCTACCGGCAGGCGGCCCAGCTCCTCGACCTGCGCGTGGCAGCCACTCTCGCCCTGGTCCAGCTCCTCGGGCTGGCTATCGTGCTGTTGGTCTACTCGCGCTTCCAGGAGCGCGGCGCGATACGCACGCGACCAGCCACAGCCCGCGCAGTCCTGCGCCGTCCCCAGACCGCCGGTGAGCGCGCCTTCGTGATCGCAAACCTGATCTTGCTGGCATTCCTGCTCGGCCTGCCGCTGATCGTGCTCGTGGAACGCTCGCTATCGATCGCGGGCGGCTACGGCCTCGACTACTACGCCGCGCTCTTCAGCGCGGACTCCAACAGCGCATTGTTCGTGCCACCCCTGGAGGCGGTCACGAACTCGCTTGGGTTCGCGGCCGCGGCGACGGCGATCAGCACCGTGCTCGGCATCCTGGCGGCGCAGGTCATCGCGCGCGGGCAGGGCGCCGTGGCGCGAGCGTTTGACGCGTTGCTGACGCTCCCGCTGGGTACGTCGGCCGTGATGCTCGGGTTCGGCTTCCTCATTTCGCTCGGCACGCTGCCGGTCGATCTGCGCACCTCGCCGCTGCTGATACCCATCGCCCATGCTCTCGTTGCGCTGCCATTCGTCGTGCGTGCCGTCCTGCCTGTCATGCGCGCGATCGACCGCAGGCTCCACGAAGCGGCGGCCGTCCTGGGCGCGTCGCCGGCGCGAACGTGGCGACAGATCGACCTGCCCATCGTCGCCCGTGCCGCCCTGATCGGCGCCGGCTTCTCTTTCGCAGTCTCACTAGGCGAGTTCGGCGCAACGCTCTTCATCGTTCGCCCCGACACGCCGACGATGCCCATCGCCATCTTCCGGCTCCTTGGTCAGCCCGGGGCGTTGGCTTTCGGGCAGGCCATGGCGATGGCGACTCTCCTGATGCTCGTCGTGGGAGCGGCGATCTTCGCTATCGACCGGGTCCGCGTTCCTTCGCAGGGTGCGCTCTGATGCTGAAGCTGAGCGGCGTCACGGTGAGGTTCGGGACCCGCGCGGCGGTTGACGGCGTTGATCTCGAGGTCCGTGATGGCGAGCGGCTCAGCGTGCTCGGGCCGAGCGGGTCGGGCAAGTCGACGCTGCTTCGGGCAATCGCCGGGTTGGAGCCGCTCGCTGCCGGTCAGATCCTTTGGGACGGGCGCGACCTGGCCGAGCTCCCCGTGCACCGTCGCGGCTTCGGGCTGATGTTCCAGGACTACGTCCTCTTCCCACACCTCGACGTGGCAGGCAACGTTCGCTTCGGGCTCGACGGCAGTGGCGTGGCTCGCGCCCAGGCGGACGCCCGCGTGGCGGAGGTGCTGGAGCTCGTCGGGATGCGCGGGTTCGAGCACAGGTTGCCCGCGGAGCTCTCTGGCGGCGAGCAGCAGCGCGTTGCCCTGGCTCGGGCGCTTGCCCCACGACCGCGCTTGCTGATGCTCGACGAACCACTCGGCGCGCTCGACCGAAGCCTGCGGCGAAGCCTTCTCGACGAGCTGGCGCACGTTTTCACGGGTCTCGGCCTGCCGATCGTCTACGTCACCCACGACCACGACGAGGCTCTGGCCATCGGCGACCGCGTGGCGGTGATGCGCGAAGGCCGGCTCGAGACGGTCCTGCCGCCCCGCGAGCTGTGGCTCAGGCCGCCAAGCGAGTTCGTGGCACGCTTTCTGGGCTTCACGAACATCGTTGATGCCGAGGTGACCCAGGGCGCCGCCGCTACCAACCTGGGGAAGTTCACGCTCGCCGAGCCAGCCGCCGACGGGACATATCGGCTGCTCATCCGGCCTGATGCGTTTCGCCCGCAGGCCGACGGGCCAATCGTGGGAGTCGTCAGCTCGAGCATCTTCCGCGGCGATCACACGCTCCTGGGCGTGTCCGTGGACCCGAACACGCATGCCCATATCGAGCTGGAGGTTCAGGCCGACTGGTCCCCCCTGCCGGAGGTCGGCGAACGTGTGCGCCTGGCGGTCGACACCTCGGGAGTAGTCCTGCTGCCGTTGACGTAGAGTTGGTCGACTGGGGGGCAATGGAGGTTCAGATGGATCAGCAAGCCTCGGGCATGCCCGAGGTCGGCGACGAGGCGCCCGAGGTCGTCCTGCCCGACGACACCGGCACCGAGCGACGCCTCAGCGATGAGCGCGGCAAATGGGTCGTTCTGTATTTCTATCCAAAGGACGACACATCGGGCTGCACCACGGAGGCGTGCGAGTTCCGTGACGCGAACTCCGAAATCGCCGCGAGGGACGCCGAGGTATGGGGCGTGAGCATCCTGGGATCGGGCAGCAAGGCCGCGTTCAAGCGCAAGTTCGGGCTGCCATTCGCGCTGCTCGCCGACGAGCAACACGAGACCGCGGAGCGCTACGGAACGTGGGTCCAGAAGCAGAACTACGGCCGCACTTATTGGGGCGTCAAGCGCTCCACATTTCTGGTGGATCCGGAGGGCCGGATCGCGCGAACCTGGCCGACTGTGAAGGCCGAAGGACACGCCGCCGAGGTAATCGTCGCGCTCGATCAGGTGCGTGCTGAGCGCCGTGACTTGCAGACAGCATGAGGCATCGCCCGTGGGGGGAGACGAGCGATGCCTCCGCCGAAGCATACACATTCGTTAGGTGCATGCAAGACGAGAAACGTTGGATTTGACGGCCCCGAAACGAGCCTTCTGTCACATCAAAACCCGGGCACGATGACCGACGAAATGCCTGCCGACCGAACTACAGAAACGTCGTCGGCGCACGAAGGTCGACCCGACCGCGCGCTGGTCATCGTGGCCCACCCGGACGACGCCGATTTCGGCGTCGCGGGTACGGTCGCCCGGTGGGTTCGCCAAGGAACGGTTGCACGCCTCGTGTGCTGCACCAGCGGCGACGCCGGGGCCGATGACGCCCGGACTGATCCGCTCGAGCTGGCTCGCCGGCGCGAGGAGGAGCAGCGAGCTGCGGCACGGATCGTCGGGTACGAGGCCGTCGATTTCCTGCACAGGCCAGACGGCGCGCTTGACAACGACCTCGCACTACGTGAGCAGCTCGTTCGCGTAATCCGCCAGTTCAAGCCCGACGCGGTGCTTGCCATGGACCCAACCGTGATCATCCACGAGCGCGGCTTCGTCCAGCACATCGACCACCGGATGGCCGGCCTGGCGGCCATCGACGCCGTCTACCCGGCGGCGCGCAACGCGATGGCGTTTCCGAACCTCGTGATCGACGAAGGTCTCGAGCCGTACACGGTCAATGCCCTGTACCTCTTCTTCACGGATCACCCCAACGCCTGGGTCGACGTGAGCGACACGCTCGACACCAAGATCGCTGCCCTGCGCGAGCACGTCAGCCAGCTGCGCAAGCCCGAGGAGCTCGAGGGGATGCTGCGCGGTTGGTCGGCGGAAGCGGGCCAGAAGATCGGCGCCGCGGCAGCCGAGGGCTTCCGCTATCTCGAGATTCGCTAGGCGCTGACGCCGCCCACACGCATCAGCAGCGGGCGCAACCTGCCCCAGATGTCCCACAGCTCGGCCAGCCGGCCCGAGCGTGGCCCGAGGAGAGCCACGACCTGAGCGAGCGCCAGCTCCGGTGCGTGAGCAAGCAGG
Organism: Chloroflexota bacterium; assembly: GCA_040905225.1. GTDB lineage: Bacteria > Chloroflexota > Limnocylindria > Limnocylindrales > CSP1-4 > JALYGJ01. The sequence goes on along the minus strand of JBBDRY010000096.1, from coordinate 8,196 downwards.
TATTCCTCGGTTCGGATGCTCGTCCCCTGCCACAACGCGTCGATGGCAGTCTGGCCCGCGGGTCGGCGCAATGACCGCGGGTCATAGCCGCAATAGGACAGGGCGAGTGCCAGGTCGCGGATCTGCGGCGCGCGCCTGTCCGCCCAGCCGCCAGCGCCGTCGAAGCGATAACCCATCGATGACAGGCTGGCGGCCACATTTCGCGCGATCTCAGTCGGGAACTGGGCCCAGAAGGGGTGGTTGGCCGGGAAGGCGAGTGCGAACTCTTCCATCGCTCGGGTGGCGATCTGCTCGCGCAGCTCGAGCAGAAGTAGCTGAAGGCGTCCGGCCTCGAACCCGGTTTCCTCGGCCAATCTGAGTGCCAGGCCGAGCAGCGTCTGGCGATCTCCGCGCATCAAGGCGCGCGCCGCCCCCGCGGCGCCATCCCGTTCCATGGCCGAAACGATGGTGTCGCCGAGGATCGCAGGCGCCACAGCGGCGCCAGTCGCGTTCGCGTACGCGTTCGGGGCGGGCGTGCGGCGCGCGGATTCCTCCTCGCACGCGGCGAGTGTCCGGCGCGCTTCCAGGCACGCAACCTGGGCTGCCTCGGCAGATATTCGTGCCGCATCCGCTGCCAGCTCCAGGCCGGGCAGGGCTCGCTCCAGCTGTCCGACGCGTTGTGCGAGGGCTTCGGCACGCTCGTCGGCCTCGCGTGCTTTGCGGTTCAGCTGGTCCAGCCTGTGCAGCCAGGCGGCTGAAGCCTCCTGGACGGCGATGCGGTCCGTGGCTCGAGCTACTGCGCCGTGATATTCAGCCTGGGCTGCGTTCTTCTCCTCCGTCACGCGCCGTCGGCCACGAAGCCGTTCGTCGGACTCCCTTTGCCGGGACGCCTCTGCGTGCTGGCGGCGTGCCTCGCGCAAGGTCTGCTGATGGGTCTGCGCTGCGCCCAGGAGTCGCTCGGCGTCCACGCAGCGAACATCGACGTCCGCGCGGGCGGGAGCACATGGCCCGCCGATGGCCGTGGCGGGAGGAGCAAGAGGCCGTGGGGCAGGCACGCCCAGATCGGGACTCGTCACGAAATGGAGCCTACGAGGGCCCGAACGGAGCGTCTACGTGACCCTCGGCCATACAGCTGGTACCACTGCTCCAAACCACCCGTGACCGTCCGTGCCGGCAAGGGAGGGCGATCTGCTCCCTTCAGGCTTGCGATGATACGATTCTGCGCGTGACAGACGCGCCCCCAACGTGCCGCGGCTGCCCGGAAACGCGCTCAGACTGCCCCAAAATCGTGCCCAGCCTGTCCTGAGAGGTCAGACCACTTGGCTATCGACCCCAACCAGGAATTCCTGGTTCAGCCTGTCGACGCCTCCTGGCTTCAGTGCAATATCGAGTGCCAGGAAGCGTGCCCCGTCGGCACGAACTGCCGCGGCTATCTGAATCTGGCCGCCGAGGGCCGCTTCGAAGAGGGCTACATCCTGTCGCGCGAGCCGAATCCGGTCGCGGCGATGTGCGCGTACGTGTGCTCAGCGCCGTGCGAGCGCGCGTGCCGGCGCGGCGACATCGACCGTCCGCTGGCCATCCGCGCGATGAAACGCTTCCTGGTCGAGTGGCACCAGGCGTCGGGTATCCCCGACGACATGCCCCAGATCACGCCACGCGACACCACTGTGGCCGTGGTCGGCGCTGGACCGGCGGGCGTCTCCGTCGCACGCGAGCTCGCCGTCGCAGGCCACCAGGTGACGGTTTTCGATGAGCTGCCCTACGGCGGCGGCACGATGCTGATCGGCGTGCCAGCGTTCCGGCTGCCGCGTGAGGCGATCGAGATGGACCTGAAGCTGGTCGAGCGGCTGGGCGTCCGCTTCCGCTACGGCGTGCGGATCGGGCGCGACATCACCTTCGAGAAGCTGATGGAGGACTACGACGCCATCGCGATCTGTGCCGGCGCGATGGACCCCGTTCCGCTCGACGTCCCCGGCGGCGACCTCGATGGCATCCAGTACGGCGTCGACTACATGAAGATCGCCAATCTCGGTGAGCCGCTCACCGTCGGCAACGACGTGGTGATCATCGGCGGTGGATACACGGCGATGGACTGCTCGCGCACGAGCCTTCGCTACGGCGCCCAGAACGTCACCATCGCCTACCGCCGGACGCGTTCCGAGCTCGTCGTCGACGAGGAGGAGCTGGGCGAGACCGAGCGCGAAGGCGTGCGCATGGAGTTCCTGGTCAGCCCGGTCGAGATCCTGGGCGACGAGAACGGCAAGATCCGCGCGGTCAAGTTCGTGCGCAACCGCCTGGGCGAACCGGACGCCACCGGCCGCCGTGCGCCGGTGCCCATCGACGGCAGCGAGTTCGAGATCGTCGCCGACGCCGTCATCCCGGCCGTCAGCCAGGCCGCCGACAACACCTTCCTGCCGGTCGAGTCGAACTTCGAGATCAACCGCGGCCGCGTCCGCGTCGACCCGGGCACGTACGCCACCAACGTGCGCGGCGTCTTCGCGTGCGGTGACTTCGTAACCGGTCCCACGACCCTCATCGAAGCCGCCGGGCATGGCAAGAAATGCGCTTACGCGGTCGATCGGTACCTGTCCGGCCGGCGCGAGGTGGATGTCGACGCCAACGTGCGCATCATCAGCTCATCGCGCCACGAGATGCCCGAGCTGTACGACGTGCTGCCACGGGTGCACGTGCCCATGGCGCCGGTCGAGGAACGCATGCCGTCGGCCGACCCGCACGTCAACTTCACCACGCCGGTCGAGCGCGGCTACACCGCCAGCCAGGCGATCACCGAGAGCGTTCGGTGCCTGATGTGCAACTACAACATCTGGTTCGATGGGTTCCGCTGCGTCCTATGCGGCGCATGCGCGGACGTGTGCCCCGAGGGCGTGATCCACATGATCGACGTCAACCAGATGAAGTCCGAGGGTCCGCTGCCGGAGCTCGTGGACGCTTACGGCTGGTCGGACGGGGCCGCGATGGTGCTCGACGAAGAGCGCTGTATCCGCTGCGCTTTGTGCGTGAAACGATGCCCGTACGACGCCATTACCATGGAGCGGTTCGAGCTCCAGGAGATCAGCAGCGACGGGCGGCTCTACAAGGAAAGCTACCGCGATACCCAGCTGGGCCTGCTCGGAATCGGTAACCGCGCCGATGCGGGAGGATACGTTCGTTGAGCTTCCTCGAGCGTGTAGACAAGGCCCTGCGGCGGAGCGCGCTGTTCCGCTCGCTGTTCCGCCAGCCGTACCCGGCCGACGAGCGTTCGCGCGCCTACGCGGTGATGAACAACGTGTTCCTGCACATACATCCCGTACGTGTCCGCCAGCACGCGGTCAAGTTCGCCTACACGTTCTGCCTCGGCGGGCTGTCGTTCTTCTTCTTCCTCGTCCTGACCGTGACCGGCGTGTTCCTGATGTTCTTCTACGTGCCCTCGTCCACGTCGGCGTACGACGACATCCTGCGCATCCAGGCGGAGGTCCCGTTCGGCCTGCTGACCCGCAACATCCATCGCTGGGGCGCGCACCTGATGGTGTTCTTCGTCTTCCTGCACATGATGCGGGTCTTCTACCACGGGGCATACAAGCCGCCGCGCGAGTTCAACTGGGTCATCGGCACGCTGCTGCTCTTCCTCACGATCGCGCTGTCGTTCACGGGCTACCTGCTGCCGTGGGACCAGATCGCGTTCTGGGCGATCACGATCGGCAACAACATCGCCTCGTACCTCCCGCTCCTGTCGCGCCCCTCGCAGCTGCTCATCTTCGGCGGCATCGAAGTCAGCCAGAACACATTGCTGCGCTTCTACGTGCTGCACGTGATCCTGCTGCCGCTGACCATCGCTGTGTTCCTCGCCGTCCACTTCTGGCGGATCCGCAAGGACGGCGGAATCTCAGGCCCGCTGTAGGAACTGACCGATGACCGACGAAAAGTCCGACAAGTCCCGCCTGCCGACGACTACCGAGCCGGCGCCGTCAACGCCTTCCCGGCGCACGGCCCTGCCGTCCGCCCCGCCCGAGCGGCGGACGACCGAGATCGACAAGCAGCGCGTGCCCATGGCCGCCAAGCCGTACCGCCTGCTGGCACTGGTCAAGCAGGACGCCGTCGTGCGGGTACAGAAGGAACCGGACGACACGGTGATGACCTGGCCACACCTGCTGTCGATCGAGTTCTTCGCCGCGGCGGTGATGAGCATCTTCCTGCTGCTGATGGGCGTGCTCGTCAACGCGCCGCTCGAAGAGCTTGCCAACCCGAACGTGACCCCGGCGGTGGCGAAGGCGCCGTGGTACCTCGTCGGCATCCAGGAGCTGCTGGCGTACTTCCACCCCACGGTGGCCGGCGCGATCCCGATCCTGACCATCTTCCTTGCGATCGGCGTGATCCCGTACATCGACCGCGGCCCGCGCGGCGACGGCGGCTCGTCCCACCCGCGCGACCGGAAGACCGGAATCGTGCTGTTCACGATGTTCGCCGCGGCCGGTCTGGTGATCACGTTCCTGGGCGCCTTCTTCCGCGGCCCCGGCTATGCCTTTACCGTGCCGTGGGAAAACGGCCTGTGGTTCGCCCTATGAGGTTGAGATCGCAAGCGACGGGACGACACCGACGACTCGTCGGGGGCGGACCACTGTCGCGCGCAGCCGGGCCTGAAAGGCCCTCGGCGGAGCAAAACTTTGGGTAACTGGAAGCTCGCTCGCTGGCAGGAGCCGCGGACGCTCACGCGTGAGGTCCTGCGCGAGATGCGTCGCGGGCGGCCGGCGGGACTGTCGCGCCGGACGCTGATCCGCCGATCCATCGGCGCCGGCGTTGGCCTGTGGCTGCTCGAGGTCACAGGCGGACTGCTCGGCTTCCTATGGCCCAACCTGTCGCGTGGTTTCGGTGGCTCGATCACGTTGGGCGACTTGACTACGGTCGTGGGCAATCCTGCCGTCCACGGCGTGTCGCTTCACGAAGGAGCGCCGGCCTACTTCTCGCTCGCGCGGACCTACGTGCAGCTGATCGACCCGGCGCGTGGCTTCACCGACGGAACGAGCACGGACGGCGAGGGCCTCAACACCAACGTGCGAACCCTCTATCAGCGCTGCCCGCACCTCGGCTGCAAGCCCAACTTCTGCACCACAAACTACTGGTTCGAATGCCCCTGCCATGGCTCGCGCTACGACCGACTGGGGATCAAGATCCAGGAGCTTGGGCCAGCGCCACGAAGCCTGGACCGTTTCGCCCACACCATCGAGAACGGCGTCCTGACAGTCGACACATCGAAGCTCACATTGGGACCCCTGCCGGTCGCCCTTGGCCAGCCGGGCCTGATCCCCGCACGATCGCCGACGGGCTGCATATGAGCCCGCAAACGACTCTCCAGACCGCATGACTGAAGATCGAACCGGGCGCGAGCTCACGCCGCGGCCGGCTGAGCCAGAGGGCGTCGTCGCCCCGCGCGAGCCGTCGTTGCCTGCTACTCCAGGGGGCGATGAACGGTTTTCCGCCGGCGAGCAGACCCACACCGTCGGCCTGACCGAGGAGCGCGCCGCCCAGATCGTCCGCCAGAGCAGCAACGCCCGGATGATCGCGTTCCTCGCGGTCCTGATCTTCGTGGTGTTCATCCCGCTCTACTGGCTGTACGACATCGGCCTGCCAGTGATCGGCATGCAGCCGCGCCTGGAGAAGGAGGCGAACGCGCAATACGTCACGGACGTGTCGCGTGGCTACGCACTCTTTCTGGCCAACTGCGCCCGCTGCCACGGCAACAACGGCCAGGGCGGCGTGGGCCCGCCGCTCAACGACCAGGCCAAGCTGTTCAACGCGGTCACCGACTCGGGCCTGCCCGGCCCGGGGCACCTCAACGCCGACTACATCCGAGCCGTGCTGACCGAAGGCGGCCGCTACGTGTGCGGCGACCCAAAGAGCGTCATGCCAGCGTGGCTGGAGCCCAAGGGCCCGCTCAACTACCGCGAGATCGAGGAGATCATCACCTGGATCCTCGCCACCAAGGACACGAAGTTCGTCTACCAGCCTGAACACGCCCTGGCTGGCGAAACGCTTCCGCCGCCCGTCAACGTAGAGGGCTGGCGCGATCCCGCGTATACCCCGGCACCGGGCTCCACTCCCGTGCCTGCCTGCTGGCGGCCGCCGACAACCGGTGGGACGACCGCGACCCCGGCGCCGGTCACCAGCCCCGGTACCGTCGAAAACCCGCGCGTGATCGAGGTCGAAGGCACGCAGGACATCAAGTGGGTGGATCCAGCCAGCGGGCAGCCGTTGTCGGCGATAACGATCGTCCAGGGGGAGACAGTGGAGTTCCGCATCATCAATCAGACGGTCTTCCCGCACAACTTCAAGCTTGGTAGCGCTACTGAGCTGGCCACAGCGCCGAATCCGAACCCATTGCCCGGTGTAGAAGACTTCGACGTGACCCGTTCGCCACAAACATTCACCTACACGTTTGAGACCGTTCCATCGGAGCCACAATTCGCCTGCACCGTGCCCGGCCACTACCAGACGATGAACGGAAGCCTCCTGGTAGTTCCGCCGGGCGGACAGCCGGCGGGCTCTCCGGGCGCCTCGGCTGGCACCACCGGTGCGCCGCCGGCAGCCTCCCCGGCACCGGCGACCTCCCCGGCACCTGTGGCGACGCCCTAGATGGCCCAGTACGCCCTTCCGCCGGGCGCCGTCCGTCGCCGCGCGGTCTTCGGGCTGCTCGACGCCGACGGGTGGGGCTGGGCAACGGTCAAGGCGACCTTCTGGTTCCTGCTGATCATCTTTCTGCTCGGCTATGTCCCTGACCGCGGCTACTACCTCACGGTCGCGCCAACGGTCGACCTTGGCTTCAACGCGATCAGTCCGATCAATTGGTGTCCGGCCGAAAACAAGACCCTGCCCTGCCCGGCGCCAGCTGGCGCTGTCATCCCCTGGGAAGAAAGCCCGGCAAACCTTGCGTTGCCGGCCGGTCGCGCGGGCGCTGGCACTTTCTCCTCCGGCGAGGTCATCTACCTGGTCGGCGGGCGGACGCCGACCGGCGCAACGGCCAGCGTCCTGACGTCGACCGTCTTCAACGGCAACCTGACCGAGTGGAAGGAAGCTGCCGCGCTGCCTGAACCACGCTCCGATGCGGCGGTCGTGAGCCTTAGTGGCGTGCCCTATGTCGTCGGCGGCAGTGATGCGTCGGGCGCCCCCACAACGACAGTGTTCCGCGGCGTACTCAAGAGCGGCCTGTTGACTGGTTGGGAGGCCGCGACCGATATCGCACTTCCGGTGGCAATGACGGATCTCAGTGGTGCGTCGACCGGTTCGGGCCTGTACATCTTCGGCGGACGCACCGCTGATGGCCTGTCGGCCAAGACGTATTTGTCCCAGCTCACGACCGGCACCGCGCCCAAGCTCCAGACTTGGAAGGAGCTGACCGAGCTGCCATTGCCCGAGGCGCGCGCCGAAGCCACGGCCGTGAGCGCGGGCGGCGCGGTCTACATCCTCGGCGGCAAGGGGCCTGCGGGCGCGACCAACTCGGTGTTCTACCTCGCCTTCGACACGCACGGCATGCCCAAGATCGACAACAACTCGGGCCGCCCCTTGGGTTGGGGCGTGTCCGTGGGCCAGTCGGCCAGCGCCGCATTGCCGGCTCCTCGGTACGGCCACACCTCGTTCACCAACTCGGGCACGATCTTCGTGATCGGCGGCTACGACGAGAACGGTGCGGCCGTAAACACGGACATCTGGACCGTGCCCAGCGCGACAGACGGCACGATCGCGCAGTGGCGCCAGTTGGACATTACGAACCTCCCAGCGCCGCGCGCCGAGGGCTCTGCGGCGCTCGTCGGCCAGCACGTCTTCGTGATCGGAGGCACGTCCGGTGGCAGCGCACTCGAGACCTCGACCGTACGCGCGGACGTCGCCCCGCGGCTGCCGTTCTTCCGCCTCGGCCTGTTCGGAATCACCATCCCGGCCCTATCGATCAAGGGCGAGATCGGCCAGCAGCTCGGCTACATCGTCGCCGGCTCGGCCGCGCTCGGGAACTTCGTGATCCTCGTCGCGATCGGCTACATGTACTCACACAAGAAGGACACCTACCGGCTCTTCAAGTGGATCTCGCGCGGCCGTTTCCGCCCGCCGCCAGAGGACGACTACCAGACGTAGCCCGTGCGCTTGAGTTCGAGAATGTTCGTCACACTGACATATCGGGGGGCGGATTCAACCGGTCGATGCAACAACCTCGGCGAACACCTCTGATGGTTT
>JBBDRY010000095.1:0-4349 GCA_040905225.1 Chloroflexota bacterium | reverse complement strand
GGCTCAGTTACGCGCTCGGCGATCTTTCGGCCGCCAGGGCGCAACGCGGCAGACACGTTCGGCCACGGATCGTGGCTTTTCACGCCCAGCAGGCGGCAGAGAAAGCGCTCAAGGCGGCTCTGGTGCTGTCCGACATCGAGCCGGCACGAAGGCACGACCTCGAGGAGTTGCGGAACGGACTCACGCGCGACTGGCGCGTCAAGGAAATTCCTGCTGATCTCACTCGGCTGTCGCGTTACGGCGTGGCCGTCAGGTACCCGGACGACTTCGCGGCCGTGTCGGCGCTCCAGTCAGCGACCGCCGTCCGCCAAGCGATGGCTGTCGTTCGCCTCGTTCGCCAGGACTTCGAGCGGCGCGGCGTACCGACGGAAGGACTCGAACCGCGGTGACCGCACCGTTCCGACCCACACGCCTCGATGACGGCGACTTCGAACGACTGTTCTGGACAGAGAACGCCGTTCGAGACAACGGAGGGCCCGATGTCACATGAGCTCGCCTCGTTCTTCGAGCGCTACTCCGAGCGTTACATGGCTGGCGATGCTCCAGCCGTCGCGGATCTGTGCCGAGTCCCGTTTCTGGCGGTGCGGAATGGCGCGCCGATCCATCTCGGCGACCGTGAGGCATTGTTGGACCACCTCGCCGGGCTGATGGCCGCGTACCGGAGCGCTGGTGCGGCCGCCGCCGACGTTGTTGCATTGGACGTCCTCGAGCAGGGGGACAGCGCGGCAGTTGCAACGGTGCGATGGGTCGTCCGTTCCGCCGACGGCGCCGTGGTGCGCGATTTCCGAACGTCGTATCAGATGCTTGGTCCTGACCCGTGGACGATCCATGCCTACGTGAACCATGACACCGTTCGTGCGGTTGAACCGGCGCCGTCGGGGACCGAAGGCTGAGTTCGTTCGATCGTCCCCAGGCGGACGGAGTGGACTCGCGGGAACCCGGCGCGTCCATCCCAAGATCAGTGAGCCCGAGATAACCGATGGGTTGCGCTCGTGACTGACTCATTACGCATGGCAGAGTCACCGCTGGTGGCGGCCACGATCCTCGACTTCCTCGACGCCGACTGACGCGATCAGCGCATCGAACGGGCGACCTCCAGGGCGCGCGACAGCGTGATTGTGCCCTCGAACGCCGACACGTCACCGTGTCGTGCCCGCTCGATCAGGTCTGTTTCACGTTCCGGAGTGGCCTCCACGGCCCGAGCCTACGGACGCACGCACCTCTCCGTCACGCGTGCGTCCCTTCGCGGCTCAGGTCCTGACCGACAGCGGCGTGTCGCCCGAGGCGCGACCCCTCCTCAGGACCAGGCTGGCGATGCCGAGAGCGGCGGCCGCCCCGAAGAGCACGAGCAGTAGGGACACAGCGTCGAAGGCCGCGGCGGCTGGCACCGTGACTGCGGGCTGGGCTGCGGCCACGGCCGGTGCGACGTTCATCGCAACCGAGCCTGCCATCTCCAGGTCCGGCGAGTCGAACGTCAGAGTCCACTCGCCGGCGCTCGGGAAGACGATCGTTGCGACATAGGATCCTTCAGGGCCGTTGGCTCGAGCCTCGGCCCGGACCACGGCGCCGGACGTGGCGTCCGTCGCGACCACCGTTAGGCCAGGCCAGCTGACCGGCGTGACCCCGTGCTGAAGCACGCCCAGCTCGATGGTCGTCTCTTCCCCGGCGACAGGATCGACGGGCCCGCTCTTGACCGTCACCTGCGCCGATCCGCCTGCCAGCGCGACAGAGGCGAATGCGAAGCTGGCTAGCGCGGCAAGCGGCAGTGCGATGTATCGGTGACGCATGGCGGTCCTCCGGTCGGTTCGGTACCGGCGGTCTCGCCGGTTCACCTCCTGTACAGCGCTCGCCGTCACCACGTTCCACCGCGCGGCGCGCCGCGACATCTAGATCGAGGGGTAGCCAAAATCCCCCGTCGGGATTCGCCGCCTCGACGAATTAGCGCATAACGTTGCAATGTGAAGCGTCGCCTGAGCCCGCGCGCGCAGCTGACCGCGGTCTTCCTAGTGTGTCCCTAGACCAACCGCCATGGCCGCGGGAAGCGTTACCGACGAGACGCGGATCGATCGGTGGCTGTGCGCCGTGCGCCTCGTCAAGACGCGGCCGGTCGCGACCCAGCTGTGCGAAGGCGGGCACGTGCGCGTGAACAGCAACCCCGCAAAGCCTTCGACCAAGGTTCGCGCGGGCGACGTGGTTCATGCTCTGATCGCCGAACGCGAGCGGATCGTCGAGGTCGTCCGGCCGATCGAAACGCGTGTTGGCGCGCTGGTCGCCGCGACGTGCTACGTCGACCACAGCCCGCCACCTGTCGTCTCGGAGCTCGCACGCGGGATCAAGGTCGTCCGTGGCGAGGGTCGGCCGAGCAAACGCCTTCGGCGTGAGCTCGAGCGGATGAAGCGGATCCCAGGCGGCTGAGTCGCCTGTCGCGTCCTGATCCACTCGATTAGATTTCGACGACGAGGCCCGGTCGCGCTACGGCGATTGGACCGTGGAAGAACTGCGCTGCGGCGTCGACCGCATCGGCGTCGGGGGTCTTAGGTATGAGATGGGTTAGGACAAGCCTGTGGACCCTCGCCGCAGCAGCCTCGCGACCCACTTCGACCGCGCTCGAGAGCATGCCGACGATCTCCTCGGGGACGACCCTGGCGTAGGAGGCCTCAGCCAGCAGGAGGTCGGCTTCATCGGCCAGCTTGACCAGCTCCTCGGATGGGCCGCAGTCGCCCGTGTAGACCATCGATCGTGAGCCCACGCTGATCCTGACGCCCACATTGGGTCGCGGGTGCGGGAGAAGCGCCGTCAGAACCCGCAACGGCCCGACGGTCAGTTCGTCGCCGGGCTCGAATTCGTGGAGCTCGTACGAGCCACCCAGCACCTCTGGTCGATCGAGCGAGAGGACTGCGTCAAGTGCGCCTGGCAGGGAGTAGACCGGCAGCGGCGGTAGAGGAGGGTCGGCCCAAGCACGCTCGCGAAGGATCGGATTCAGGTCCGCGCAGTGGTCGGGGTGGGCATGGCTCACGAGGACTGCATCGAATCTTGGCGCGTTGTCGGACGAGAGGGCCGTGGCCACGCCGTACCCGGGGTCGATCAGGAGGCCAAAGCCATCCGCCTCGACGAGGTATCCGCTGCAAGGGCGGCCACGACCGGGATACCCGCCACTGCCTCCGATAACTGTCAGTCGCACCGGCGGTTACGCGCGCCAGGGTCGCGAAGGCATCCCGATCATCGGGCGCCAGTCTAAGAGCTGGCTATTCGAGCGACCGGCTAGTTGATAGTTGATCTGCTACCTCGTGTGGTCGGCGCCGATCCAGCCTCCAAGCGGATCACACGCCGGACAGCAGCTCGTAGAACTTGATGAAGGCAACGAATCCCACCCCTCCGAGGGCAACCGCGGGCAGCATGGCCGCAAAGGCGAAGAGGCGGCCTCGCAGGGTTCGTCCGAGCAACAGCGGCACGGTGAGTCCGATCAGCGCATAGCCGATTGCTACCACCGCCATCAACAGCACCATCGCGAGATAGGCAGCCTCGGCCATCCAGGCACTTCCGAGGAGTGCCACGGCAATTATCCCTGCCGTGAAAGTGCCGTTCCGCCAGAACCAGCCGGCTGGGCCAAACACCAGGCCGCCGGCGATTGAGCCCATGGTCCAGAAGATCAAGCTTGAGCCACCGCCCGTGTAGCCAAAGCGGATAAAGATCGTCGCGTAGTAGCCGACCAGGGCGAGTGCCAGCGTGAGGAAGCCGGCCACTACGGCAAGGCGCGGGCTCGACTGAAGCGCGCCGACGACGAAAGCCACGGACAGCCACGGCGAGATCGAGTTGGCCAGCTGCCCGAAGCCCTCGGGCAGCAGCGACTGCCCGAGTTGCGTGACGACCCCCAACACAAGGCCGACTGCAACGGCCACGGCGGCACCTCGCGATGCCTCGAGCGTTGGCAGTCTGTCAGAGCGAGTCTCAGCCAGCATGGCCAAGATCTCCGCTCAACGGCGAGACATTAGGCCGCCGCAGACGTCACACCGAGGGTCAGCGCATGGAAGGTACGACCTCGAGGGCCCGCGACAGCGTGACGGCGCTTCGATTCGGTAGCCCGTTGCCACCCCGTCCTTCGTCGGCCTTCGGACGATCGGGTGGCTAGCATGCCTCTTGCGGCGGGTTTTCCCGAGTGGCAAACTCCGCGTCGGCCACTTGGGCCCTGACGGGCAGAGCGCTATCCGGTCGCCTCGATCGAGGACCTCATCGCCATGAAGAGCTACGCCGACCGACCCAAGGACCTCGGTCAGGTGGAGTTGCTGCGCGCCGCAGCGGAGGAACTTTGAGCTGCCCGTGAATGAGTCGTTGGCGAACGCCCTCAGATT
>JBBDRY010000094.1:0-4375 GCA_040905225.1 Chloroflexota bacterium | reverse complement strand
CGGTTTCTGTCTATCCCGCCCTCGTAGCTCAGGGGATAGAGCATCGGTTTCCTAAACCGTGTGTCGCAGGTTCGAATCCTGCCGAGGGCGCAACAGGAGTCCTGGTCAGAGCGTTACGGGTTCGCTCGGCACGCCCGATTGAGAGGTTCGGTTTCTGATTGGCCATGACGGGCGGCCATGAATCGACTAGGGTGTCCATGATGGCACGCGTCCGGCGACGATGGTGCGGTACTCGTCGCCCCACGCAGACCGCGCTGGGTCCGCTGCCTTCGAGGGCCACTGTTCGAGGTTGCTCGGCGGCACGCATCACCATGGCCGAGCCTTGCGCGAGCGGATCGCCAGTCAGCTTCGCGTGCCGCTCAGCCGCATCGGCCATCTCTGCGCAGGTGACGTATTCATCGAAGCAGTCAGCCCCCTGTCTTCAGTGGCCAGCCCCCGGTACTGAGCGAGTCGGCGCGTCGGGCAAACGAGGACTGCCGCAGCTGTCCTCTTCGCTGCACGTTGCTTTCGTACCTCGGTGGCGTACGACTCGGGCTGGCCAGGGGTGAAGCCAGAGTCCACCTCGATGAACAGCACGCCGTTCACGCCGTTCGACCAGCTGATCTCGACGTCGGTCTATCGCATGTCGCCGCAGCGGGACGTGGAACGCCTCACCACGACGCTCTCGGGCCGGGGCAGGCGGACTTGCTCGAAGAGATAACGCGTCATCGGACCGCCCGCCCGCGCGTCGAGCAAGAGCACGAGGTCGACATCGCTCTCTGCGACGTACCCGAGCTCGCCGCGTGCGCCGTTCATCGCTCGCGCTCCTCGAGGCCGATCCGTGTCAGCTCAATGGCGACATCCACCGCCGATGCGGAGTGCAGATAGACCTTGGTCGCGAACGGCTCGTTGTCGTTGGTGACAGCCTCCGCCAACTCGCGACCGTCTGCGTTCTGCGGTCGGCAGTAGATCTCCACCCGCCCGCTCTTCAGGTCGAATGCCGACGCGCGCTTCGACCCGTAGCGCTTCGGGGGGTAGGCGTTGACGTACTTCCGTTCCCCGGAAGGGAGCTGAAGATCGAGGTTGAGCTCGGAGACGCAGCGCCGCGCGTAGTCGGCTGCATGCTGCGCCACCGACGGAGGCGCGAACTCCTCGATCATCTGAGACACCTCCACCGGTACGCCGTCACTTGCCGCGGTCTGCGGGGCGGGCTCGCGAACCTCGATGCTCAGGATCCCTACCATCGGCGTCGCCGGCCTCGACCGCGAGTGTCAGCATCAGCACGATCTTCTTGGTTGCCATCGTCCTCGTCCTCGTCCTGTCTCAAAGCAGATCCACGACCGTCGTAGGATTTGTCCTGTTGTGAGACGGAGACAGCCCCCGTGCAACGCTCGGACTCAAAACCTCACGTTCTAGTTATCCTCACTTTGAGAGTGAGGATTTATTCATAGTGAGGTACCCTGGCGACATGTCCACTCGAACGCCGACGCTCGAACGCATCGAGAAGGCGATCCGAGCGGTGCTCCCCGCCGGGACGCACGTGCGCGTGGATGGTCGACCTGGCGGCGTGACCACGGTCGACGTCGGTACCGGCGCTGTCGGCGTGGCTTGGATTGGGGAGGGCTGGCTCGGCGATCTACGGCCGATACTCGCCGAGCGTCCGCCGAACCTTGATGTCGTGGCGGCTCGGAGGATGTCGCCAGGCGCGCGCTCGGCCGCGGCGGAGGCCGGCCTGGGATGGTTGGACGAGTCAGGCGCGGCGGAGATCGCTCTACCTGGACTCGTCGTTTCGCGCTCGGGCCGAAGGGATCAGAAGGTCAAGGGCGCGCCTCGTTGGACTCCCTCCGTCATCGGGACGGCCGAGGCACTCCTGCTGGGGACCCGCCCGACGGTGGCTGAGGTCGAACGAGCGACCGGGCTCTCGGCGGGTGCCGCAACGAAGGCGCTTTCGACCTTGACCACGCTCGGCCTTCTCGGCGCGGACGCCGCGCGGGGCCGAGGCTCCGCGCGAGCGGTCCTCGATCGCAAAGCCCTGCTGGATTCGTACGCGACGGCGGCGACGGCGGCGACTGCGGCCGCTCGCCCCCTCGCCCTTCGCGTCGGTGTCCTCGGCGATCTCGTCGACGAGCTCGCCAACCTCGGCAGGCGATGGGATACCGACGGCATGTCGTGGGCCGCCACCGGAGCTGCGGCAGCATCGGTACTCGCGCCGTACCTGGGCGAGGTAGGTGGGCTCGACGTCTTCGTCGACGCGCCCACCCCGGCCACACTCGATGCGGTGGCAGATCGCACCGGCCTCAAGCCGATCGAGGGTGGCCGACTCGTCCTGCGTCCCTTCCCGACGCCGGTCACACAGCGACTGTGCACTCCGGTCTCGGGACTTCGGGTCGCCCCGTGGCCCCGCGTCTACGCCGACCTTCGCGAGTCGGGTGTTCGTGGTGAAGAGGCAGCAGAACACCTTCTCGAGGTGATCGACCGTGTCTGAGGCCGAACGCTCACGCGCCGCGCGCGCCGCGTCCGAGCGCGCGCTGGTGCGCGTCGTCCACCACTACGGCGCGCGGCCAGAGTTCGTCGTGCTCGGCGGCCTCGTCCCTGAGATGCTCTGCGCCGGGAGCGCCTGGCGGCACGCAGGCACGACCGACGTCGATGTCCAGGTCGACCTCGAGATCGCGTGCGGCGCGGTCAATACGGCACGACTCGAGACGGCCCTCAAGAACGCAGAGTTCGAGCCGGACAGCGCACTGGTCTGGCGATGGGTCGCCGACGAGACACCGACGAAGACCGTCGTGAAGTTTGAGCTTCTAGCCGACCTCGACACCGAGCCGAACGAGGCGACCGATCACTTCGACGCCTGCGACAGCCTCGGCGCAGTCAACCTGCGCGGCACGGGATTCGCATCGCGAGACGTCGAGGTGCGCAGCCTGACTGCGAAAATCGGGGGCGACGTGCTGACGGTCGAGGTCAACGTGACCGGCCTCGCGGGCTTCCTCCTCGCGAAAGCAGCTGCGGCTCGAAGCCGTCGGACGCCGAAGGATTGGTACGACATCGCGTTCGTGCTCTCGCACAACGACCGCGGCGGACCCCGGCAGGCTGCAGATGCCGTGCGAAGGATGTTCGAGGCCGATCTCGTCGACGCGGTTCGCACGTCCCTCGATGATCTCCTCGCGAACTTCACCGTCCCGGGCAATCAGGGACCGAGCGCCTACGCCGAACAGATGCACCTCGACCATCCAGACCTCGACGCGGCGACCCTCGCCGCGGACGCAGTGCTCGCCGTCGAGGCCTTCCACCGCCGTCTTTTCGACGGTGGTTGAGCCCGATGCCCCGAAGGACTCGGTCAGAGCCGAGGGCTGCAAGGGCAGCGCGCCTAAGCGGTTCGTCGATTCCGCAGTTCCCCGAGCGGCGAGCCGAACACTGTGACGCCTTCGCGGATGACGTCTGCCCAGAGCGACGTGGGGCGTCGGAGACGACGAGCGAGCTCGGCTTCGTCGACCTCGAGTAGCTGAACGGGACTCCCGGTCAGCCGCCGAACCGCGGCTCGCCACGCCTCCGTGGACGCCACCCACGACTCGTCGTCCTCGCCGACGCCGGCCGGTCGGACGAGGACAATGTCGAGGTCGCTCGCTGCGTCGGCCTCGCCTCGCGCGAACGAGCCGAACACGACCAATGTCATCGGACGCGGATCCATCTTGCGGGCGAGCGCTCCCAGGTCCTCGAGCACCGCGTCGCGAGAACGGCTGAGTGCCCGCACGGCACGCGCTGCGATGTGATCCTCGACCAGTGCAAAGAGAGCGGAGGGCGGCGCCTCCCGGCGTTCGACGAGCCCGAGCGTCACCAGTTGAGGCAGCACCCGAGACGCCTGCGCCGGGCTCACGGCGGCGAGCCGAGCGATGGTCCGCAGGTTGAGCTCCGCCGTCGTCTCGGCCAGGACCGCCAGGATGCGGCCCTGGACACCCGGGATCACCACCTCGACGGGACGTCGGAAGTCCACCGGACCACGGTACCGCTATCGCTCATGGAAGAAACGATCGTTTCGCTGGTACTTGCATCCTGATCGACGCGGTCAGCCCCTCGACAGCGGAATCACAAGGGTGTGGTTTCGCGGTCCCCCTGTGGAGGAGGTGTGCCGATGGGGCACCCCGTCTATCCGTTCCGAGCGGTGCTGCGTGAGCTGCGGCGAGAAGAGCCGCCGATCGGGTGCCATGTTGGCGGCGATCACCGCGTGCTCGCGATCGAAGTGAAGCTCGCCCACACCATCCGAGACGACGACGTGCGGCACCTCCGATGGTTGAAGGACCAGCTCGGTGACGATGTGTCGGGCGGCATCGGCGTCGTGCCCGCAGCGCTGCTCGGACCCTGACCCGCCGTCCAACAGAAGCTGGAGGGCCATCGCCTT
>JBBDRY010000093.1:0-26159 GCA_040905225.1 Chloroflexota bacterium | reverse complement strand
GTCCCGGCTCCGTCGCCGCAGTGATGGTGGGCGGTGAGGGACTCGAACCCCCGACTTTCTCGGTGTAAACGAGACGCTCTGACCAACTGAGCTAACCGCCCCACGGAAAAGTCTAACGGCGGCCATTTCGGCCGCCGTCATCGATCAGGGAATTGGTGCCCAGGCCGGGACTTGAACCCGGATGACTTGCGTCATACGCCCCTCAAACGTACGCGTATACCAATTCCGCCACCTGGGCACTGGTACCGAGGGAGGGACTTGAACCCACACGACCTTGCGGCCACTAGGTCCTGAACCTAGCGCGTCTACCAATTCCGCCACCTCGGCGCGCAGCCTTCGACGCCATTTTCCGACGTTTCAGGCGAAGCCCGATTCTAGCACGGGCCCTGTTGGGGCCGACCGGTCAGACGGTGGTGGTAGCGCCCAGCTTGAAGGCTGCGATCGAGAAGATCACGAACAGGACGGTAAGCACGACCGTGAACTGGAAGAGGCGCTTCTCGATGCCGCGCCGGCTGCGATAGACGGATGAGTCACCGCCGAAGGTGGCGCCCAAGCCGGCGCCTCGCGCCTGCATCAGGACTGAAGCCATCAACGCGACGCTGACGAGCATCTGGCCGATCAGAAGGATGTTTTCCACGGCCCGGAGGATATAGCAAGGGAGGCGACAGGCACTCGCGACCACGCGAGGGGTGTCGCCGACCGCGCAGCAGCGCCCGAAGGGCGACTGCGCAGACCAAGGAATTAATAGCCGGCGCCCCCGGACCGCGGAGAGGCGCTAGTCGAGCAGCAGCGACCGGCCGGTCATCCCTTCGGCCACGGGTACGCCGAGGATCTCGAGCAGGGTGGGCGCGACGTCAGCCAGGACGCCGTTGCGCATGTGGCGGCCGCGGGCGCGCCCGCCTACGAGGGCGATCGGCACAGGGTTCAGTGAGTGCGCGGTCATCGGATTGCCGCTGGCGTCGCGCATCTGGTCGGCGTTGCCGTGGTCCGCGGTGATGCACAGCAGACCGTCCATGGCGGCCGAGGCACGCGCGACGCGTCCCAGGCACACGTCGAGGAATTCGAGAGCCTCGATGGTCTGTTCCCACATACCCGAGTGGCCAACCATGTCCGCGTTGGCGTAGTTGGCCACGATGAAGTCGTAGCGCCCGGACCCGATCGCGTCGACCAGCGCGATGGTCACTCCTTCGGCACTCATCTCTGGCTGCAGGTCGTACGTGGCCACTTGGGGACTGGGGACCAGCAGGCGGTCTTCGCCGGGGAACGGCGCCTCGACACCGCCGTTGAAGAAGTACGTGACGTGGGCATATTTTTCGGTCTCGGCGACATGGAACTGCCGCCAGCCGAGGTTGGAGAAGATCTCGGCAAGGCTGGTGACCGTTTCGGGCGGAAATGCAACCAGCACGGGCAGCCCGGCCTCGTAGTCGGTCATCGTCACAACGGTGAGCTCCAGAGGGCGCCGCCCCCGATCGAATGACGTCCGGTCGAAATCGTCGTGGTCGACCAGGGCGTGTGTCAGCTGGCGCGCGCGATCTGCGCGGAAGTTGAATAGCACCACGACGTCTCCGTCGCGGACCTTGCCGTCCACTCCCTCGATCACCGTGGGCTGTACGAACTCGTCGCCCTCGTTGCGCGCATAGCCGTCGAGGACCGCGTCGATCGCCGACCCAGCGGTGAGGCCCGTGCCATGGACGATGGCCTCGTATCCGCACTGCGTACGCTCCCAGCGCCTGTCGCGATCCATCGCGTAGTACCGACCGCCGAGCGTGGCGATCCGAGCTGCCGGGTGCGCGCTTGACAGGCGAGACTCGAAATCCGGCACGTACTCGGCGGCCGAACGAGGTGGCGTATCGCGGCCATCGAGCAGGCCGTGGACGACAACGTCGTTGGCACCCGCGCGGTGAGCGAGCCGGGCGATCTCGACGGCATGTCGGTCGACCGAGTGCACGCCACCCGGTCCGACAAGACCGACGAGGTGTAGTCGGCTCCCTCGGGCTGCGCGTTCGGCGGCCGTGACGAGCGCCGAGTTCGAGTAAAAGGATCCGTCGGCGATCGCGGCGTCGATGCGCGGCAGGTCCTGCAAGACCGGTCGGCCACACCCGAGGTTCAGATGCCCGACTTCGCTGTTGCCCATCTGACTCGGCGGCAGGCCAACCGCCTCGCCCGATGTCTCGAGCTCGGAATGCGGCCAATCAGCCAGCAGTCGTCGCCATTCGGGCATCCGTGCCTGGGCGATGGCGTCGTCCGCGGGCCGCGGGCCGATGCCGAATCCGTCGAGCACGACCAGCACGAGCGGCCGCGGCCGAGCCCTCGGACCGGTCAAGACAGTTTGTCTAGGACTCGCGCGCGGCGCGCGCAGCGGCGGTGAGGCCAGCCCGGGCGACTATCCCGGCCATCTCGTCCACCTTCAGGCTGGCGCCGCCGACGAGGGCCCCATCCAGGTCGGGCTCGGCCAGGAACTCGTCGATCGCGGCGCTCGTGACACTGCCGCCGTACAGGATCGGCACGTGCGCGGCGTCGTTGGCGACCCCTCCCTCGGCCAGGGCCCGGCGAATGAGCTGGGCCATCGCTGACGCATCGCTGCCGCGCGCCGTGAGACCGGTCCCGATCGCCCATACCGGCTCGTAAGCAATCACGAGATCGTCGGGCAGAGCGGCCCCGACGCGCTGCAGCTCGGCCATCGTGCGCTCCAGCTGGCGACGGACCGTCGCCTCGGCCCGGCCAGCCTGTCGATCGTCGAGCTGCTCGCCCACGCACAGGATGGGCCGGAGTCCGAACTCGGCGCAGCGCAACAGCTTTCGGCCGATCAGCGCGTCGTCCTCGCCCTGGTCGCGGCGCCTTTCGCTATGACCGACGATGCACCAGGTCGCGAGCATGGCGACCATCGGCGCGGAGACCTCGCCGGTGTAGGCACCAAAGGGCTCGGCGTGGACGTTCTGGACGCCCACGGCCACGTCCGTGTCGGCCAGCGCGCGTACTACGGGCTCCAGGCACACGAATGGTGGGCAGATCACCCGTGTGACGGAAGGAACGTCTGTGGCGGCCGCCAGGTCGTTGGCGAGTAGTGCCGCGTCCAGTGGAGTGGTGTTCATCTTCCAGTTGGCGACGACGATCACCGGCCGGGCGGCGCCGGTCATGCCCCGTCAGCCTGGTGCAGGACAACGCTCTCGACCTCGTAGAACGCACGCTGAACCTGGCCGCGCGACAGGCCGACGGCAGCAGCAAGCTCACCGAACGTAGCCTCGGGAGAACGTCGGCGCGCCGCCACGACTCGCTTCGTACGGCGAGAAAGGCGCCGCAGCAGGTCTTGCCGCTCCAGCTCCTCGATGTACGAGAGCTGGCGGTGGGCAGCCTCGACCGCGCGGCGAACGTTTGCGCTCTCCGCGTTCACGACCCGGTTCATGTGGCCGTGCAGGGAGCGCCCAAGCAGTCTCGTCTCAATCTCCATTGCCGCGGCGGACGATCCCAGGCGCCGGAGCAGCCCGATGATCGACTCAGCCTCCTTCCAGGTGAGCACGCCGCGCCCGCGTCGCAAGCGCGCGCCCGCCGGAAAGCCGAGCGCAGCGACTCGCGCTGCGGTCGCCTCCAACACCGACGCGGGCAACACGAGCTCGAGGTGCGTGCCGGCCGCGGAGATGCTGAGCGATCCGTGGGCGAGCAGCAGGCCGCGCAGGTGCGCAAACCGGCAATGCGCCGCGGACTCGCCCCAATCGAAGGCGTCCGGACCACCCTCGCCCTCGAGGCGCACGGCCAGTCGACCGATCGCGGGCGTCCGCGCCCTCCCCCGTGCCTCCGCTCCAAGTCCAGCGCGTTCGGCGGCCCGGCAGCACTTTCGGGCAGGCTCGATCGCGGCGAGCTCGGCCCAGAGTGCGGCGACGAGGTCCAGTGCCATCAGGCGACTCTGCTCTCGTGGCGGCGCTTCATCACTCGGTCGTCGTACAGCTCGAAGATCGTCGTCGCCAGCTTGCTCGGGTCGTGGCGGTGGGCATTGCCGTCGTCGACCACGTCCCGGGTGAACAGGGCCGGGCCGTTCGGCTCGGACAGAGACACGTCCACGCGTACGGGCGCGGCCGAATAGTTAGCCGGCTCGCGGGCCTGGAGGTTGCCGTTGACAAGCACGGCATCGATGACGTCCGCCAGGTCGTGGGCGGCGAGCGCGGCAAGATGCGCTGAGAGTGTGTATCCCTCGGTCTCACCGACCTGCGTGGCCACGTTGCACACGAAGAGGCGCGGGGCGCTCGTCTTGACCAGGGCGTCGCGGATGCCCGGGACGAGAAGAGGCGGCAGGAGGCTCGTGTACAGGCTGCCTGGGCCGATGACAACCAGGTCTGCGTTTGCTATCGCCGACAGTGCCTCGGCCGCCGGGCGAATGTCGGAGGGGGTGATCCACACCCGGTGTATGCCGCGTGCACGGGCAATCACCGACTGCCCGTCGAGGGTCGATCCGTCTTCGAGCTCGGCGTGCAGCGTGATCGGCCGGCCCGCTACAGGCACGACATTGCCGCGCACGGCCAGGACGCGATTCGACTGGCGGACCGCCTCCTCGAAGTCACCGGTGATGTCGGTGAGGGCCGCGATCAGCAGATTCCCGAAGGCATGACCGGCGAACGGAGTGGTCTCGTCGACGACGGGGGACTCGAAGCCTGGAAAGGATCCAGGCAGAAACCGGTAGTGGAGCAGCCGTGTCATCGCCGGCTCGGCGTCGGCAAGCGCCTCGATGCAGTTGCGGATGTCGCCCATCGGCGGCAGCCCGAACTCGCTCCGGAGCTTGCCGGACGACCCACCGTCATCGGCCACGGTCACCACAGCGGTAATGTTGTTGGTCAGCTCCTTGAGGCCGCGCAGCAGCATCGACAGCCCAGTCCCGCCGCCGATAGCCACGATGTTCGGGCCTCGCGCTCGCAGCCGACGCTGGTAGAGCAGCTCGGCGAGCGGCTCCTGGCGGACCTGGTAGGGCTCGATGAGAACCTTCAGCAGCCGCCACCAGCCATATCCGAAGAGCGACACGCCGAGCAGGAACAGGACCGCGAGTCGTAACTGCTCGGGCAGGAACGCGAGCGTCAGGGCATCCAGGATGTCGTTCGGAGGCTGGCTGCTCCCCGCGTCGCGGAACATCGAGCGCAGGACGATCGCCCCGCCCAAGGCAAGCAGGAGCTCGCCCAGGAACACGACCACCAACCAGCGCTTGAGGCCGATGCCCGGTCGTAGCCAGCGACGGATCTGCGCACGCAGGTCACTGCGCCGCGGGCCGGAAGCCAGTGGACGTCGCCGATCGAGGCCGGATCGTCGGTCGCCGTTGCCCGCGGTCACTCGCGCTCCAGCTCGCGGTGCCAGACGCTGACTGGCTCGTGGCCGCGTTGCCGCATGCGCTTGGCGATCTCCTCGGCAATGGCGATCGAGCGGTGCTGGCCGCCGGTGCAACCGAAGGCCACGGTCAGCCTGCCCTTGCCCTCGGCCTCGTAGCCGGGCAGTGTGTTTTCCAGGAACTCCTCGACCGTGTCGAGAAATCGCCGCGTGATGGGCTGACCCAGGACGAACTCGCGCACCGGCTCGTCGCGTCCGTCCAGGGGGCGGAGGCGGTCGATGTAGAAGGGGTTCTCCATGAACCGGCAGTCGAACACGACGTCGGCTTCGAGCGGGACTCCGTTCTTGTATCCAAAGCTGACGAAGTGGAGAGCTGTCCCGGTGGCGCCGGGCGGGTCCTCGAGCGCGCCGTGCAGCCGCTCCCGCAGTTGACGGCCGGAAAGATCCGAGGTATCGATGATCACATCCGCCTCTGCGCGGATCTCTGCGAGCAGTTCACGTTCGCGAGCGATCGAGGCAGCCACGCCGATGTCGTTGCTGTCCAGGGGATGCCTGTGGCGTGTCTCGCTGAAGCGACGGATCAGGACATCGTCGCGGGCCTCCAGAAAGAAGACCTGCGGCGTGATCCCTCGTGCCTCGAGGGCGTTGACCGCCTGCTGGAAGGCCACCGGCGCGTCCGCGGTGCGCGCATCGAGGACCAGTGCCAGTCGCTCGTAGTTCGCCGGCTCGCGTGCCACGAGCTGGGCGAGGTTGCGCAGAAGCTCGGCGGGCAGGTTGTCGACCACGCGATAGCCCACGTCCTCGAGCAGCTTGCTGGCGGCGGTCTTGCCCGCGCCGGAGAGGCCGCTGATGATCGCGACGTGGGCACGCGGTTGGTGTCCTGCACCCTGCTTGGCTGTGGCTGCCCCTACGTCGCCCATCCTGTCCCTCAGTGTCCGCTACGCCGGATCGCCAAAATGGTCAATTCGTACAAGCCGTACATCACCGCCCCCAGCATGAGATCCGAGAAGGCGTCGGGTGGAGTTAGCGCGGTCGCAACGATAAAGACGATGAGGATGACGTAGCGTCGCCACGCTCTCAGTTGTGCGGATGACACGATGCCGACCCTGGCCAGACCATAGAGAACGACTGGGTACTGCATCGCCACTCCGAACCCCAGAAAGAGCGTTCCCACGAAATCGAAATAGGGACCCGCTGCCAGGTTTGCCCGAAGTGATTCATCTGTAAAGCTGAGCAGGAAGCTAACGGCGATAGGAAGAACAAACCAAGCGAGCAGGACACCGATTCCGAAGAAGACTAAGGACACAGGGATCCAGAGACGAAAGGCACGCCGCTCTTGGGGCGTCAACCCAGGTGCAACGAAACCCCATACCTGGTAGAGGATTACCGGCATGGCCAGGATCACTCCGCTGATGATCCCGATGCGAAGGGTGATTGAGAACGCGTCGCCCGGATTGAGCACCTGCACCTGGTGGCCGGGTAGAGGTAACAAAAGAAAGTCGCGAATCTGACGGTTGAAGTAGAAACCAGCCACCGAACCGATGGCGACTGCAAGGACGGACTTGATTATCCGATTTCGTAGTTCAGTGAGATGCTCAACGAGTGTCATGACACCCGAACCCGGCGGCGGGTCATCCGGAGGGACGGCCTGCCCGACCGAAGGTATAGGGATATCGCCGTCGACGCTCGGGTCGGTTTTCATGGCGGTCTCACCCGTCTTGCGGCGGACCGTCAGGACGCGCTCGAGCCCTCGTCAGTCCGTACGGACTTCGCAGCTTCGGACGCGCGGAGCGTTGCCGCGAGGTCGTCGCGTTCCTGCTCCAAACGCGCAATCTTCTGCTCGTTAGTCTCGCCCGGGACGGCCGATGCGTGACCTCGACTCGCGGCCGCTGCTTGAGGTTCGCTGCTCAGGTCAGTGGCCCGCCGAAATTCACGCAGGCCACGTCCGAGCGCATTCCCAACCTCGGGCAGCTTGCCCGGGCCAAGGACGAGCAGCGCGATTACCAAGATGATTAGCAGGCCGGGAATGCCGATGTCGCCAATGAACGGCATGGCTAGAGTCTAGCACGGCAACCGGTCGGCCCAACCTCGCGCAGCAGCTGCAAGAGCCGCGCCGGGATCGGCTGATTCGAGCGCGGCCGAAGCGATTCCGCGCGAGACGTTGACCAGCAGGCCTGCGCCTTTCGCGGCCGAGCCCGGAGGAGCCGTTGCCGGGCCGTAAGCCAGCACCGCTGCTAGGTCGCCACCCTGCGCACCCAAGCCAGGCACGAGTATCGGCAGCGTCGGCGCGGCGGAGCGGATTGTCGCCATCTCGGATGGCGCGGTTGCGCCGACCACAAGTCCGACCTGGTCGCCGCCGGCCTGCCACGCGGCAACGCGTCGCGCGACATGGACGAAGAGCGGATCGACGTCGATGACAAGGTCCTGGAACTCGCCCGCGCCCGGATTCGAGGTGCGGCACAGCACGTAGACGAATCGGTCGGTGCGATCGAGGAGCGGTTCGATTGCCTCGCGACCGAGGTATGGATTGGCCGTGACAGCATCCGCACCAAGTGAGTCGAACAAGGCAGCGGCCTGGCGGGCAACCGTCGAGCTGACGTCGCCACGTTTGGCGTCGGCGATGAACGGGATATCGGAGGGGATTGCGGCTCGCACGCGCTCCAGTGCGACGATGCCGTCACTCCCGAACGCCTCGAAGAAGGCGACGTTGGCCTTGAATGCCGCCGCATACGGTGACGCAGCCTCGATCACCAGCCGGCTGAATGCCTCGATTCCCGCGACGTCAGGGCTGAAGCCCGCTGGGAGTGCCGCCGGGTCCGGATCGATGCCTACGCAGAGGTACGAGCGGACGCGCTCGACGCGGCTGCCGAGCCGGCCCAGGAAGGACGTCGAAGTACTAGCGGCGGGCGGGGGCGAATTGCTGCTGACGTCGACGCTCATCCCACTCGTGCCAGCTGACCAGCAGTGCGCTCGCGTTGAAGATCGATGAGTAGGTCCCCGAGATGATCCCGATGATCATAGCGAAAACGAAGGCGCGGATTGCGTCGCTGCCGAACAGCAGCAAAGCAAGGAGGACCATGACAGTCGTGAGCGATGTGTTGAGCGAGCGTCCGAGCGTCTGGAGGAGGCTGTGGTTGACGATGGCGGCGAACGGCTCGCCGGCGTGGCGAATGCGGTTCTCGCGGACTCTGTCGAACACCACGATCGTGTCGTGAACCGAGAAGCCGATCACGGTCAGCATCGCCGTCACGAACAGCGCATCGACCTCCAGGCCGATGAACGTGCCCAGGATGGCGAACACGCCGACGACGACGATCACGTCATGGACCAACGCCGCGATCGCGGTGGCCCCCATGCGAACGTCGGCAAAACGGAACGTGACCCAACCCAGGATCCCGGCCGAGCCCAGGATCAGCAGCAAGATCGCCTGCTGTGCCAGCTCATTGCTGATGACCGCTCCAATGCTCGCCTCCTGGCGCACGTCGTCGATGGGCCCGAAGCGCTCCTCGAGCGCGAAGCGCAGCTCCGCCAGTCGTCCCTCAGTCGGTAGATTGATGACGCCGGTACCCGGCAACGGCGATGGGCTGGCGCCCGGCGAAGCAGCCGCCGAAGCAACCGGAGTGGCCGATGGGGCCGCAGAGGGCGTCGCGGTCGGCGCGGGTGTTGGGCTTGCCGCTGGCGAGGAGCGGGGAGCAGGAGAGCCGCTGGCTCCGGCGGTATCGCTCGGCGCGGGCGAGCCACTCGGCGCGGGCGAGCCGCTGGAGCCCGGCGACGCACTTGGCTGGGGCGTCGGGCTGGGGAGCTCGGTCAGGCTGATCTGGATGGTCCTGATGAGGACGTACTGGACGTCGGCAGTGGTCGTTATCGCGGCGGTGCCCGGCAGGCCCTGCTCGTGCATGACCTCCTGGACGTCGGCCGGAGAGGGCGTGCCGTCCCGGAAATGGACCTCCCAGACAGTGCCACCGGTGAAGTCGATGGAGAACTTGAGGCCGGCCTTCCCGCCGGTCAGGGGCGTCAGGACAATGAAGATGATCCCCGGGATCATGATCAGCAGGCTGAATGCGTAGAACCAGCGGCGCTTCCCGACTATGTCAAACATTGGCGCCGGCCTCGCGCGATCGTCCGCGCGGAGTGGCGATCGTGAACTCGTCCTCCCCGACACCGAAGTAGGACGCACGCCGCGCCCACGGCTGGCGAACCAACCAGCGCAGGACCTCGCGGCTGAGCGTGATGGCGGTGAACATCGAGACGAGCACGCCGATGATCAGCACGAGGGCGAAGCCACGGATGGTCGATGAGCCGAAATAGAACAGGATGCCGGCGGTGATGATGCTCGACATGTTCGAGTCGAAGATCGAGTTCCAGGCCCGGTTGAAGCCCGCCTCGATTGCCGACACGAGGGTCTTACCGGCGCGCAATTCTTCCTTGGTGCGTTCAAAGATGAGGATGTTGGCGTCCACCGCCATGCCCACCGAGAGCACGAATGCCGCCACGCCGGCGAGGGTCAGCGTCACCGGCACGAGCCGGAAGATCGCGAATACGACGAGGGCGTAATAGATCAGCGCGATGCATGCCACCAGGCCTGGCAATCGGTAGTGGATGAGCATGAAGATGAACACGATCGCGATGCCGATTGCGCTGGCGAAGATGCTCTGTTGAAGGAAGTTCAGGCCCAGGGTCGGACTGATCTTGCTGAAGCTGACCTCCTCGATCGCGTTCGGCAGCGCGCCGTAGCGAAGCACCGTGACGAGCTCGTTGACCTCGGCCGACGTCGTGAACCCGCCCGAGATCTGGCCCTGGCCGCCGGTGATCGGCTGCCGGATCGAGGGTGCTGAGACGACCCTGCCGTCGAGCACGATCGCGAACTGCTCGCCTACGTGCTGAGACGTGTATTGGGCGAATATCTGGGCGCCCTCATCGGTCAGGACGAAGTTCACCGCGCGTGCTCCGAACTCGTCGGTTCCCGGCGTCGCAGATCTGATCTTGTCTCCGGAGAAGACCACCCTGAGGTCCGGCGGGATCGCCGCCCCTGCAACCACCTCGTTGGCCCGGGCGGGCGGTACCTCGATGAATTCGAGACGGCCCGTTGAGCCGATCAGCCGGCGGACGTCCTGCTCGTTCGTCACGCCCGGGATTTCCACGATGATCCGGTCGCTGCCCTGTGTCTGGATGATGGGCTCCGATACGCCGTACTGGTTGATGCGGTTCTCGATGATCGTGCGGATGTCGGACAACGTCTCCGCGTTGACCGGTGACGCTTCCGTGGAGATTGCGCGGTATTCGCCGCGCAGCCCACCCTGGAGGTCGAGGCCCAGTCGCGTGTCGATGGCCGTCGGTGGGTCGCTGAAAGGTCGGCCGAGGGGCAGGAAGTCGATGGCGAACGCGGCAAGGCCAACGACCACGATGAGAGCAGGGAGGAAGCGACGCATCGGCCGGGACTATAACAAGCGATCCCCGATCAGGCGGGGCATGCGCTGGGATGCCTAGTCGAGCGCGGACCTGATTGACGCCGCCAGGTTTCGGCTGATGCCGGGCACCGCGGCGATCTCGTCGACCGTCGCAGAGCGCATCTGACGGGTCGAGCCGAACACTCTCAGCAATGCCCTCTTGCGCGCCGGCCCCACCCCGGGAAGCTCGTCGAGCACCGACCGGGTCTGGCTCTTTGCGCGTAGCTTGCGGTGGTAGGTGACCGCGAAACGGTGCGCCTCGTCCCGGAGACGCTGGAGCAGGTACAGCGCCTGCGAGTTCGCGGGCAGCACGAGCGGCTGCGCGAGACCCGGCAGGAAGATCTCCTCGCGCTCCTTGGCCAGCCCGATAACGGGCATGTCGTGCAGTCCGAACTGGTCCATGACCGAGCGCGCCGCGTTGACCTGGCCCAGGCCGCCATCGATGACCACGAGATCCGGCAGGCGCCAGCGCAGCTCCTCCGCGACTCCTTCCTCTGCCTCCAGCGCCCGATAGAACCGGCGCCGCAGAACCTCCCTGTGGCTGGCGTAGTCGTCCGTTCCGATCACCGATTTGACTCGGAAGCGGCGGTACTCGCCGCTGCGCGGCCGGCCTTCCTCGAACACGACCATGCTGCCAACCGTGTTCGTGCCCTGGATGGTGCTGATGTCGTAGCACTCGATGCGCAGTGGCGGGCTGGCCAGGCCGAGGACGCCGGCCAGCTCCTCGAGCGCTGCGAGCGTCTTGCCTTCGTCTGCCATCCAGCGTGCCTGCTCGCGCGCGAGAGTCTCGTCGGCATTGCGCGCGGCGAGGTCCATCAGGGCACGACCCTCCCCCCGTTGCGGAACAGCAAGGACGACGCGTTTGCCCCGGCGCGCTTCGAGGAACGTCGTCAGCTCTCCGGCGTCCGCGGGCAGCTTCGGCACCAGGACGCGTGGAGGTATGGACGAGGCCGCCACGTAGTACTGCTTGATGAACACCGACAGAGCCTTGTCATCGCTCGAGTTGCCCACGTTCTCCAGCAGGAAGACGTCCCGGGCGACCGTGGTCCCGTCGCGGATAGCGAACAGCTGAACTGCCGCGCCCCCACCCGAGCGGGCATAACCCAGGACGTCGAGCTCGGTCTTCGCGAAGGCGGCCATCTTCTGGCTCTCCATCGTCCGATCGAGTGCCCGCAGCTTGTCGCGCATGTCCGCCGCCCGCTCGTAATCGAGGTTCTCGGACGCCTGCGCCATCTCCTGGCGTAGTCGTTTGGCGACAAGCTCCTGCTTGCCCTCGAGAAACAGCATCACCTGCTCGACGTCCGAGCGGTAGGCGTCCTTGGAGATGGCCTCGATACACGGGCCCTGGCAGCGCTTGATGTGGTACAGCAGGCACGGCCGGGGCAGGGCGCGTTTTCCGTCCTTGATATCGATCGTGCAGGTACGGAAAGGGAAGAGGCGCCTGATCAGGTTCATCGCCTCGTCCACGCTCGACGCGGACGCGTACGGGCCGAAATAGCGTGATCCGTCGTTGGGCAGCTTCCGCGTGCGCTCGATGCGCGGGAAATCGTCGCCCAGCGTGATCTTGATGTAGGGGTAGCTCTTGTCGTCCTTGAGGCGGACGTTGAAGCGCGGTTGGTGGCGCTTGACCAGCGTCGCTTCGAGGAGGAGCGCCTCGCTGACGGTGTCGACGACGGTGTACTCCACGTCCGCGACGCGGTCCATGGCGGACTCGATGCGCAATGGCTGCGCCGCGCGGCTCTGCTGCCAGTACTGCCGAACGCGGTTGCGCAGGTTCTGCGCTTTGCCGACATAGAGCACCACGCCGCGCGCGTCCTTGAGGAGGTAGATGCCCGGCTTCGTGGGCAGCTTTGAGAGTGTCGCCTGGAGTTGAGGGGTCATGGGAATCCGATGCTAGCGCGGCTTGATGTCGCGCCATCGCCGGACAAATCAGAAGCGGCCCCGCCTTTCGCGGGGGCCGCTCTGCTGGGGCTGGAAATGAGGCGGAGGCTCAGCCGCCGGGGATGGTCAGCAGCAGGAGCTGCCCGCCCTCCCGCTTGTTGAGCCAGTCCGGGCCAGAGGGAGCCTGGAGGTCGGGACCACTCGATACGTGGGTGAACAGCGTGTGCGCCTGAACGTCGACCAGGAAGGTTCCTGGACCGAAGATCGACGACACGTCGATGATGCCGCTCGCTTCCCACGCCCCCCAGTTCCCGGGCGCGGACGCAGGGTCGACATCCGTCCCCTGTTCGTCGGCAGACTGATCGACCCGGGCCACGACATCCGGTGTGGTGGTCGCGAAGTCGACCTGCCACACCCGAGCGGTGGTCGCTCCCGGATCGGATAGCTGCTGGGAGCTGGTGAACTGCTGGCTGCCGCCAGGATCCTCGGTCACGTACAGCCCGACCGGCGTCGTCTCGACGTTGTCGGGCTGGTGGATCTCGGTCGGTGTCTTCACCGGCGCGTCATCGCCTTCGAGGAAGATCGAGAGCGAAAGCACGTTGGTCGGATCGGCGGGATCCATGACCAGCTTCCAGATGCGCCCGTTGGACGACGTGAAGGCATTACCGCCACTGGGCCCGGAGCCCGCCGTGCCACGGCCCGAGTCGGCCATGTACACGACGTTGCTCATGCCGGCGCGCTTGTCCCACGCCATGTCCTCGATGCGCACGAACTGGAAGATGTTGTTGAGGTCGCTCCAGTGCTCGAGCACCCACTGCGGGCCGTCGATAGGAGTCGTCGTCCCGGCGGAGTTCGCCCACGCCCCCGCAGGGGGCGGCGGGTATGGCCCACCGAGCGAGACAGGGACATCCCCGGACATCATGTCGGTGCCGTCAGGGTTGAGACCCGTCGCGATCTCCTTCGGGACCTTGATGTACTGGCCGGTGATGCTCATGGGAGAGCCAATCGGGAAGTCGTAGTAGTCGTTGACGGCCGCGAAGGCTGCATCGGGCGCGAACGCCCAGAGGTCGCCAGTGTCGTTCCAGACGGCGTCGCTGTCGGCCGCGATGTAGTTGTAGACCTGCGACTGCGCGGGGTTGCTGGTGAACGTGTCGTCTCCCGACAGCACGACAGGAAAGCCGTAGCCGGTCAGTGCCACGGAGTTCTCGTGGTTGTGCCGGCCCATGCCCCAGATCGCGCGGGTCTTGCCCGTGTTGACCTGCTGAGCCACGACAACACCGATCTCGCGCGCGTTGTCATCACCGACCGTGGCAGGCCACTGCATGCCGGATCGGTTGACCCAGTCAGTGCCTTCCTCGTTGGTCAGGAGCATCGCCTTCTTGAAGCCGGCGGCGGCATCGGCGATGTAGTTCGAGCACAGACGATGGAAGTTGTCGGAGTCGGTAATAGTGAATGAGGCGCTCAGTACACCCGCCGAAGCCTGGTGCAGCTTGAGCTTGCTCACGAGGGAGTCGGTGAAGTCATTCGCCGCGTTTGTGGTCGTCGGCGGAGTCGGCGCCACCGGGTACGGGAAGGGAACCGTCGACGTCTCATGGTTGATGTAGACATCCACTGTCCCGTTGCCGTTGGGCGCGATCGAGATCCCGTCCGGGATCGCCTCGAACATGTAGCCGCCGATGGTGTCACCGACCGTGATGATCGGAGTGACGGTGCTTCCTGGCGCCATCGGTGTAAGCATCGGCGCCTGGCTGGTCTTGAAGCCCGGCTGGGACGGCGCGGCCGTCACGGGCGACGCGCCTACGGCGACGATCGCCAGGGCGGCGACCGCGATGAGGACGCGTCCGCGAAGCGGGCGGGCGCGGAGGTCTGAGGGCATGTGGCTCTCCTTCCAATGCGCATAACCGGTCGATCTGCGGGGGAAACACGGCCGCTGGGGCGCCGCCGGCACTGCGCGTACGAACCTATTCTCGCCGGTCTGGCAAGGCGCGTCAGGGGCCGGCCCTCCGACCTCCTTTTCGTCGTTTGACGCTCGCGGTGCGCGACGCACGCGCAGGAACCGGTTTCCCGGGCTTTGGGCGGAGTAGCAGGTAGCCGATTACGGCGAGAGCTCCGATCACGAACGCCGCAAACACGAGCACGGATGGGTCCGCCCACCACGCCACGGCGTTGGGCGGCGGCGGCGTTGACGACGTTGGTTCGCCCACCAATACCCACGTGGACACCGATGTGCCGTTGTCGACCGTCGGCGTGGCAGTGAGCTGCGCGTACCCGCCTGGAAAGTCACCCGGCAGGACAAGCGTTGAGGTGAAGTGGCCGTCCGGTGCCGCCGTGGTCGTCCCGAGCGCGGCGATGGTGGGCTCGTGCACGATCGCGAGCTCCACGGAGGCGCTCGGGCCCATGTCGGCGGCTACTACCTCGAAGGACTCTCCGGGCAGGATGAAATCAGACAGCACAAGGATGTAGGCCGTACCACCGACATGGGCCGATGCGCTACCCGTGCCGAAGACGAGAGTGAGCAGGAGAGCGGCCACGAACCGCGCGCGCCAAGCCATTCTTATCGAGGAAGCATAGCCACGGGCCGGTACGCCGGGACGCGACCCTCCCGATAACGGACAGGTGAGCGCGAGATAAGCCGCCGTGCAGCGCAGATGCGCAGGATCGCTTCCGATGGCTCTGCACCCGGCAATCGAGGAACGCCTGGCCCGCCTCGCCCCCGACCAGAGGGCCGCGGCGACAGCGCCCCCGGGACCCGTGCTGTGCGTTGCACCTGCCGGTTCGGGTAAAACGACGACGCTGGTAGCACGGATCTGCTGGCTCGTCGCCAACGGAGCCGACCCAGCTGGGATCACTGCCGTTACGTTCAACAAACGTGCGGCGGACGAGCTGGGCGAGCGCCTGGCGGCGGCCCTGGCGCCGCTCGATACGGCCGGGATGCAGCCACGTGTGCGGACGTTCCACGCACTCGGACGAGAGATCCTGGTAGAGGCTGGCGTGGGCGTCCGCAACGTGGTTGATCGGGCGGATGTCATTCGTCGGCTCAATCGAAAACAGCCGTCGGCCGCGGCGTTTCGCCGCATCGATGACGCGTTCTCGCGCCTGAAGCTCGACCTGATGATGGACTCGGACGAGCTCAGGCGAATGGCCGCAGATGGCGCTCCGCTGCCGGTCGACGAAGAGCTCGCATCGGCCTTCGTCGCGTACCAGGAGTGGCTTGGGCGGAACGATTCGCTCGACTTCGACGACCTGGTCCGCCGGGCGCTCCTCGAGCTTCGTGGTGTGAGCCAGTTGCGCGAGAGGTGGCAGGCGCGCTGCCGCACTCTCCTCGTGGACGAGGTGCAGGACGTCGATCGGAGCCAGTTGGAGCTTGCCCTGACGTTGACCGGCGACCGTCAGGACATCTTCCTGGTGGGAGACGACGACCAGACGATCTACGCCTGGCGGCTGGCAGATGTCCGGCGCGTGCTCGGTCTTGCGGCGTCCCTGCCCGGCCTGCGCCGCATCGATCTCGTGACCAACTATCGCTGCCCGCGTGCCGTCGTCCAACGTGCCGTCCGACTCGTCGAGCGCAACCATGAGCGTTTCGCCAAACAGATCCGTGCCGCACCCGGCGCCGCAGGCGAACTCACCCTGGCGCCGGACCCTGGCGATGACGTCGCGCGAGCCAGGCGACTGCTGACGCACTGGCTGCCGGCAGCACCCGGACAGCACGCGGTGCTGGCTCGAACGAACGCGGAGCTGGCGCCGTTCGCGGCCGTCGCCCTCGAGCGTGGCCTGGCATATCGCGCGGCGGAGGACGGGCTCCTGCTGGACGACCCATCGATCGACGAAGCACTTGAGGATATGACCGGCAGCCCTCCCGACACGCCACCGGCCGTCGCCCTGGCCGGAACGAGACGAACCGGACGACAGATGACTGCGCTGCTCGCCTGGTCTCTGGGCGCCCGTAATGTGGCCGAGCTGAGGCAGGCGATCGCCGAAGCGCGCCAGCGGCGCACAGAACTACGGCGCGAGGATGCGGACCTCATCCTGGCCACGGCGCACGGGACGAAGGGTCTCGAGTTCGACCACGTGGCCTGCATCGGGCTCGACGACGGCGTATTTCCGAGCCGGCGGACGCTCGAGGAGACCGATGATCCCGTTCGCGCCATGGAGGAGGAGCGTCGCCTCGCCTACGTGGCCTGGACGCGCGCAAAGAAGTCCCTCACCCTCGTCTACGACCCCGCCGCGCCTTCGGTGTTCATGCGCGAGGCGTTCACCGACGAAGAACTTGGCTTGAGCCCTGCGGTGGGAAACAGCCGACAGGCTGCTGCCTAGAGGCCGAGGTCGGCTCGGACCGTCTTGAGCCCCTCGATGACGTTGGCCACGTGCTCCTCGAAGGGGACGCCCAACTCATCGGCGCCCTTGGTTAGCTGGTCGCGCGGCACCTGGCGCGCAAAACCCTTGTCTTTCATCTTCTTGGCCACGGACCGGACGTCCACCTCGTCCAGGCTCCTGTTCGGCCGAACCAGCGCCACGGCAATGACGAACCCACTCATCTCGTCGCACGCGTAAACGGTTCGCGCCAGATCGGTCGTGCGCGGCACGCCTGTGTGGTCGCCATGGCCCAAAACGGCCTGCACCAGTTCCTCGGGGTAGCCGCGGGCGCGCAGCTCGTCGGCTCCCTGCATCGGATGCGTGTCCGGGTATCGCTCGTAGTCGAAGTCATGCAAGAGGCCGGCCGAGCGCCAGGTCTCGAGCGCGTCGCCACTCACGCCGAATTTGTTTTCGGCATACCAGCCCACAGCCCCCTCAACGGCTCGACCGTGCTTGCGCAGCGCATCCGACTGCGTCCACTCGCACAACAGGGCCCACGAGTCGTCCCGTGACGGGCCGCCGCCGTCGGTCACGCCGGTGGTTCCTCAGGAGTTGCTCGAATCGCCCCCTGTCGTCCGCGAGATCGGACGCGCGCGTGGATCTCCTCGCGGTTGCTCCGATAGATGTGGATGAACGTTGGCAGCAATGAAACCGCCACCACAACGGCAAGGATCACCAGCAACCAGCGGTCGAGGATCTCAGGCGGGATGATGCGCCCCAGCGCGTACCCGGCGACCGGCAACCCGATGGCCCACAAGGCGGCGCCGGTGAAGTTGAAGACCGCGAAGCGCCGATAGGACATGCTCGCCGCCCCCGCAACAATGGGCGCGAACGTACGAACGAAGGGCAGGAAGCGGGCAATAACGATGGTCTTGCCGCCATGCTTCTGATAGAACGCCTCGGCTGCCGCGAGGTGGCTCTTCTTGAAGAAGCGCGAGTCGGGCCGTTGGTACAGGCGACGGCCGTAGCGGTGCCCGAACCAATAACCAACCGCGTCGCCAGTGATAGCCGCCACGAAGCAGACGACGCAGATAGCCCAGATGGGGAACGCGTCAGGATGAGCCGCCGAGATGACTCCCGCGGTCAGCAGCAAACTGTCGCCAGGGAGAAAGAATCCGAAGAACAGCCCTGACTCGGCAAAGATGATCGCGAGCAGTGCGATCAGGGCCACGAGTGCCCCGCCGTTGGCGAGGATCTCTTCGAGATTGAAACCCGGGATCATCGCTCAGGCCTGTCCTGTTTGTGGTGGGAAAGGCGGCGTAGATCCCTTTTGCCCGGGCTGTTGCCCCTGGGGCTGCTCGCGCTGCTCAACGACGAGCGGCAGGCGTTTCCGCTCGGAACCGTCGACCAGGATGCGGATCGAGTAGTCGCCCGGCGCCGGGAAGGACAGGTTCCACATGTCGAGGCTGAAAGTAAGGATGCTGTCGCGCCCGTCTGGCGGCCCGTTGGCCAGGATCTTGGCGGTGGCATTGGAGAGCTGCTTGCCCTCGGGCGTGAGGAGAACGAACTGGAGCTCGTGCTCGGCGCCGAGCTCGGGCGTCGTCACCATGAGCCCACACACCAATGCGAGGTGCGGATGGCGGAGCGGGAACTGAGGGCCGCCCAGCCGGGAGACGCCGCCACCGATCACGGCGAACTTCTGACCAGGGCGTGCGTCCGCGGAGTCGGCCAGGAAGGCGTATTCGATGTCAGGCACGTGGCTAGTCTAGGGTCGACGGCACGACCGAGCGCAGAGGGATGACCGATGGGAGTGCCCGAGAAATCGAGCTAGTGCAGCGGTTCTACAGGTTCTACGCGTCCCGTCCGCCCGACCGCGATCAGGTACGGGAGCAGTCCTTCGCACCCGATGCGATCTGGCACGTCCCGGGAGACAACCCGGTGTCCGGTGATTACCGGGGAGTGCAAGAAATCGCCACCCAGATCAGCGGTCGGATGCAGCCGCTCGATTCATGGAAGATCGAACCACGGCACGTCATGGGACGTGTTCCGCTTTGACGAGGACGGTCAGATCGCCCAAGCGTGGGAATTCATTGAGGACCAGGACGCCGTGGACGCCCTCGTCCGGGCCTAAAGCTCCCCTGCCGCGGTGCGCAGTCGTAGGTCTTTCTGGTCTTACGACCTGCTGCTGAGCACTAAGTTGGGTTTGACGGCGCCGAGACGCCCATCGAGCCCGGTCGGGCTATCACTCCAGCGTGAAACGGCATTCCAATCCGCACGTCCAGAGACCCGACCGCACTTAATGCGCCTGCCACGGACATAAGACCAGTTGCGAGCCCGCTCCTCGTCGGCGGCTCTCAAAGCGCCTCTAATGCGCGACGGTCGCGGCCCGTTCTACCTTGACGGCAGCCGTCTGGCGCCGCGGCCGGGAACCGTTGCCGCGGCCCGCGGCCTCGGCAAACGTCACGTCGCTCAGTGGGATGAGCGGCTCGCCGCGCAGAATCCGCGAGAGGTACTGGCCGGTCGCCGATCGCTCGGTGGCGGCCACAGTCTCCGGCGTGCCTGCGACCACGATCTCGCCGCCCTTCGCGCCGCCTTCGGGCCCGAGGTCGATGATCCAGTCGGCGGTCTTGATGACATCAAGGTTGTGCTCGATGACGATGACCGTGTTCCCCGTTTCGACGAGTCGATGGAGCACCTGGAGCAGCTTCTCAACGTCGGCGAAGTGCAGGCCGGTCGTCGGCTCGTCGAGCAGGTAGAGGGTCTTGCCAGTCGCCCGACGGGACAACTCGGTGGCGAGCTTGACGCGCTGCGCCTCACCGCCCGAGAGAGTCGTCGCCGGCTGGCCCAGGCGCATGTATCCGAGTCCGACTTCGACCAGCGTCGACAGCTTGTTGCGGATGTTGGGCACCGGTGAGAAGAACTCGTTCGCCTCTTCGATTGTCATGTCGAGAACGTCCGCGATTGACCGGCCCTTGTAGTGGATCTCGAGGGCCTCGCGGTTGTAGCGCGCCCCGCCGCACACCTCGCACGGCACGTAGACGTCGGGCAGAAACTGCATCTCGATCTTGATGATCCCGTCGCCCTTGCAGTTCTCGCACCGCCCACCCTTCACGTTGAACGAGAAGCGGCCGGGGCCATAGCCACGCATCCGCGACTCGGGCACGCCCGCGAACAGCTCGCGGATGGGCGTGAACAATCCGACGTACGTGGCCGGGTTGGAGCGCGGCGTCCTGCCGATCGGGCCCTGATCGATCTCGATGACCTTGTCGACCGCGTCCACGCCCTCGAGCCGGTCGTGTTCGCCCGGGTTGTCTCGGGCATTGTTCAGTGCACGCGCCAGAGCGCGATACATGATCTCGGTCACCAGCGTGCTCTTGCCGCTGCCCGACACGCCTGTCACCGCGGTCATCGTCCCCAGCGGGAAGGCCGCGTCGATGTTCTTGAGGTTATGTGCCCGCGCCCCGCGCACTACCAGCGCCTTGCCGCTTCCCGGGCGTCGCGTTTCCGGAATGGGCACCGCACGCTCACCGCGCAGGTAGGCGCCGGTGATCGATCGCGGTTCGGCCAGCACCGTCGAGAGCGGACCGGAGGCGATGACCTCTCCGCCGTGCTCCCCTGCTCCGGGACCGATGTCCAGCACCCAGTCGGCCGTTCGAATTGTCTCCTCGTCGTGCTCGACAACGATCAGCGTGTTGCCCAGCTCGCGCAGCCTGATCAGCGTCGCGATCAGCTTGGCGTTGTCCTTCTGATGCAGGCCGATGGTCGGCTCGTCGAGGATGTACAGGACGCCCATCAACGACGACCCGATTTGCGTCGCCAGCCGGATGCGCTGCGCCTCCCCGCCGGACAGGGTTGAAGACGTCCGATCGATGGTCAGGTAGTCCAGGCCGACATCGACGAGGAAGCCGAGCCGAGCACGGATCTCCTTCAGAACCTGCCGCGCGATCTGCCGCTCGCGATCCGAGAGCCGGTCGGGCAACTGCTCCGCCCATTGCAACGCCTCGGTGATCGACCTCTGCGCGACCTGGGCGATGTTGAGCCCGTCGACGGTCACGCTCAACGCCTCGGGCTTGAGCTTTGCTCCGCCGCACGTGGGACAGGGCCGCGCCACCATGTATTTCTCGAGCTCGTTCTTGACCCACTCGGAATCCGTTTCACGGTAACGCCGCTCCAGGTTGGGGACCAGGCCCTCGAATGTCGCGTCGTAGTGGTTGGTGTTGCGCTTTTGGCGGTACCCGATCCGTACCTTCTCGCCGCGCGGGGCGTTCAGGAGGTAGTCGAGGTGCTCGGGTGACAACTGTGCGACCGGCACGTCCGTCCTGAAGCCTCTGCGGCTGGCTATCGCCTCGACGACCTTGCCGTACCAGGAGTCGGTCATCGGCATGCGCGACCACGGCAACAGCGCGCCGTCCGCGATCGAAATCTTCTGGTTGATCATGCGCCCCGGATCGAACTCCATCCGTACGCCGAGGCCGGTGCAGTCGGGGCACGCGCCATGTGGTGAGTTGAATGAGAAGCTGCGCGGCTCGAGCTCGTCGAGCGTCGTGCCGTCAAACGGACACGAGTAACGCTCGCTATAGCGCTGCTCCTCGAACTCGCCTGGGTCCGCCGGCGCCACGACCATGACACCCTCGCCCAGGCGCAGCGCGGTCTCAACCGAGTCGGCGAACCGAGCGCGCTCGGGGTTGGGGTAATCGGGGCCGAATGCTCGGCCCTCGTCGTCGGCGTGGCGCGCGACGAGCCGATCCACGACGACCTCGATCGTGTGGCGTTTGTACTTGTCGAGTGTCTTGACCTCGTCGAGGTCGAGCAGCTCGCCGTCGACACGGATGCGTACGAAGCCCTGCCGCCGCGCGGCCTCGAAGACGCGGTCCCCCTCCGTCTTCCGGTCGCGCACGAGGGGCCCGAGGATCAGCAGTCGTGACCCATCCGCCAAAGCGAGGATGCGGTCCACGATCTGGGGGACTGTCTGGCGAGTGATCTCGCGACCGCAGACCGGGCAGTGCGGGTGGCCTGCGCGTGCGAATAGCAGTCGCATATGGTCGTAGATCTCGGTGACCGTGCCCACCGTTGAGCGCGGGTTCCGGCTGGCGCCCTTCTGGTCAATGCTGATTGCCGGCGATAGGCCGTCGATCTGATCGACGTCTGGCTTCTCCATCTGGCCCAGGAACTGCCGCGCATACGCAGACAGGCTCTCGACATAGCGGCGCTGGCCTTCGGCGTAGATGGTGTCGAAAGCGAGGCTGGATTTGCCGCTGCCGGAGAGGCCGGTGATCACGATGAGCCGATCACGAGGCAGCTCCACCGTGATGTTCTTCAGATTGTGTTCACGCGCGCCGCGTACGACGAGCAGATCCTGGGGCATGAGCGTCCTGGCCAAGAACGAGATTATATAGAACGGATGAGCACTTTGGTACGACGCGTTGGCGCTCGAACCAACATGTCCAGCCTAGCGGACCGGTCGAATCAGCCCAGTCGATGTATCTCTATGCGGTTGATCCCCGCTGGCTGCTGCGACGTCGTCACCAGGACCACCGACTGGTAGGAGGACCTGTCACGCTGCGTACGCCAGGCAGCTTCCATGCGCTCGATCAGCGACTCGCCCTTTCCAGCGGCGGGAAGGATCATCGGGATGACGCCGCGCCGAACGGCAAGGCGACGGGCGATGATTGGGCTGAGCGTGAACGCGACGATGGGCACGCTTGGTCGCGTGAACGACAGCAGCTCGGCGGTCCGGCCGCTGCGTGTGAAGCACCAGATGGCACCCACCTCCGTCAGGCCGCTCATTACGGCGGCCGCCAGCACCATCGCCTTGGGCGGATCCGACTTGTCCTCGTCTGCTGAAACGAACGAAGCCTCGGGGCCCTTCTCGGTCGCACGACAGATCGCCGCCATCGCCTGCAGTGCCTCGACCGGATAAGCCCCAATGGCCGTCTCCGCCGACAGCATCACGGCGTCCGCGCCGTCAAGGACCGCGTTCGCGACGTCGCTCGCCTCGGCCCGAGTCGGCCGGGGTGCGCCCGTCATGCTCTCGAGCATCTGCGTCGCCACGATCGTGAACCGATCGGCATTTGAAGCGCGCTCGATCAGCTGTTTCTGGATGAGAGGCACCTCCTCGAAAGGAATATCGACACCCAGGTCGCCGCGCGCGACCATGATCCCGTCGGCGACCTCCAGGATCCCGTCGAAGCCATCGACGGCCGCGCGTGTCTCGATCTTGGCGACCACCCGCGGTCCGTCCGCCGGCAGGAGCGCGCGGAGCGCCTTGACATCTTCGGCGCTGCGGACGAAGGACTGCGCGATCAGGTCGGCGCGGAGCTCCAGTGCGCGCGGGATCGCGGCACGATCGTCATCGGTCAGCCCGTAACCAGTCAGGCGGCTGCTCGGTATGTTCACCCCCGAACGCGACCGCACCATGCCGCCGTGGATGACCTCGGTAGCGACCGCTGAGCCCGAGATCGCGGTCACGCGAAGCTCGGCCGCTCCGTCGGCGAGCAGAACCCTGTCGCCAACCTCCAGCATTGCGGCCAAACCCCGTGCCGATACATGTGCGCTCGAGGCGTCGCCGATAGCCGACGGCACGCTCGCCGGTTCGCTGACTGTCATGGCAGAACCGGCCGTGTCATCGTCGTCATCCGACGGTGGGGACGCATCGTCCGCGCCCGTGAGTTCGGTGACAAGATCGGCCGCGTCCGGAGGCGCGGTCGCGGTTACGGCTACGTCCGTGGCTGCGGCTTGCGCCTGGGTATCGGACCGCAATGTGAACGTCGCGCCTGTCTCGAGCGTGACAGCGCCGCCCTCCAGCTCGCCGAGCCGGATCTTCGGGCCGGGCAGGTCGACCAACACGGCAACGCTCCTGCGCGCGCTGTGCGCGGCCGCCCGGACTGCGTGGACGTACGCTTTGTGATCGTCCGGCGTGCCGTGTGAGAAGTTCACCCGTGCGACGTCCATGCCGGCCGCGACGAGATCGCCAACTCTGTCCGCAGTGGCGGGCCCGATCGTGCAGACGAGCTTCGTTCGTGACCGCTCCATTGCCCCGACTGTATCAGCGGATCCCGACCGTTGAGACGCAGCCGAAACCCGTCCCCCCTGGGCTTCGGTCGCATCCTCGATGCTCAGCCAGCGACTGTCTTCGGGGCCGAGGGTGCCGACATCAGAGTCAAGAAATCAGGCCTCTTTGGCGGCCAGCTCCACGTCCCGCGCGACGCAGCGGCCGACGTCGAGACCGGGCCGAGTCGAGATCGATCGTGCGCGCAGCGACCTCGGGGTAAAGGATCGAGCCACTACAGGACGCGAGTCAGCCGCCAGCGTCGTCAGCTGCCCCGCCAAGCGGGGGCTTCCAACCTTCCCTGAACGGAGGATGGCGCTCACCCAGCTCAGTCAACCGCTGATCCATCGCACGGGCAAGAACCTCGAGCCATTGCAGTATCTGGGGCGCCTCGTACTTGACTCTATAGCCGGTGGTCACTACCGCAGCGGCGTTCCAGAACGACAGAACCGGGTTTGAGAGGAGGTCGTCGAGGAGTTCCAAGCTGGCGAGCCCACGCTTGTACAGCAGCCCCATCAGCTCGAAGAATGATCCCGCCGCATACCACGCGATCCAGTCGGCTTTTGTGGCTCGAGCCTCGAAATCCTCGATGCTTTTGAAGTCCCAGTCTTGGACGCGCCAAAACGCGGCGATGAAGGAGTCGTCGCCGAAATGAGACATCAAGCGGATGGCTATCTCTTCCTGCTGCTGTTTCCGGAAATCCCGCAGCTGGACAAGCGCACCGATCACCCCAATGGTCACTGCCAGGCTAGCCAAAATCGACAACAAAACTGATAGCTCAGCCATCCTCCACCTCTTCTCGAGCCCGCCAGATCTTCGGGGCAGACATCAATTCGTGGCGGCAGGCAACCAGGCCACATGCTGCTCGCGTATCGTTACCGCTAGCGCCGCCGGCGAGGACGCTCGCCGGTTCGTTTCACGACGTTCGGCGTGACCCGGCGATCCCATGTCGGACGGTCCAGCCAGCGCGCCATCCAGCCCGCGTCCTCGCCCTCGTGTTCGTCGCGGATACCCGGCAGCCAGTCCGCCGCGGTGCCCTCCTCCGTTCCATCGAAAGGGCCGCCACCCACGGTCTCGGCCGGCTCCTCTTCTGCCGGGAGCACCGTCACGGATGTCACCTCGAGCCCGTCGAACTCTCCGCCCGCGATGGCGCGTCGACCGCGCCGCAGACCGGCTTTCTGTGCAGCCATGCGCTCGGTCGGCTTGGCAGTCGGTCGGACCCACTCGGGCTCGACTTCGGCTGCTGCCTTCTCCGCAGCTCGGCCAATCCTTACGGAAGCGTCCTCCTCGAGGACTCTCAGGCGGATGTCCTGGATCTCGTCACGTAGCGCGGCGGCGCGCTCGAAGTCGAGCTCCTTGGCGGCCGCGCGCATCTCGGCCTCCATCTGGGAGACGACCTTGACGATCTCCTCGCGCGACATCGCAGACAGTTCGCGCGCGCGTCCGGCGGTTTCGTAGGCTCCGCTGGCTTCGGCCACGGCGCGCAGCCGATCGTTGATGTCGCGGATGCCCTTGACGATCGTCTGCGGCACGATCCCGTGCTCGACGTTGTACCTCTGCTGGTTCGTCCGTCGCCGCTTGGTCTCGTCGATCGCGACCTGCATCGACTCGGTGATGCGATCCGCGTACATCACGACCTCGCCGCTGATATTGCGCGCAGCACGGCCCGATACCTGGATGAGTGCCCACGCGGAGCGCAGGAAGCCCTCCTTGTCCGCATCGAGGATCGCCACCAGCGTTACCTCGGGCAGGTCGATCCCCTCGCGCAGGAGGTTGATCCCAACGAGCACGTCGTAGATGCCCAGGCGCAGGTCGCGCAGGATCTGGACGCGTTCGAGCGTGTCGACCTCCGAGTGGAGGTAGGCGACCTTCACGCCCATTTCGTGCAGGTAGTCGGCCAGATCCTCGGCCATCTTCTTCGTGAGGGTCGTAACCAGGACACGCTCGCCGCGCTCGACCCGATCGCGGATGCGGTCCATCAGGTCGTCGATCTGGCCCTCGGTCGGATGAACCGTGATCTCCGGATCGATGATGCCCGTGGGGCGGACGAGCTGCTCGACGATCTGCTCGGCACGCTGGAGCTCGTAGGCGCCCGGCGTCGCCGACATGTAGATCACCTGGTTGAGGTGTTCCTCGAACTCCTCGAACGTGAGCGGCCGATTGTCGAGCGCCGACGGCAGCCGAAA